>CACNWC010000034.1 GCA_902624075.1 uncultured Pelagibacteraceae bacterium | reverse complement strand
AGAAAAAGGTATTGTATTTTTTCTTTTTGTTATTCTAATATCAGTTTTAACTGATGTTGGAGGGTTTTTTTTTGGAAAAACATTTAAAGGTCCAAAATTAACAAAAATAAGCCCTAACAAAACCTATGCGGGAGTTTTTGGAAGTTTTATCTTTTCTTTTGTAGGAGGTTTGATTTTTATTGAATATTCATCTCATATAAATTTTTCAATGCTATATTTTTTTAAAGGTTTTGAAAAAATTGGAATTAATTATGATTTATCAATTTTTATAATAATCTTTTCAATATCAACTATTAGTCAAGTTGGTGATTTAACAATTTCATATTTCAAGAGAAAAGCCAAAATAAAAGATACTGGAAAATTATTACCGGGCCATGGAGGATTTCTAGATAGAATGGATGGAATAATTTATTCTGTACCTTTTGCTTATTTAATTTTTACTATCAATTATTATTAATAAATGAAGAAAAAAATTGCAATATTAGGCTCGACAGGTTCTATTGGAAAAACATTAATTGAAATTATTAAAAAAGATAAAAAAGATTACCAAATTACTCTTTTAACAGCCAACAAAAATTATAAAGAATTAATAAAACAAGCTGAATACTTTAATGTAAAGAATTTAATAATAACTGACAAAAATTGTTTTAATTTAATTAAGAAAAAAAAATTTAAAAAAAAATATAATATTTTTAACAATTATGAAAGTTTAAGAAAAATATTTAAAAAAAAGAATGATTTTATAATGAGCTCCATTACAGGTCTTGATGGACTTGGGCCTACTTTAAATTCAATTAGATTTACAAAAAATATTTTAATAGCAAATAAAGAAGCAATCATTTGCGGATGGAGTTTAATTAAAAAAGAAATGACAAAATATAAAACTAATTTTATTCCAGTCGATTCTGAACATTTTTCAATTTGGTCTTTGCTTAATGAAGATGAACTTTTAAAAATAGATAAAATTTTTCTAACAGCCTCTGGCGGTCCTTTTTTAAACTTACCTAAAATAAAATTTTCTAATATATCAATTAAAAATGCACTCAATCATCCTAATTGGAAGATGGGAAAAAAAATAACCATAGATTCTTCAACTTTAATGAATAAAGTTTTTGAAGTTATTGAAGCTAAAAATATTTTTGATATTCCTTATAATAGAATTAATATTTTAGTTCACCCAAAATCATACGTTCATGCAATAATTAAATTTAATAATGGGATTACAAAATTATTAATTCATGACACCTCGATGAAGATACCAATCTTTAATGCTATAAACTTTTATAATAAAAACAAAATATTAAAATCTAAAAATTTAGATTTTAAAAAATTAAATAATTTAAATTTTTCTCCACCCGACTTAAATAAATTTGATTCTTTAAAAATTTTGAATTTAATGCCAAAAAAAAGTTCATTGTTCGAGACAATATTAATTACCGCAAATGATGAGATTGTAAAATTGTTTTTAGAAAAAAAGATAAAATTTAATCAAATAATACCTTTTATAAATAAGATTATTAGATTTAAAGATTTTACAAAATATAAAAAAATTTTACCCAAAAATTTGAAAAATATCACTGATTTGAACAAATTCGTTCGTTTGAAAATTAATTCTATAGTGTATAAAAGGTCCTCATGATAAAACTAATTTTTAAATTCAGCTTATCAGTTTTCTTATTTATATTTTTAGTTATAAGTAATTTAAACGCTGAAATACTTAAAGATTTTAAAATTACAGGAAATAATAGAGTTAATAGTGAAACAATAAAAATTTTTAGCGGTGTTTCAAAAGGTGATAATTTAACCACTGAAGATTTAAACAACATATTTAAGGAACTTTATGATACCCAGTTTTTTAAAAATGTGAGTTTAAAGTTTGAGAATTCAATTCTAATAATTGATGTAGTAGAAAACCCTATTGTACAAAATTTAGTTATCCAAGGAATTAAAAATAAAGACTTAAAAAAAGAACTTGAAAAAGTTATTTCAACAAAAGAAAAAAATCCATTTATAGAAAATAAATTAGAATATGATATCAATAACATCAAAAATTTAATTCAAGAAATTGGTTATTACTTTTCTAAGGTCGAATTATTAAAAAAAGATAATTCTAATAACACTGTTGATTTAGTATTTAAAATTGATTTGGGTAAAAAAGCATTTATTAAAGAGATTAATTTTGTTGGTAATAAAAAATATAAAAAAAGAAAATTGCTAAATATAATTACCTCAGAAGAAGATAGATTTTGGAAGTTTATAAG
>CACNWC010000033.1 GCA_902624075.1 uncultured Pelagibacteraceae bacterium | reverse complement strand
TTTTTTCGAAAAATCTAAAAAATAATTTTTTCCATTTTTATTAACAAAACTATCTGGATCTTCTTTGTTGGGTAAAAATAAAAATGAAATTTGTTTTTCTGGTTTTAAATCTTTTATTGAATTTTCTGCAGCTCTTAATGCAGCTTTATAGCCACTGTCATCACCATCAAAGCATATAATAATATCATTAAAAAACTGATTCAAAGTATATATTTGTTTATCTGTCAAAGATGTACCTAAATTCGCAACTGCATTTTCAATTCCATTTTTACTTAAACCAACTACATCCATATAACCTTCAACTAAAAAAATATTTTCGACTTTATTTGATAACGTTCTAGCTAAATCTAAATTATACAAGTTAGAACCTTTTTTGAAAAAAGAAGTTTCAGGAGAATTAATATATTTTGCGAGAAAATCGCTTTTTTCTATTATTCTTCCACCTAATGCAATGGGTTGTCCAGAAATATTATTAATTGGAAATATTAAACGACCATTTTTAGGATTAATGGCGAATTGAACGTTTGAGCCACCAGTTTCAACCCCAATTTTTCTTAAACAAGCAATAGATGCATTTCGCATTACCTGATATTCTTTATCTGTAAGAGTTAGTGCAGGAGCAACTGTTATAGAATCACCAGTATGAACTCCCATAGGGTCAATGTTCTCAATTGAACAAATAATAATACAATTGTCTTTTTTATCTCTAACAACTTCCATTTCAAATTCTTTCCATCCCTCTAAACATTCTTCAACGAGTACTTGGCTTACCGGTGACTCACGCAATCCATTTTTAACAATTTTGAAATAATCTTTTTTTGTTTTGGCTATTCCGCCTCCTAGTCCTCCAAGTGTAAAAGCGGGCCTAATAATTGCAGGTAAACCAATCTTTTTTAATACTTTTGATGCTTGATTATTATTATTGAGAATCTCAGATTTAGGCAAATCTAAACCAATATCAATCATATTTTTTCTAAACTTCTTTCTGTCTTCAGCATTAGAAATAGCTTTTGAATTTGCTCCGATTAATTCAATTTTATATTTCTTGAGAATTCCTTTTTTTTCAGCTTCCATTGCTATATTAAGTGCAGTTTGACCACCCATAGTTGGTAAAATTGCATTTGGTTTTTCTTTTTTAATAATTTTTTCTAAAACATCTAGCGTGATAGGTTCTATATAAGTTTTATCTGCAACATCTGGATCAGTCATAATAGTTGCAGGATTTGAGTTTATCAAAATTACTTTGAAACCTTCATCTTTTAAAGCCTTGCAGGCTTGTGTGCCTGAGTAATCAAATTCACATGCTTGGCCAATGATGATGGGTCCAGCTCCTACAACTAATATTTTTTTAATATCTCTTCTTTTTGGCATTTTTCTTCATGTTGTTAATAAATTCTTGGAACAAGTAGACGCTATCCTGTGGTCCAGGGTTTGATTCTGGATGATATTGCACTGAAAATATCGGTTTGTTTTTAAGTCTTATTCCCTCAATAGTATCATCGAAAAGAGATTTATGAGTTACTTCAATTTTTTTTGGTAAAGTCTCTTCAACTACTACGAAACCATGATTTTGACTAGTGATTTCAACTTTATCATGGATTAAATTTTTAACAGGATGGTTTGCACCTCTATGTCCCAACTTCATTTTTTTTGTTTTACCACCCAATGTTAATGCTAAAATTTGATGACCTAAGCAAATTCCAAAGATAGGTAAATTTTTTTTAATCAATTTATTAAGTATTTCTATTGCATATTTTCCTGTTGCAGCTGGATCACCAGGGCCATTAGACAAAAATACTCCATGTGGTTTAAGATCCAATATTTTTTCTGCAGAAGTGTTGCAAGAGACGACTGTTACTTTACATTTAAAGTCTGAAAAATATCTTAAAATATTTTTTTTTATTCCATAATCAATTGCTACAACATGGAAAGAATTTTTTTTATTTTTTTTATATCCTTTTTCTTTCTTCCAAGTTTTAAATCCCTTCCAAATATAGTTTTTAGAGGTTGATACTGTTTTTGCAAGATCGAGATTTTTTAATCCACTCCATTTAATGGTTAAGTTTGTTAATTTATTTAAATTAAATTTTCCATTTTTTGAATAAGAAATTGTTCCTTTTGGCGCTCCTTTATCTCTAATAAAGTTTGTTAAACTTCTAGTATCCAGTCCTGTAATTCCTACGATTTTATTTTTTTTGAGCCAGACATCTAAATTTAAAAATGCTCTATAATTTGAAGGAGAGGTTATTTCAGAATTAAAGATTACGCCCCTTGTCCAGATTTTGTCAGACTCAACATCTTCTTTGTTAGTTCCAACATTTCCAATATGTGGGAATGTAAAGTTAATAATCTGACCTGCATAAGAGGGATCAGAAATAATTTCTTGGTATCCAGTTAAGGAAGTATTAAAGCAAACTTCTCCAGTCGCATAACCTTGGTAACCAATACCTATACCCTTAAAAACCTTCTTATTTTCAAGAACTAAAACACCTGTATTTATTTTTGAATTTTTTGAGTCAGTTTTTTTTGGTTTTTTGATCAATTACAACTCATAAGTTAAAGGTTAATACAATAAATGCATTATTATCGCAACAGAGATGTATTATAAAATTGTAAAAAAACAATTTTTCTTTTGAAAGATTTTTTCATTACAGTAGATTAAAAAATTATGTCCTTAAGAGAAACAATTGAAACTGAATATAAAAATGCTTTAAAATCAAAAGATAAAACAAAAATATCAACTTATAGGTTAATTTTATCATCAATAAAGGATCTTGATATATTAAATAGGTCTGGACCAAACAAAAAAGAAACTGATGACGAGGACATAAAAAAACTATTTAAAAAAATGGTTAAGCAAAGAACCGAATCAATTGAAATTTACAAAAAAAATAATCGTTCTGATCTTTTAGAGGTAGAGCAAAATGAATACA
>CACNWC010000032.1 GCA_902624075.1 uncultured Pelagibacteraceae bacterium | reverse complement strand
ATAAATCGATCTCAGTTTTAGAAAAAAAAGTAAAATTTTTTATTCCAAACCAATTAACCGATTATAGAGTAAAAACTTTTTTTACAAAAGAACCAGAAACATTAGAATGGATTGATAGTTTTAGTAGGGACAAAGAAATTATTTTTTGGGATATTGGATCAAATATTGGACTTTATTCAATTTACTCAGCTCTTAAGCATGAAAATATAAAAATTCATTCATTTGAACCATCAACAAGTAATCTTAGAGTGTTGAGTAGAAATGTAGATATTAATGAACTTCAAAATAAGATATACATTAATCAGTTTCCATTATCAGATACGGACAAAGGTTATCAATTAATGATGGAAAGTGATTTTAGAGAAGGTGGTGCTCTACACTCTTTTGGTAAAGATATAAATTTTGAAGGAAAGAAATTAAATGTTAAAAATAACTATAAAGTATACGGATTTAGTATTAACTATTTAATTAAAACTTTGGATTTTGAGGTACCAAATTATATAAAAATTGACGTTGATGGATTAGAGCACTATATATTAAATAGTGCAGATGAGGTTTTAAAAAACCAAAATCTTAAAAGCATTTTAGTTGAAATAAATGAAAACTATCTAAAGCAATTTAAAGATACAGAGGATATAATGAATAAATTCAACTTTAAGCTTCTAAAAAAAGATCAATCAAAACACATTAAATTTTCAAATCCATTTAAAAATTCATATAATTATATATTTTTTAGATAATTTATGAAAAATAAAATTATTTATTTACTCTTAGGTAGCTTAGGTTTATAACGTTCAAAAATTGAACATGATAGAAAAAAAAGTAGATTTAAAGAGAGTGGTGATGGAGGTATTTGGTGGTTGTAACTATACGTGTCAAATGTGCCCTCAAACAAATCCCGGTAGAGGTAAAAGTTTTACAAGAAAAATGCCTTTAAAAGAATTTGAGAGAATATTAGACGAAATTGTGCCTAAACATGGAACTCCACAAATAAATCTCGAGGGTAGTGGTGAACCAACTATGGCAAAAGATTTACCCGAATATATTAAAGCTGTGAAAAAAAGAAATTTAAAATGTTTTATGTATTGTAATGGGGCACGATTAAACGGAAAGTTTATGCAAAACGTTGTTGACGCGGGTATTGACTTCATAAGAATAAGTGTAATTGGTTATAATAGAGAACTTTACAAAAAATGGATGAATGTAGATAATTTCGAATTAATCTTAAATAATTTGAGAGAATTAAAAGCTTACGTTAAATCTTCAAGCGCAAATACTCAGGTAAGCACTTATCATTTAATAACTGATAACAATAATGTTGAACAAGAAATTGAATTTTACAAGCATAACGTAATTAATGCTGTCCAAAGTATTGGATATATATGGAAAATGCATAATTGGAGTGGGAATCATGATAATATAAATCCAAGACAAAAAACAAATAGAAGATCATGTGGAAGACCTTTTGCGCCAGAGTTAACAGTAAGAGCTGGTGGAGCCGAAGGTAGAACAGGAAGTATCGTTCCATGCTGTCAAACTTTAGGGCCTCCCAATGAAGAAAAAAGTATTTTAGGTCATTTAGATAAAAGTAGCTTTGAAGAAGTTTATTTTGGTAAAGCTTATGAAGATTTAAGAAAAGCTCATAATGAAAAAGATTTTGATAAAATTGAGTATTGTAAAAATTGTGATTTTTTATACGAAGATCCAGAAGCAATTGTTTGGACAAATGATCAAAATCATAAACTTCATAATATGCTAGGCACTGGTGATGACTTTATTCTTACAAATTATAATCTAGAAAATTCAAAAAAATAGTTTGAAAATTAAAAAGATAAAAGAATTTTATAAACATTCAAATGATTTCTTAAGAATTAATAAATCTAAAGAAATGATTGGAATTCCTTATTTAAATCCTCATATACCAAGAACTATATTCTTTCGAAATCATATTAAATATAATTTTATTAAAAAGATCATTAATTATATTTTTAGATTTTTATCATCAAAAAAAGATTTTAATTTATCTAATGGTGTTAATTTTAAATATGTTATTTTATCACATTTCGTTTCCTATGATCATTTAAATTATAATAATGATTTTTATTTTGGAAGATTAGCTGAAAAACTTGGTTATAAAGATGTTTTGTTTATACTAATAGATCATATTGGATTTGATAAAAAAGAAATTAAACAAAACATAAAAGGTAATTATATCATATTATCAAAATTCTCAGATTTTTTTGATGAATTAAAAATGTTTTTTCTGACATTTTTTAAAAGTTTCTATTATCAGTTATTTAATAGAAAATTAAAAATTTTAGACCTAACTAACATAATGAGATCCGTTGAAAACCAGCGAATTTCTCTTAAAGTTAAAAAAATTTTAAAAAACATTAGATGTAATAATTTTTTATTTACTTTTGAGGGGAATCCTTATGAAAAACTAGTATGTAATGAGGTAAGAAATATTGACGATAAAATAAATAGAGTAGGTTATCAATTTAGTGTTTTAAGAAAATTTCAGCATTCAATTTATCAAAATATTGATAAAAATTACGTACCAGATCTGGTTCTTACAATTGGAAATCATAATAAAAAAATATTGAATTCGAGATTTAAAAGAAGATTAAGTGTTCACAACACAGGTTTTTTGAAATTCAGAAAAATAAAAGAATTTAAAAAAAAAAATATTAAGAAAATAAATAAAAAAATCAGAATTTTAGTGATGCCCGAAGGTATACCAAGTGAAATTCATTTATTTATTAAATATTGTCTAAATAACATTGATAAAAGAATTATATATAATTTTAGAATGCATCCAATTTTTAAAAAAAGCAATTTTGCTAAACAAATAATAGAAGGTGATAATTCAAAAATAAGATTATCAAATAATAATTTGGAATATGATTTTAAAAATAATGATTTTATTTTATACAGAGGAACCGCATCTGTTATAGATGCTTT
>CACNWC010000031.1 GCA_902624075.1 uncultured Pelagibacteraceae bacterium | reverse complement strand
ACTAGTTGGGATTGGATAGATAAAAACCCTTGGGCTGAACTACCAGGATTACCTTGGACTATTGTTGCAGCAGGTGCAGCATTACTTTCATACAAGCTTAGTGGTAAAGGTCTAGCTTTGTTTGCGGGTTTAACAATGATTTATATTTCTGTATTTGGTCAGTGGAAACCTTCTATGCAAACTCTTTCTTTTATTTTAGTTGCAGCACCTTTATCATTTATTTTTGGTTTAGGTTTAGGGATAGCAGCTTTTAAAAGTAAACGTGTCGAAAAGGCTCTATATCCAATATTATTAGTAATGCAGACAATGCCTCAATATGCTGTATTGGTTCCTGCATTAGTTCTTTTTGGAGTAGGTGATCATGCTGCAGTAATTATTACTATGGTTGTGGCAATACCACCGATGATATTATTAACTTTATTAGGTTTGAGAGCGGTGCCTCCAGAAGTTATTGAAGCAGGTAGAATGAGTGGATGCAATAATTTTCAATTAATGTTTAAAGTACTAATCCCAACTGCTAGGAGAGATATTTTAATTGGAGTAAATCAAGTCATTATGGTGTGTTTCTCGATGGCAGTTATTTCAGCTTTTATTGGAGCAAAAGGTTTAGGATTTAATTTATTATTAGCACTAAACCAATTAAATATTGGATTAGCTTTAGAGGCAGGCTTATGTATAAGTTTAATTGCAATCCTATTAGATAAAATGTCTTTAGCATGGGCAAATAAGCAAACAGATTATTTTGGCAATCTTACATTCTATCAAAGAAATAAAAACCTTTTATTTTTTGGAGGTATATTTTTTATTGGAATAATACTTGCTTATGTTGGAACTTTTATATTTAAAGACACTTTTAATTATTTATTTGAAATTCCACATAACAAAGGAATATCAACTGCTGATTTTTGGAACAAAGGGGTAGATTGGATTTTCGATACATTTTTTGTTTACATTAAAGCATTTAACACATGGTTAATCAAAGATGTGCTCCAACCTATGAGGGCTCTATATTTAAGAATGCCCGCAATCGCTACAATAGTTTTAGTAGTTGGTGCAGGATATTTAATTGGTGGAGTGCGTTCAGCCTTAGTGGTTTGTGGTTTAACTTTATTTATTGCCCTAAGTCCATGGTGGGATAGAGCTTTGGTTACTACATATATGGCAACTTTTGGAGTTGTTGTTTCTTGTATTATTGGATTTACTGTAGGAACTTTATGTTTCCAAAACAAACATTCAGCAAATTTTATGCTAGGAGTGTGTGATATTTTTCAAACATTTCCATCGTTTGTATATTTAATTCCAGTTATGATGCTATTTGGTATAACTGATACATCTGTTTTAATAGCAGTTATAGTTTATGCTACGATACCTGCAACTAGATATACAATTGAGGGACTAAGAAGTGTTCCAGCTGGCTTACATGATGCAGCAACTATGTCAGGTGTAAATAAATTTCAAAGATTAACTAAAATAGAATTCCCTTTAGCATTCCCTCATATGATGCTTGGTATAAACCAAACAATAGTTTTTGCATTGTTTATGGTAATTATTGGAGCTTTCATTGGGACGGAAGATTTAGGTCAATATATTTTAAAAGCATTATCAGATAAAAAAGGTGCAGGTATTGGACTTACACTTGGTATCTGTGTAGCGTTTATAGCTTTAATATTTGATAATTTAATTAGAGCTTATGTTCAAAAAAGAAAAAAACACCTTGGTATTGATTAATTAGAGATTATTTATCTAAAAAAGTTTTTGACGAGTCATCCATCGCTTTTGCCCAAGGCGTATGATGGATTGGTGCTACTGATCCAGTTACTGGTGATGAGAAAGATTTGTTTCTATAAGTTAAGATATCTTCTACTTTGTGGTGTTCCCATTCTTTAAAATGTTTTCTAATTAATTCAAAATCAATATTAGGATAATCAGACATTTCATGAAGTTCTTTTGTATACTCTGTTTGGAAATCAATCATTTGATCAGGATTTTCAAGCTTTTCCTCTAGTGCAACCCATTTATTTATATCATTATCAATCTCTTTATCATTTGGTATTTTGATTTTATTCATTATTACATCACGAGCATACCAAGCCTGACAATCAAACATATTAAAAGTATGAAACTGATCTTGCATTCCAAGATATAAAAGTTGGTGGTTATCTTGCCAAACAACACCTTTATATAATTTTGGAGGATAAAGTCTGTTACCAGTCTTTAATTGTAGTTTTTCTTCTAGAAATGGAAAATGATGTAAATAGCCGGTGCATAAAATTATAACGTCAGCTTCTTGTTCAGTACCATCCTTAAAAATTGCTTTTTTACCCTCTAATCTATCCAGATAGTGCACTTCTTTCATACCTTTGGGCCACTTAAAACCCATAGGGTTATGCCTGTAACCTATTGTTACGCTTTTTGACCCATACTTGTTACACTGAAGCGCAATATCCTCAGCGGAGTAACTACTTCCTAAAACAATTACATTTTTATTTCTAAATTCTTCAGCGTCCCTAAAATCGTGTGAATGCATAATTCTACCTGGAAATGATTTCATTCCCTCATATTCTGGAATAAATGGAACAGAAAAATGTCCAGTGGAAACAACTACAAAATCAAAATTGTCTGTTAAAATTTTATTATTTACTTTGTCTTGATAAGTAATCTCAAATTTTTGATCTTTAAATATTGTATTTACAACTCTTGTATTAAACTTAATTTTATTTCTTAAATTTCCTTTGCTTACTCTTCCAATTATATAATCATGTAAAACTTCCCTTGGTGGGAATGATGGTATTGGTTTTCCAAAATGTTCATCAAATGAGTAGTCAGCAAACTCCAAACATTCTTTAGGACCATTTGACCAAAGATATCTATACATGCTGTTTGGAACTGGGTCTCCGTATTGATCTGAACCGGTTCTCCAACTATAGTTCCATAAACCACCCCAATCTTCTTGTTTTTCAAAACAAACTATTTCAGGAATCTTTTCACCTTTTTTTTCTGCCTGCTCAAAAGATCTCAACATTGACAAACCACATGGTCCAGCGCCAATAATTGCCACTTTATTCATAAATAAATCTCCGTATAGAATAATTTATAAATGTATTTTACTAACAAAATGGTAAAAATTGCAATAAATTAATAA
>CACNWC010000030.1 GCA_902624075.1 uncultured Pelagibacteraceae bacterium | reverse complement strand
ATAATTCTAGTTTAATTTTCATTTTTTTAATTTTGATGAAAATTTTAAGTTTTCGTTATTAAATTCAGATTTGTTTTTATTTATAAAGTCATCCATTAATTTGACTTTTTCATCTTCAAATTCTGCAACCTTTCTCTGATTAAGGTCTACATACAAAGCTAGAATTTCAATTGTTGAGGCTAAAAATTTTTTTTCTTTGTGTATCATTTCCATCTTATATTGAAGTCTTTTTTTATCATGGTCGAAATAAACACAATTAATAACTACTTCATCATCTAGTTGGAGCTCTTGATTATAAGTAATATGAGACTCTACAATCATTGTGCTTTTTTTTGTTGTTTTTGCTGAGTGTTCACCCATTTTAAAAATATTATTTAGTGTATCAGCACCATATTTATCAAACATTAATAGATAATATGAAACATTCATATGATCGTTGTAATCAATCCAATCTTTAATTACTTTTTGAGAACTTAGATAAATAGACATTAAATATTAAAAAATATTTTTTAGGAATTCAGGTAAACCGTCCGGATTTTTCCATAATCCACTTTTTCCACCCTCTTTAATTAATAATTTAACGTTATCTATTTTTAAATGTGGATTTACTATTTTACTTAAATCATAAATTGTTATTAATGCAGCGTTAACACCCATAATAGCTTCCATTTCAACTCCAGTCTTTGCAACTGCTGACACAACACAAAAAACTTCAAGTGAATTATCTACTTCGTTCATAATGATTTTAGTAGCAGTGTGATCAATTGGAAGTGGGTGACATAAAGGAATAAGTTCACTTGTTTTTTTAACTCCTAAGACCGCTGATACCTCGGCTAAAGTAACAGGATCACCTTTTGGCATTTTTTTATTTTTAATTAAGTTAAAAACTTCTTTACCAACATAAATTTTTCCTGAGGCTAATGCTCTTCTAAAAGTTTCTTTTTTTGATGAAACATCAACCATATTAAATGAGTTTTTTTTAAATATTTCTTTTGCCCAATCTTTAAGTTCTTTTTGATCTATAATTTTTAATTTTGTCATTTAACCACCAGTTTTAGATAAATTTTTCGTTAGACCTGTCTCTCCAAGCTCAAGATAGTGAGATTCTTTTTTAAATCTCATTTGACCTAATATGAGATCTTTTAATTCCTCAGTTTGATCATCCTTTTGAAGTAGATGTCTAATACTTATTCCAGTATTTCCAAATAAACAAAGTCTTAAATCTCCTTTTGATGTAATTCTTAAACGATTACATGATTTACAAAAGTCTTTAGAATAAGGAGCTATAATACCAAATTTCCCTTTGTAATCTGGATTTATATAATTTAATGATGGACCTGCATCTAAGCCTTGTGTTTGATATATCCAACTATTATCATTTAGATAACTTTTAAAAATTTTTGATGAAATATGATACTTATTAAAGTAATCAAGATTATCACCTGTCTGCATTAACTCTATATATCTAAAATTGACTTTGTTTTTTTTTATGAAATTTGACCATGCATTAAAGTCTTTATTAGATGCATTAACTCCATTTAGAAGAACCGCGTTAATCTTTATATTTTCAAACCCTAAATCTTGTAAAACTTGAATCCCTTTAAGAATTTCTGGTAATCTGTCATGTTTAGTAATATTTTTAAATGTTTCTCTATCTAAACTATCAATACTGATGTTAATACCATCTAATCCAGTATCCACTAATGACTTTGCCTTTTGGTCTAAATGGTATCCATTTGTTGTAATAACAACTTTTTTAATACTAGTTTCATTTTTTAAAATTTTTACAATTTCAAAAAAATCCTTTCTTACAGTTGGTTCTCCACCTGTAAGTCTAATTTTTTGAACACCTAGCTCAGAAAATCCTTTAGCAAGTCGTCTTATTTCATTTATGTGTAAAAATTTTCTATTATCACTTTTATCTGCCATGTAACCATTGGGTAAACAGTAACCACATTTAAAATTACAAACCTCAGTTATAGACATTCTTATGTATGGAAATTTTCTACCAAAATTATCTTGCAAATGTTGCATAGAATAAACTTATACTAGAATTGATAAATAATAAATGAGGAAAATAAGTAAAAATTTTACTTCAACTAAAAATTGAAAATTAATTTTTATATTTTTTGTTAATTTAATTTTTGTTATAATAAAATATTGGAGGATCTAAATGAAAAAAAACAAAACAAAACTTAATTTAAATAGAAGAAATTTTTTAACAGGAACAGCTGCAATAGCTGGGATTGCAGCAACAGCTTCTGTTGTTCCAATAACTATTGCTAACGCTAATCATTCCGAAGGAAAAAAAGGTTTGCCAGATTTTATAAGTTGGAAAGATCGAGATGCTCTAATTGTACACTCTGATAAAGGAATTGAAACTCATAGAAGTGCGATTGGTGAAAGTTTAATAACACCAAATAGAAATATTTACATAAGAAATAATATGCCAACTATGACTGATACACAAATAGGTGATAGAAAAAAATGGAAAGTTTCTATTGAGGGTGTGAAAAATCCTCAAACTTTCACATTGGCTCAACTTCAAAAATTAGGTCATGAAACAATGGCAACAATTTTACAGTGTTCAGGAAATGGAAGAGGATTTTTTAAACATAAACCTAGAGGCTCACAATGGAAAACGGGTGCTGCAGCGTGTGTTCTTTGGACTGGAGTTCCAATGAAGACAGTCGTAGATGCTTGTGGTGGGATTAATGGAGAAGCAGTGTATATGACTTCCGAAGGAGTTGATCATGAACCAACAGGTTTAGATCCAAAAAAAGCAATGATAGCTAGATCAGTTCCTAAAAAAGTTCATAAAGATGCAATGCTTGCATGGGAAATGAACGGTGTTCCATTACCTAATGCTCATGGTGGACCATTAAGAATGGTAACTCCAGGTTATTTTGGTATTAATAATGTTAAACATCTTGGAAAAGTAGCTTTTACTACAAAAGAGTCATCTGTAAAATATATGAAAAAAAGTTACAGAATTTCTCCAATAGGAAAAAAAGGTTCTCAATATCCATCATGTTGGGAAATGCCAGTGAAATCATGGGTTACAAGACCAACAGATGAAACTGGAACTGTCAAAGCAGGAAAAGTGCAGATTGTTGGTGTTGCTATGGGTGGTACTAAAAAAGTAAGGAGTGTAAAAGTATCCATAGATGGAGGTAACAGCTGGAAAAAAGCAAAATTTATTGGTCCTAACTTAGGAAAATATGCTTGGAGACAATTCGTTTTAGAGACAACTTTAAGTGCAGGAACTTATAATATTGCTAGTTTAGCCTCTAACGGAAGTGATAAACAGCCTGAGCTAAGAATGGAAAATAGAAGAGGGTATGCTCATAACGGCTGGAAGGATCATAGCGTAAATATTACAGTAGTATAAAACTCTAAAAAGTTTTAAGATTAATTAATGAAAATTTTAAAATTTTTGTTAATTATTCTTTTAATATCATCATCTAAAAATTTACAAACTTTTGCAGATGAAATAAAAATGCAAAAGGGATTAGAAATATTTAATGAAACTGCCGCATGTGCAG
>CACNWC010000029.1 GCA_902624075.1 uncultured Pelagibacteraceae bacterium | reverse complement strand
AAAGAGTGGGACTGCTGTAAGAACATTATTATCCATTACTGTGTATGTGTTTTGAACAAAGAGCTGAAATATCCTATTATCAAATAGGTGCTCCATTTTAGTTGGATCAAAATAAGCATAATATCCAAAACCTAAGCCCATTGCCATTAACGTAAATGCAATTGGAAAACCTAAAAGAACTGCAAATAAAAATATTCCCATCATTAAAATTGCAACTTCTGGATTTGTAAGACTAAATAACATCGTCAGTGTTACCTTTCTGGGCAGTTCTCATTAATAATTTTTCAGTTTCTTCAGCATCAGCTGAATCTCTTTCTGGCCAATTTCCATTTTGTATACAAAGGATACATCTAAAAACTTCACTGATACCTTGAATAGTTAAAAGTGCTCCTGATAAAGGTATTAAAGACTTTGCCATATAAATTTGAATTTGCGCAGGACTATTCCAACTGGTCTCTTTTATTTTCCAAGCAAGTGCAGCATATTCATAGCCATAGAAAGCAAGAGCTATAACTCCAGGAAAAAAGAATATAAAGTATAAAAATAAATCAATATAAGCTTGTGTCTTTTGTGGGAATAATCGATAGATTACATCTCCTCTTACATGTGCTTCAGTTGAAAGTGTGTAAGCTCCAGCCATCATAAAAATAGCCCCATACATCTGAAGACTAAAATCAAAGTTCCACAATGTAGGAGCATTTAGAGCATATGCCATAAAAACTTCATAACAAGTTCCTCCCATAAGAATAACTATGCACCAAGAGAAAGCCTTACCCATTGAGATACTTAATCTATCGGCAAATTTTATAAAAGATCTCATCATAAAGCTTAAGTTTTATTGAATTGTCGTAAATTAATCAAATAAAAAAAGGGGGCCTAGGCCCCCTTTTAAAAATTTAAAAGTTATTAGATTTTAACTTTTCCAATTGGTCCAAACTCATTTTCATATGCAAGTTTGTAATTTGGCTGATTCATCAGCAAGTATTTCATTACTTTCTTAGCATATGCTTTTTGAGAATCTACGATCTTCTTAAAGAAAGGATCTTTCTTATTGAAGTCACCGATTACTTTATCCCAACCTTTTAATTGTTCCGCTAGGATAGCATCTGAAGTTTGGTAAACATTTACTTTATGCTCATTCATTAACTTCGCAAGATCGTTTGAGTATCTTACTAAAGCTTTAAAGTAGTTGTCGCTATTTGCAGCATAAGCAGCATTTTTTAATATTGCTTGGTGTGCAGGCGATAAACTATTAAATGTTTTTTTGTTAACTGGTATTTCAAACATCTCTTGAGATTGGTGAAAACTTCCTAAATGATAATGTTTAGAAACGTCTTGCATTCCAAATTGAGAGTCTGAAGTTGGGTTGTTAAACTCAGCAGCTTCAATCAAACCAGTTTTCATAGCTGGCTGAATTTCACCACCAGGTAATTGTCTAACTACCATTCCCATTGCAGTTAAAACGTTAGTCGCTAGACCAACTGTTCTATACTTCATACCTTTAACATCAGACACTTTAGTTACGTTCTTTTTGAACCAACCAAAAGGCTGTGCTGGCATAGGCATATGAAAGAAACCAACATAATCAAAACCAACTTTTGCAAGTGTTTCGTCATAAAGTTTTCTTCCTCCACCATATTCCATCCATCCCATAACTTCTTGAGATGACATTCCGTATGAAGGACCAGTTCCGAATAAAGATGCAGCAGGATTTTTACCATACCAATATGCTGTCACCCAGTGACCCATATCAACTACACCAGAACTAACTGCTTGTCCGATTTCTGAAGTCTTTACAACCGCTCCAACAGGTTGAAGATCAATCTGAAGTGAGCCTCCAGACATTTCTTTTACCATGTTACAGTAGTCTCCAGCCATTTCAAAAAAGATGTTTGCTCCACTTGGCCATGCAGCTTGCATCTTTAAAGTTTTATGACTGCCAGCAGTTGCGATGTTTGGCATAGCAACTGTTGCTGCAGCTACAGCACCAGCTTTAGCAGCAGTTTTAAAGAACTTACGTCTTGAAGATGTTTTAATCTTCAATGATTTATTTTCTTTCGTCATTGTTACTCCTATTAAAGTTAATTAACCGGAATAATTTAAACATAGATTGTGATTAGAGTCTTTATAAAAAAAAGAGACGATGTCGCATAAATTAAATAAAATTCAATTACAAGTAGAATTAATTAACTTTGTTAGAACAATTTCCCGTTTTAAAAAATTCGTCAATGTTATCGATTGCCAAATTTGCCATCGCAATTCTTGTATCTTTAGTTGCACTTCCTAAGTGAGGTAAAATAAAGGCCGTCTTTATTTTCAAATAACCTGGGTTTAAATTTGGTTCGTTTTTATAAACGTCCAAACCGACAGCATAAATTTTTCTTCTATTTAGTGCATCAATTAGAGCTTCATCTTCAATTATATCTCCTCTAGCTACATTAGTAATAATTGCTCCTTTTGGAAAATACTCCACTGTCTCTTTATTAATCATATTTTCAGTTTCTTTGGTAGCTGGACAACAAATAGATAATACGTCTGAAACAGCAAAAAGACTTTTAATATTATCATGGTAAATTGCTCCAGCTTCCTTATCTTCTTTTAATTTAGATCTATTATGATAATGGATTACCATACCTAACGATTTAGCAATCTTAGCAATTTTTTGTCCTATTCTTCCCATGCCTAAAATACCTAGTCTTGTTCCTGTTAACTGTTTACCAATTAGGTAATCAGCCGACCATTTCCAGCCACCTTCTCGTGCGGCCTCTATTCCTTCTGCTGCTCTTCTACAAGCACCTAATATTAACAAAATACCAATTTCTGCAGTTGCATCTGATAAAACCTCAGGTGTATTTGTAACAGCAATACCTCTTTTTTTTGCAGCATCTAAATCTATGTTTCCAAAACCAACTGCAAAATTAGATATTATTTTTATAGTATCAGGTAACTTATCAATTGTTTCTTTATCCATTTTGTCTGTGAGTGAAGTAAGAATACCGTCACAACCTTTACTCATTTCAATAACCTTTGATTGGGAATATAATTCATCATTACTATTAAATATTGGATCAAAAGTTTTTGAAGCTTTATCTTCGCTATCTTTTATTAGTTTTCTTGTTATTAAAATTTTTTTCATAGTTATTTCCCAAAAATTAATTCAGATCAAATATCTTTCCAGGGTTCATTATATTATTTTGATCAATGCTTCTTTTAATCATTTTCATAACTGGAATATTGTCACCATGTTCCACTAATAAATACTCTTTTTTATGAAGACCTACTCCATGTTCTCCAGTTATCGTTCCGTTTAATTCTAATGCTTTTTTAATCAACAGATCATTAAATTCTCTTATCTTTTTATACATCTCTTTTTTTTCTGGATCAAAAGGCAAAAGAACATGAAAATTTCCATCTCCTAAGTGACCAACCATTGGAGCTCTAAGCCCGAATTTTTTAGCTTGTTCCTCTGCATAGTTAACACATTCAGTTATATTTGAAATTGGCAGGCACACATCTGTAGAATAAACTCTTCCATTGTTGATTAAAGCTTTTACAGAATAATATACATCCCATCTTGCTTTCCAAAGTTTATTTCTTTCTTCAAGATCTTTCGCCCATTTAAATGAACTTCCATTATTTTCTTTAGATATTTCCTCAACTATTTTGATATTTTCATTATTTGAAATTTCAGATCCATGAAATTCAAAAAATAATGTTGGTACTTCCTGAATATCTTTT
>CACNWC010000028.1 GCA_902624075.1 uncultured Pelagibacteraceae bacterium | reverse complement strand
GGGTACAAAGATTGATCTGGATACATTTCACCAGCACTGTTTGCGTCCGCTGCTACTTGCCAACCACTTAAGTATATAGCTTTTAATCCTGCTTTTGCGTGCTGTACAGCATGATTTCCTGATAGAGAACCAAGTGTATTTACGTATGGTTCAGAATTTAATAGATTCCATAATTTTGTGGATTGTTGTTTACATATAGAGTACTCAATTTTTAAAGAGCCTCTTAATCTTTCTACTTCCTCTGGAGTATAATCTCTTTTAATTCCTGCAAATCTTTTTAAATCATATGAGATATTTTCTGCACTCATTATTAGTCCCTTTATTATTAATTTATTATTTAGATAAATGATTTAAGTTGAACGAAATAGACTTAGTTTGAGTCGTTAAGGGTCTCAACTAGATCTTTCATTCCACTTGAACCCCAATCACAATGGTCATCTCTCATGTAGATACCTCTGCTATTATGCTTAGCTAAGTCCTCATGCCTTATGATTTGAGCCTCATTTTCATTGTTTTTAAATTTTTCGTCCATGAATATTGTATAATTTACAAAATTTACAAAATCTATAAAAAATGCTTAATTTACTTGTAAATTTAGTTAATTTTTTGTAAATTAAAATTTACAAAATTTACAGATTATGGAAATTAATAATGAAATAGGCAATAAAATAAGGAGTTTTAGAAAAAAACTCGGTTTACAAGCCAAAAAATTGGCAGAGCAATTATCAATATCACCAAGTTATTTAAATTTAATTGAGAGTGGGAAAAGAAGTATTGATGCAGAACTCCTTCTTAAAATATGCCAAGAACTTAGAATTGAATTATCAGATTTAAAAAGTGAAAAAGAGATTGATTTAAATAATTCAAAAATTGCTATTTCAAAGTTTTCAAAAGGTAAAAATATCAATAAATTAGATTTAAAGATTGGTCCAAAAATAAAAGCATTCAGAAGACAACTTGGACTTCAAGCTAATAAATTTGCAGAAAAATTAAATATTTCTCCAAGCTATTTAAATTTAATTGAAAGCAGTAAAAGAAAAATTGATGGTGACTTATTAATAAAAATAAGCAGAGAATTAAGAGTTGATCTATCTGATTTAACGAGCAAAAGTGATATTAATTTAGAAAATGATATTTCAGAATTATTAGATGATCAATTGTTTGAGGATCTTGATATACTTGGACCTGAAGTAAAAGATTTAGTAAACACTAATCCAAAAATTGCTAAGGCATTAATAAAATTAGGTGATAATTTTAAACAGAAAGATCATGAAATTGTTAACAAAGTTGAAAATATTTCTGGAAAAATAATAGATAGTAGGAAAACTTCTTTTCCAGGAGAAGTAATTTCAGATTTTTTACAAGAAAATAAAAATTATTTTCCAAGACTAGAGGATTTTGCAAATTTAATATTTGAAAAGGTCCAAAAAAATAATAGAACAAGATACATTGCATTATGTGATTTTTTAAAAAAAGAATATTCAATTACTGTTAAAGATATTATTCCTGAAGAAAAAAAACCTTTTTCAAAAGTTTTTGATAAGAAAAAAAAAGAGCTTTTGCTAAGTGATTATAATTCTTTAGAAACAAAAAAATTACATGCCGCAGCGCAAATTGCTCAAGAGGGTGCAATAGATATTATAAATAGCTATCTATCTGAATTTAAATTTCCATCAGAAGAATCAAGAAGACTTACTCAAGTCGCTTTATTAAATTATTGTGGTGCAGCTATATTAATGCCGTATAAATTATTTCATACAGAATGTAAAAAACTTAAATATGATCTTCAATTGTTACAAAATACTTTTGCAACTTCCTTTGAACAAGTTGCTCACAGAGTAACATGTTTACAGGATGAAAAATTACCAGGTATTCCATTTCACTTTCTAAGAGTTGATATGGCGGGAAATATTTCAAAAAGATTTTCTTTATCCGGAATTGAAATTCCAAGATATGGTGGAGCTTGTCCTAGATGGAATGTTTACTCTGCTTTTACACGACCAGGAGTAATTCAAGCAGCAGTGAGTAAAATGACGAATGGAGAAAAATATGTCTGTATTGCAAAAACTGTTGAAAAGGGGGTTGGAAGATATGGTCAATCTAAAAGTATTTTATCAATAGGTTTAGGTTGTGAAGCAAAATATGCAAAGGAGTTTGTTTATACTGAAAATTTAGATATTTCAGATAAAAAAACTGAAATTCCTATTGGAGTATCTTGTAGAACATGTGACAGATTAGATTGTTCTCAAAGGGCTTTTCCACCTTTACACAAAAAGTTTGATGTTGATATAAATACAAGAGGAGTTTCTGTTTATGTTAACGATAACAATGCTAAATAGATTTAATTATGCTTAAGTTTATAATTCCAGCATTAATTGTTTTTCTAATTGTTTTATTTTGGGAAAAAATTAATGAATATATTGAAACACAATTTAATATTAAAATAAACTATATTATATTGATTGTCTTCCTAATTGTATTAGGAATAATTTTTGCATTATTATACTTCTGATTTTTATATGAGAGAAATGTTGAAAGATAAATTTAAACCAAGAATAAAAGCCCGTTTAAGAAAAAATAAACAAATCATTAATAAAAACATTAATACTTTTTTTGATTGGGTCAAAGGGGCTGAATTGGTTGAACTTAAAGAATGTAACACAAAAGAAGACCCCGTTAGACCTGAGTTAGATAATGTATTTCGAAGAAGCTATGGAAGAAAAATTTATGGTGTTAAATATATGGGTGAAATTCATGCAGTTATGTGTTTTGCATATACAAATCAAATACCTAAAAATGTTGATGAATTAAATAAATTTAGTCATGATGCTTTTTTACAAAGTGCACAACGAGACCAAAATGTTGGAAAAATTGCTATTGCATACACAGTTTGGTCTAAAAAAAAAGGTGGAGGTAAACTGATTGTAAAAGAAGTTTTTAAGAAAATAAAAAAATCCAATCATTTGAACAGATTAATAACTCTTTCTCCATTAACAGATATGGCAACTAAATTTCATTCAAAAAATGGGGCAAAACTTTTAAAAGTAAATGAAACAACTCAAAATTTTGAATATGAAGTAATGAAAAAATAATAATGAAAAAAAAATTTGAAGCAATGGTTCTGTCCTGTATTGATCCTAGATTTCAACCAATTGTTTATAATTACATGTTAAGAAGAAAGCTTTCAGGAAAATATAGTGCGTTTACGATTGCTGGTGGAGCTTTAGGTGTAACACATAAGAAATTTCAAAAATGGCACTCAGTTTTTTTTGATAATTTAACAACCTCAATACGGCTTCATAAAATAAAAAAAATTATTATAATTAATCATTTTGATTGTGGTGTAGCCAAAAGTATTAATAAAAAAAAAAAATTTGATAAAAAAATTGAAATAGAAATTCACAAAAAAGCTTTTAAAATTATCAAAAATAAAATTAAAAAAAAATTTCCTAAGCTCAAAATTGAACTTAATTTAATGTCTTTAAAAAAAGAAATAACTAAATTTAATTAGCAATTGATGATATAGATAAATTGATTATGTCAAACAATAATAGAAATTTTATAGGTTATGGATCTAACGGTAAGAAAATAAGTTGGCCTAATAATGCAAAATTAGCTCTTCAAATTGTTTTAAATTATGAAGAGGGAGGAGAAAATTGTGTATTAAATGGAGATAAATATTCAGAAACTTTTTTGTCAGAAATAATCGGTGCTAAAGCAATTAAGGGGAGGCATATGAGCATGGAGTCTATTTATGAATATGGGTCCAGAGCTGGTTTTTGGAGATTAGATAATCTTTTTAAAGAAAGAAAAATACCAATAACAATTTTTGGAGTTGGATTAGCATTAAA
>CACNWC010000027.1 GCA_902624075.1 uncultured Pelagibacteraceae bacterium | reverse complement strand
TTGGAAAATAGAAATAAAAATTTCGTAGAATTTATTAATTTAAATAAAAAGAATTTTTTATTATTCTTTGTTTTTGTTATTTTTTTTATTTATGTAATGAATCCAATTTTTTGGCACAGTCCTCAAGAAATATTGAATTCTTTAAAATGGATGAGTAAATACCAACAAAATATATGCACTGTAACATTAGGAGATTGTATGAAATCTTTAAATTTACCCTCCAGTTACTATTTCATTTGGCTTTTTTTTAAATTACCTATTTTAATTCTTTTAGGGTTAATTTTATTCCCTCTTATTGAAAAAAAAATCTCAAATAATATATTGAATAAAATATTTTTTTATTCTTTCTCGATAAGTTTATTTTCAATTTTGATATTATTTATAATTTTTAACGTATCTATATATGATGAAATTAGACATATAATGTTTTTAATCCCTTTGATATTTCTTATATCCTTAAATAATTTATTCATTTTTAGTAAAAAGATTTCTTCTTATTTAGGTGTCTTTGTTATAATTTTTTTTATTTTTGAGAATTTCTCATTAAATCCTTATCAGTATACATGGATGAATTCTTTTTCAAAATTTTATAATATCAATAAAAATTTTGAGGTTGATTATTGGGGTTTAAGTAATAAGAGTTTATATAACTCAATTAAAAAACATTCAATAAAAGTTAAATCAAATAAGAATAATTGTGTTTATGGAGATTTATATTCAGAAATATTTTTAGAGAATCATGGTTTCAAGTGTTTTAAAGAGTATAGTCAATTAGACTCCGCTAAAGATAGACCATTTTATGTTGTAAAAAATTTAAGAAATTTTAAGAGATCAAATCCTAAAAATTGTAGTTTAATAATAATGGAAAACTATAAATATCCACTGAGCAATCAAACTATAAACGTTGGTTCCTCTTGGTATTGTGATTAATTTTCACTTTCTTTTAATTCAATTATTACTTTATTTAAAAACTGATTTATTAATTTTGCATCTTCTTTAGATAGATATCTTTCTTTTTTTAAAGCTTTTTTTAATTCTTCTCTAATTTTTTCTACACCGTCTTTCCGTCCTTCCTTACTTAAAAACATGTCCGTTTGAGAAGAGAGCTGTTTAATTTGTTTAGCAATTGTTAATTCGTAAACTAAAACAATAGCTATAATTGCAATAATAGTTTTATAGATAAATTGTTTCATTTAATGAATAATTGAATACTATTAATTTTTGTTTTTGAAATTAATACCTTTTTTTTCAAACAATTTAGCTAATTCTCCATTTTCGTACATTTCTTTTACAATATCACATCCACCCACGAATTCTTTTTTAATGTACAGTTGAGGTATTGTAGGCCAATCGCTAAAGATTTTGATGCCTTCTCTCAAAGATTGATTTTCTAAAACATTTACTCCAGTAAAATTAACTTCAAATATTTTTAACATATTCGATACAGCCATTGAAAAACCACATTGTGGCGCATCTGGAGTTCCTTTCATAAATAAGCAGACATCATTATTATCAATGTGATTTTGAATTAAATTTTTAGTTTGATCATCCATTAGTTTTCCTTTGTTTTAATTGCTAAAGCATGTAACTCATTTCCCATTTTTCCTTTAAGTGAGTTATACACCATTTTATGTTGTTCTATTTTGCTTTTACCAGTAAATTGAGATGATGTTATAGTGGCTGAATAATGATTTCCATCACCGGCTAAATCTTGAATTTCAACTAAAGCATCAGGCATTGCTTCTTTTATATGTTTTTCTATTTCTTTAAGATCCATTGCCATATTTAACTCATATATTTAATTAACCAATTAGTATTATATGATTTTAATTCGTCAATTGTAACCTTTGTCTTTTTGTTAACAATAATATAATTATCAACAATTTTGCCCAATTCATCATAATGTACTGAATTTTTTTCTAAAATCTTAGTAACTTCATTTAAGTCAGATGGATTTATTTCAATTATATATCTTCCCTGATCTTCAGAAAAAAAATATTCAATTTCATTTAGTAACAATTTTGGTTTGTTTAATTCTATACCCTTATGACCTTTTATACACATTTTACTTACTGCTGTAAGTATTCCTCCAAGTGACACATCATGCGAACTTTTTATAAAATTATTCTTAATTAATTGAAGCAATGTTTCACCGTTATTTTTTTCATTAAAAAGATTTATCTCAGGTGGAGGCCCGTTTTTTTCATCTAATATAGTTCTTGCAAACAAACTTTGATCTATATGTCCTTCAGTTTTACCAATTATTAAAACCAAATTACCAATTTCTTTAAAATCCATGGTTACCATCTTTTTATGATCTTTAATTAAGCCCACTCCACCAATTGAGGGAGTTGGTTTAATACCGATATCTTTAGTTTGATTATAAAAAGATACGTTTCCAGAAACGACTGGAAATTTTAGATATTCAGACGCCTCTCCTATACCTTGAACGCATTCAACAAACTCCCCCATATTTTCCTCATTTTCAGGGCTTCCAAAATTCAAACAATTTGTTATAGCAATTGGAGTTGCTCCAACTGATATAAGATTTCTCCAGCTTTCACATACTACTTGTTTTCCACCAGTAAGTGGATGAGCCCAACAATATACAGCTGAAGAGTCAACTGTTGCTGCAACAGCTTTGTCTGTACCATGAACTCTTACAACCCCTGAGTCTCCACCAGGTTTTTGAATAGTATCACCCATAACTGTATGATCATATTGTTGCCAAATCCATTCTTTGCTACAAACATTGGGATTAGATAAAATTTTATTTAAAACATCTTTAATTTTTAATTTATTTAATACTTTTTTTGTAATTAAATTTTTTTTTGGTAATTTAGTTTTTTTCCACTTTCGATCATACATAGGTGAATTTTCTACCAAAGTATTAACTGGTATATGAGCCACTTGCTCGTTTTCAAAATATAATTCTATATTTTTTGAACTCGTTGTTTTTCCAATAACAGCAAAGTCTAAATTCCATTTATCAAATATTTTTTTAGCCAATTCCTCTTTTCCATTTTCTAAAATTATCAACATCCTTTCTTGACTTTCTGAAAGCATGATTTCGTAAGGTGTCATTTTACTTTCTCTACATGGAACTTTGTCTAAATTTAATTCAATACCTAAGTTTCCCTTTGATGCCATTTCTATACTAGATGAAGTAAGACCAGCTGCTCCCATATCTTGAATTGCAATTATTGAGTCACCAGCCATTAATTCTAAACATGCTTCAAGTAAAAGTTTTTCTGTAAAAGGATCGCCAACTTGGACTGTTGGTTTTTTTTCTTCAATTTTTTCATCAAAACTAGCTGAAGCCATACTAGCTCCATGAATTCCATCTCTTCCAGTTTTTGAACCAACATAAATGACTGGCTTATTTAAACCTGCAGCCCTTGAATAAAAAATTTTATTTTTTTTAACTAAACCCAAGGTCATAGCATTTACTAAAATATTTCCATTATAAGAACTATCAAAAGAGGTTTGACCAGCAATTGTTGGAACTCCCATACAATTTCCGTAACCACCAATACCATGCACAACACCTCTTAATAAATTTTTTGTTTTTTTATTTTGAGGTGAGCCAAAATGAATTGAATTTAAATTAGCGATCGGTCTTGCACCCATTGTAAAAACATCTCTCATTATTCCACCCACACCCGTAGCCGCTCCCTGATACGGCTCAATGAACGATGGATGGTTGTGACTTTCAATTTTAAATACAATTGCATCCCCATCATCAATATCAATAACTCCTGCATTTTCACCAGGTCCTTGAATTACATTTTTTCCCTTAGTGGGTAATTTTTTTAAATGTAACCTTGATGATTTATAAGAGCAATGTTCGTTCCACATAGCTGAAAATATTCCAAGTTCGGTAATATTGGGTATTCTTTTTAATAGATTACAGATTTTTTTATATTCATCTTTTTTTAATCCGTGCTCTATTGCTATTCTTTCATTAACTTGCATTATTTAATATTATTAATCAGATTTTTAAAAAATAATGAACCATCATCACCAGATAAACTTTTATCAATCATTCTTTCAGGGTGTGGCATCATCCC
>CACNWC010000026.1 GCA_902624075.1 uncultured Pelagibacteraceae bacterium | reverse complement strand
AGAATTTTTTTTATTATTATCGGAAACGTAATATTTTATATTAAAAAATATAAATAGTAATATAAAGACAACAAAAATTAGATATTTGATTTCTTTTATCATTACATTTCTTCTGGAGTTGAAACATTAACAATTTCCATTCCAGATTTGATTACATTAGAGATTGCCTTTAGCAGAATCAATTTATCGTTGCTAATTTTTTTTTGCTGATTGATGAATCTTTTTTCAGGCATATCTTTACCTAAATTCCAGTATGCATGAAATTTTGAAGAGAGTTCATACAAATATACAGGAATACGGTGTGGTTCTAATTTTCTACATGCTATATCGATGCATGTAGGCCATTCAGAAATTTTTTTTAAAATTCTAATTTCATCTTCAGAATATTCAAAATTATGATTTTGGATTTCAATATCAGAATTCATATTAAGTTCTAGATGTCGATAGACTGAAGCTATTCTGGCATAACAATATTGAACGTAATAAAGTGGATTTTCTTTTGATTTTTCAACAACATTATCGAAATCAAAATCAAGCTCAACATCGCTACTTCTATTAAGCATAATAAACCTAGTCGCATCTTTACCTACCTCACTAATTAAATCATCTACAGTTATATAATCACCCTTTCTTTTAGACATCTTAAATGGTTTTTTGTCTTTGATGAGTTTGACTAATTGGCTTACTTTACAAATAAGTTTATTCTTTGAACCTGATAAAGCTTCAACCGAAGATGAAATTCTTTTAATATAACCTGCGTGATCTGCTCCCAAAATATTGATTAAATAATCATAATTTCTATTTAACTTATTGTTATGATAAGCAACATCACTAGCAAAATAAGTCCATGTGCCATCAGATTTTTGCAGAGCCCTATCTTTATCATCACCAAAATCAGATGATTTGAAAAGTAATTGCTCTCTTTCAATCCAATTATTATCTTCACCAGCCGGGGCTTTAATTTTTCCTTTATATATAAATTTATTTTTTTTAAGATGACCAAGAACCTTTTCTACTTCTTTATTTAAGACTAAATCTTTTTCACTAACAAAACTATCATGAATTATGCCAAGACTTTTTAGATTAGACTTAATTAATTTTAAGGACTCTTCGATTGATAAAGTTATTAATTGTTCGGAAATATTATTGAAATTTTCAAAATTTTTTATCTTATTGGAGGAAATTATATTATTAGCAAATTCATTAATATAATCACCTGGATATAAATTTTCATCTTGTATAGGAAATTTTTCATTAAATTTTATTTCTCTTATTCTAAAATAAACTGATTTAGCAAAATTTATTATTTGATTACCATAATCATTAACATAATATTCTTTAGTGACATCATGATTATTAAAAGACAATATATTAGCAATTACATCACCTAATATTGCCCCTCGGCAGTGGCCTACATGAAGGGGGCCTGTAGGGTTGGCTGAAACAAACTCTATTAAAAATTTTTTTTTGCTTTCATTTGAGTTTTTACCAAATGTTTTAGAATTTTTAATTATTTCATTTATGAAGTTAAACCAAAAAACTGGTTTAAATTTAATATTTATAAACCCAGGTTTAATTACTGATATATCTTCTATTAATTCATCACTTTTTTTAATTACTTCTGATAAATTTTTAGCTAAATCAACAGGAGATTTTTTATTTATTTTAGATAAAACCATAGCAACATTCGTAGATATATCGCTATTAAATTTATCTGGTGGAGTTTCAGAAGTTATTCCATCAAGTGTCTCAGGTAAAATCAAATCACCTTTTTTAGATAATTCAAATAAGATCTTTTTTATCTTTTCTAAATATTGTTGAAAAATGTTCATTTTATATTTTTATCTAGATTAATAGCATATCGATCAGTCATGCCCGATATAAAATCAATAAAGGTATAGCTAAACCTATTTGTGTTATAGGGTCTGGTGGAGTTAGTAATGCTGCTGCAGCAAATATAATTACCACAACATATTTTCTTCTTTTTTTTAAAAAAATAGAATCAACTACTCCAACTCTAGCTAATAAGCTTAAGATTACAGGAAGTTGAAAACTAATACCAAAAGCAAAAATAAGCTTCATTACCAGTGAAAGATATTCATTAACTTTAGCTTCTAATTGAATAGGTAAGTTTGTAGATAGACCTGTGCTCTCAAATGATAAAAAAAATTTTATAGCCAATGGCATAATTAAATAATAAACGAGCATACCACCTAAAAAGAACAAGATTGGTGTTAGAACTAGATAAGGTAAAATCGCAATTTTTTCATGTTTGTAAAGACCGGGAGCAATAAATTTCCATATTTGCATGAGAATAAATGGACAAGTAACAAAAAAAGCAGTGAAAAAAGACACTTTTAAATATGTTAAAAAGGTTTCTTGAAGAGCAGTGAAAATTAATCTTCTATCTGAGCCATCATTCTTTACAGCTTGCGCAAATGGTTCTACTAAAAAACCATATAAATTTTCAGCAAAAAAATAACAGCCAACAAAAAAAATTATTAGAAAAATAAAACTATTTATTAACCTTTTTCTTAGTTCAGTTAAATGACTTATAAAACCAGTCTCTTTATCTTCATTAGTCATTTTTAATGTCTTTCTTTTTTTCTTTAATTTTTTCTTCTTCAATATCTATGTTTGCAACTTCATTTTGAAGACTGTTCACGTATTTTTTTGCTGAACCAATCCATGAACCGACCTTTTTTAACATTATCGGAAAATCTTTGGGACCTAAGACAATAATTGCAATAGCAACTATAATTAAAATTTCAAACCAACCAATTGTAGGCATGTGGTTTATTCTTTGTTGTTTGGATTATTTGAGTCCTGATTTTCTTCGGAAATATTTTTTGTTTCAGTTTCATCAGTAACATCAGACGCCATTCCTTTTTTAAAACTTTTTATACCTTTGGCCACATCACCCATTAAACTGGAGATCTTTCCTCGACCAAACAATAAAACGACTAATATTACTACTATTGCTATTTGCCAAATTCCAATACTCATAATTAAATATATAACCTTTTTAGAGAAAAAATTAAAGTGGCTTTTTACTTATCATCATCATTATCAAGTGTACTATTCAACATTTCATCAATATTTGAATAAATGTCCTCATTTTTACCCTCTTGTTTTTCTTTATAAAATTTTCCTGTTCCAAATATTGCATTATCGATATTTGTATTGTCAATTAAACCTGCTGCACCTAACTCATCTACTGTTGGTAGATCAGATAATTGATTTAAATTAAAATGACTCAAAAAGTCATCAGTTGTTATGTATTGGATAGGTTTGCCTGGAACGTCTTTTCTTCCACCAGGTTTTACCCAATTCAATTCCATTAATATTTCAATAGTATTAGTTCCAAAAGCAACACCTCTTATTTCTTCAATTTCAGCTCGAGTTACAGGCTGGTGGTAAACAATAATTGCAAGAGTTTCTATAGCCGCTCTAGAAAGTTTTTTTTCGACAGTTTTTTCTTGAGACATTAGTTTTGATAAAGTCGGAGATGTTCTAAAAGACCATTTTTTTGATATACAAACTAAATTTATACCCCTATCTGCATAATTCTTTTGTAATTTAATCAAAATTTTCTCAACATCACTTTTTTTAGAAATTTTACTTTGAATTGTCTCAATATTAAGTGGCTCGGCGGCTGCAAAAATTATTGCTTCAATTTCCTTCTCTATAGATGTTAGTTTTGATGGAAAATCAATTATATTATTTCTTTTTTTATTTTTTATCATTTATTTTCTTTAACATAAATATCTTCAAAAAGATTTTTTTGTTTTATCTTCAGGTCTCCTTCTTTTACCAATTCTAAAGATCCGGCAAAAATCCCAGCTGTTCCAGATTTTTTAAACTTTTTATCAACTTTAAAATCTTTAGGCACTAAATCATCTAATTTTTTCCAATCTAAAAGTTTACCAAAAAAATTTCTTATTGTTTTTATTCCTTCTTCTGTTGTAAAAACTGGTAATTTTGGAATGTTAATTTTCTGAAAATCTTTAGTCATTAAGATCATTGAATAAGATTTTAATAAGTCAAATAAACTAATATTATACTCGCTATTGTAAATAGAGCGAATTCCAGACTTCATACCACGCACTCTAATTTCTTTGCCTAATCTTTTTCTTTTAAGCATTTGATCCGACAAAAGTCTTATAAGTTCTAATTTTTTTAATTGTAATTTTAATTTTTCTGCGACTTCGTTAATCTTAAATTCTTCTTCTGGAGTACTAGGTAATAATAACTTAGATTTTAAATAAGCTAACCATGTTGCCATTAATAAATATTCAGATGCTATTTCTAAATTAAGATTTTTTTCATTTTTAATAAAATCATTAAATTGATCTGCTAATTTGGTGATAGATATATCTTCTAAATTTACTTTTTGAGCTTTAGCTAAATCTAATAATACATTTAATGGGCCTGTATAATTATCAATTTTTACATTAAAAAAATCTGAATCATTATTCATTATAAATAAATATTATCTTAATATTTTATAAAATTGTGATGTTTTTTTTACAATAAATTTATCAATTATTGGTGAATTTTTTGCCACAATCAACATTTCATTTAAATTACCATTGCAATGTAAAGCTAAATTACAACCAGCGCTAAACATATTAATTGTATTTAGCTTAATAGAATTTTTTAAACTTTTCATGGAAAGATCATCTGAAATCAAAATATTTTTAAAACCAATCTTTTTTCTTATGATATCTATTAATTTTCTTGAATGAGTTACCGTATTTTTTTTATCAATTTTTGTAAAAACTAAATGACCAGTCATTGCAAAAAAAGTTTGCTTATTTTTAAAAGCATTAAAGTCATTTTTTAATAAATAATTGAGAGATTTATTTATTTTTGGTGTTAAATAATGACTATCTACTTTAGCTAAACCATGACCCGGGATGTGTTTAATAATAGTTCCAATTGAATTATCATGAAAATTTTTTATACAAATATCACCTATTTTAGATACTATTGATGATTTATGAGAATATGATCTATCTCCAATAATATTAGATGAGCCTTTAATCTTTAAATCTAAAACTGGAACTGAATTTATATTGATACCCATTTGTTTTAAGAGAAAAGCTGTTTTGTTTATATACAACTTATAAATTAGCTCAAATTTAGATTTATTCTTAAAATATTCTTTTCCAAAAAATTCAGATGAAAGTTTTCTAAAAGTAATTATATTTTCCAGTCTACTTACCCTACCTCCTTCTTGATCAACTAAAATTGGATAATTTTTATCATTAAAAATTTTTCTTATTTTGGAGGTTAATTTTTTAGTTTG
>CACNWC010000025.1 GCA_902624075.1 uncultured Pelagibacteraceae bacterium | reverse complement strand
TGTTTGGAAGAACAGTAGAGGATGTTGCTTTACTTGCAAAAGTCCTAATAAAAAAAGATAATTATGATCCGGCAACAGTTTATTATTCTGCAGAAAATATTTTAAATGAAACTAAAAAAGGACCTTTATTTAAACCTAAATTTATTTTTTATAAAACTGGATATTGGAAAATAATTGATAAGAAATCTAGAGAAGCATTTGAGTACTTTATAAAATCTTTTAAAAATGTTGAGATCTTTGATGAACCATCATATTTCAAAGATATTCATAAATATCATCAAATTATTCATGAAACAGACTTGTCAAATAATTTTGGAATTTATTATAAAAAGTATAAATCAAAATTATCAAAATATATGCAGACAGCGATTGCAAAAGGCAACAAATACTCTGCTAAAGAATATGCCGAAGCAATTGATTTTAGAAAGCAAAGTTATGAGTCATATAAAGAAGTCTTTGAGGATTATCACGGTGTATTAACCCCATCAAGTCCAGGTGTTGCTCCTAAGGGATTAAAGAGCACAGGTACAGCGGAATTTAATAAAGTGTGGTCTTATCTTGGAACGCCATGCATTTCTCTCCCTTTACTTGAGGGTGAAAATAATTTACCATTAGGAGTTCAATTAGTTGGTGATCGGTATGATGATCATAGATTTTTGGGAGTAGCTAGATGGTTAGAAAAGGAGTGTCAGGAATAAATGAATAAAATAACTACAATAGTTGGTTTGTCTTTTGCAATATTTTTTTTAGTTGGTCTAGCAACTACATTGACAAGATCTATGATGATTGGGTTTTTAGATGTTTTACCAGTATATTTACTCATGGGTATTGCTATAGTCATGATGGTTTACGAAGCTTTTTTTGATAAAAATTAATTTTTTCTCAAATTGAAAAATTTTAAGATTAATTTTTTTCCTCTTTCTCTTTTGTTTATTCAGCCAATTTTTATGGCAAGCAATTTAGTAGTTGCAAGAGGTGGTGTAGAGTTTGTGCCGCCTATTTCATTAGCTTTTTGGAGGTGGACTGTAGTTTTTTTGATATTGTTACCTTTTACATATGTGGCATTAAAAAAGAATTTTTACATAATTAAAAAAGAATATAAAAAACTTTTTTTCCTAGGATCAATGGGATGTGGTGTTTGTGGGGCTTTTCCATTTTTAGCTGGTGAAACTACTACGGTTACAAATATGGGCATTATTTATACATCATCACCTGTTTTTATAATTTTGATCTCGTATTATTTCTTCAGTGAAAAAATAAATTTTATTAAAATAATTGGCTTAATTACATGTTTGGTTGGTGTTTTAGTAATTATAATGAAAGGTGATATTAATCTACTAATTAATTTACAATTTACAATCGGTGATTTATGGATGTTGGCTGCAGCAATTGGTTGGGCATTATATTCAATTTATTTATTTTATTGGAATTCTAAATTAAAAATTTTAGAAAGATTTACTGTTATATCTTTTTTTGGAGCATTAAGTTTGTTACCTTTTTACATTGGTGAAGAGATATTTTACAAACAAACAGTTTTTATTCCTGAATTTTACTTATGGGTAGTTTTTGCAGCTATTTCTCCAGGAATAATTGCTTTCACTCTTTACACCATGGCTCAAAAAAAATTAGGTGCATCTTTAACAGGTTTTACACTTTATATATTTACAGTTTATGGAGCAATTTATGGTTATTTTTTATTTGATGAAAAATTTGAAGATTATCATTTCATTGGAACAATCTTAGTATTTTTTGGAGTATACTTAGCAAAAAAAAACAATGTTAAAAAAGTTTAGGAATATTTTGTTATTATTTTTTCAAATAGTTATTTTTTTTTATATTTTAATGTTAATATTCTTATATTTTTATCAAAGAAATTTGATGTATCACCCAAATGAAAATAATTACTCAGACGATCAGATAACGGTAAATATTGAAAAAGTTAAAGTTAAAACCAGTGATAAAATTGAATTATTAGGTTGGTATCATAAGAAGGATTTAGAAAGATATAAAACTATTCTTTTTTTTCATGGTAATGCAGGTTCTATAGAAAATAGAATCCATAAATTGAATCATTTTCAAGAAATGGATGTAAATTTCTTGATTGTTGCTTGGAGAGGTTTTAGTGGAAATAATGGAAGCCCAACTGAGAAAGGTTTATATGAAGATGGAAAAAGTGCAATAAGTTGGCTGATTGACAAAGGTGTAAAAGAGGAAAATATTGTTATATATGGTGAGTCACTAGGAACTGGTGTTGCAACGCATTTGTCTCAAAATAAAAATTTTGCAGGCATTATATTGGAAACTCCTTTCACATCTATGGTAGATGCTGCAAAAAATTTTTATCCTTACATCCCTGTTGGTTTATTATTAAAAGATAAATTTGATAATGAAAATAAAATAAGAAATATAAATATTCCAGTTTTAATAATGCATGGTGAGGCTGATCAAATAGTCCCTTATGCTATGGGAAAAAAAATGTATGAAATTGCAAATGAGCCAAAATTTTCTTATTTTACAAAACATGATAATCACATGATGGAATTTGATGAAAAACTTTTAAAAGCTCTAAATTCTTTCTTAAAAAGTTTAAATTAAATATTAGCTAATTTGAGTAAAAGCATCAGCGAATTTTACTGCATCAAATAATTGTAAATCATCCACTTTTTCACCTAATCCTAATGCAATAATTGGAAGTTTATATTTTTTTGCTAAAGCTAAAAGTATACCACCTTTTGCTGTTCCATCTAATTTGGTCATTATAATTCCTGTTACAGGAATGATTTTATTAAATTCCTCAACTTGGTTAATCACATTTTGTCCTGAAGTAGCATCCAAAACTAAAATTACATCATGTGGTGCTTTAGGGTAAATTTTTTTTGTTACATTAGCAATTTTTTTGTATTCCTCCATCAAGTTCTTTTTATTTTGAAGTCTTCCAGCAGTATCAATTAAAACTTGATTTAAATTATTTTTAATTGCCTCATCAATAGCTTTATAAGCAACGGATGCTGGATCAGAACCTTGAGATGATTTAATTATTTGAGCATCTACCTTATTGGCCCAATTTTCTAATTGTTCAATCGCTGCAGCTCGAAAAGTATCTGAAGCTGCAAACATAACTTTATTTCCTTTGTTTTTTAAAATTTTTCCAATCTTTCCTATAGTAGTTGTTTTACCAACACCATTTACCCCTGAGATTAAAGTTACGTTAATTTTTTCTTTTTTTTCAAAGAAGGTATTATTTTCTAAAGGCTTCATCAAAGAAATAATATATTCTTTTAAGATAATATTGATCTCCATAGATAAATCTTTGTTCGGATCGATTTTTTTATTTGAGATAATTTCTTTTATTTCAGATGCGGCCTCTACCCCAACATCTGATTGAATAAGAAAGTCTTCTATTTTATTTAAGTTTTCATCATCTATTTCTTTTTTTATAATTATTTCTCTTAGACCAGATGTAAGTGCTGAAGCACTTTTTTTAAATCCAGATTTAAATTTATCGAAAATTCCCATTATAAATTTATTTCAATTTTTTTTATATCTGAAACAGGACCTTTCATATGGATTGAATTTTTTTCATCAATCAAAATCGATAACTTTCCATTTTCAAATTCTATATCTGTATTGTCATTACAGAGATTATTCAATTTAGCTGCGAATGCAGTTGCACATGCAGCTGTTCCACATGCTTTTGTTAAACCAGCTCCTCTTTCCCACACTTTAACTTTAATTAGATCTTTATTTATTACTTGTGCAATTGTGACATTACATTTATGGGGAAAAAGTTTATGACTCTCAATATTTGGGCCAACTTTTTTGATATCAAAATTATTAATTTCATTTATGAAAAAAATAATATGTGGGTTTCCAACGTTTATCGCTGTACCACCCGAGTGTTCTTTATTATTTTTATCATTAATTTTGATATTCAAATTTTTTGTATTTAACTTTTCTGATAAAGGTATTTCATGCCACTCAGTTTTAGCCACACCTATTTCAGTAGTAACAATATTGTTTCCCAAGATTTCAGATTTTAAAATTCCTGATAAGGTCCTTAAAACTATATTTTTATTTTTTATTTCTTTTGAAATCAAATCTGCAACACACCTTGTTCCATTTCCACATGCTCCAGACTCACCACCATCAGAATTAAAAAACTTTAAGTAAGCATCTGTGGATTTATCATTTTCAATTATTATTAGTTGATCACAACCAATAAAATTTCTGTCACAAATTCTAATTATCTGATCTTTTGTAAGTTTTGTAATTTTTTGTCTATTATCAATGATTACAAAATCATTACCTAATCCATCCATTTTAAATGCTTTAATGTCCATATATAGTTATTTAACTTATTTATTGACTTTTTGAACCTCTATTATAGTTTGTTGCAGTTTCCGCAAAAACGTTAAATTTGTGGTGTCTTTGGAAACAAAGAGATCGACACTAGTCAGCGAGGGTTCGCCCACTAGTGCGATAACTGCTGTGTGTAATAATTATGTTTGAAAATTTGACAAATAAATTTGAGGAAGTTTTTTCCTCCCTAAAAAAAGCACCATCACTTGATGAAAATCAAGTTGATGAAGGATTGAGAGGTATAAGGCAAGCTTTATTAGAGGCAGATGTATCTCTTGATGTTGCAAAAGATTTTATTGAAAAAGTTAAACCAAAAGCTCTAGGCCAAGAAATAATTAGATCAACATCTCCTGGAGATATGGTCGTTAAAATTGTCTATGACGAATTAGTAAACCTACTTGGTGAAAAAAATAATGATATAAATCTTAATGCAGTTCCACCAGTGCCTATGATGTTAGTTGGATTACAAGGTTCTGGTAAAACAACAACAACTGCAAAATTGGCAAGATATTTAGAAAATACAAAAAAAAAGAAAGTAATGATGGTTAGTTTAGATATCTATAGACCAGCTGCCCAAGAACAATTGAGATCTTTGGGTGAACAAAACAACATTCTTACTCTTCCAATTATAGAAGGACAGCAACCAACTGATATTTGTCAAAGGGCAATAAGTGCAGCTAATTTGAATGGAGCTGAAATTATACTGTTTGATACTGCTGGTAGAACACAAATTGACTTGCAGATGATGAGTGAAATTAAACAAATCGAAAACACTATAAAGCCCGTAGAAACTTTCCTAGTTGCAGATTCCTTAACTGGACAAGTAGCAGCATCAGTTGCAAAAGAATTTAAAAATACGGTTAATCTTTCAGGAATTATTTTAACGAGAGCAGATGGTGACGCAAGAGGTGGAGCAGCTGTTAGTATGAAATTTATTTCCCAGGTTCCAATTAAGTTTTTAGGTATTGGTGAAAAAATAGAAAATCTTGAAGTATTTCATCCAGAAAGAATTGCAAATAGAATTCTTGGAATGGGAGATATTGTATCTCTTGTTGAAAAAGCAGCTCAAGATTTAGGTGAAGAAAATATAAAAAAAACAGAGGAAAATTTAAAAAAGGGACAATTCTCGATGCAAGATTACTTAACTCAACTAAGACAAATGAAAAAAATGGGGGGTATCGAAGGTATTATGTCTTTCATGCCGGGTGTTTCAAAAGTAAAATCACAAATGGATGCGGCTGGAATTGACGAGAGTGTAATAACTAAAAATGAAGCTATAATTTTATCAATGACAAAAAAAGAAAGAGAGAACCCAAAAATAATTGATGGTTCAAGAAAAAAAAGAATTGCTAATGGCTCTGGAACTGATCCAGCCACTATCAATAAATTGTTAAAACAATTTAAAATGATGTCTGAAATGATGAAAAAGATGTCAAAAGGAAATCTGAAAGGTATGTCTGACAAAGGAATACCTCCAGAATTATTTAATCAACTAAAATAAAAAAGGAGAGTGAATGTTAAAACTTAGATTATCAAGAGGTGGTACAAAGAAGAGACCTGTTTATAAAGTCGTAGTTGCTGATAGTCGTTTTGCAAGAGATGGAAGATTTATTGAGAAAGTAGGTTTCTTCAATCCATTATTGCCAAAAGAAAAAAAAGAGAGAATTGGATTAGAAGCTGAAAGAATTAAATACTGGTTGGGTCAAGGTGCGCAACCCACAACAAGAGTAGCTAGGATTTTAGGTGAAAATGAATTGATGCCTATGCCCG
>CACNWC010000024.1 GCA_902624075.1 uncultured Pelagibacteraceae bacterium | reverse complement strand
TTCTCGTAGATATTGAAAAGCTAATTTTAGATGAAGAATATAGTTTAAATAATTTTAGAGGAAATTTATTCATTAAAAATCAAGAGATCATAGATGGAGATTTGATAGGATATTTTGGCAATGATAAAAAATTAAATTTCACAGTTAAGTCAACAAATAATCAAAAAATTACAACTATGTTCATGGATGAGGCTAATGCCATTGTAAATCGTTATAAATTTATTAAAGGATTTAATGGAGGTAGGCTAGATTTTTATTCAGTAAGAGAGCAAGATGAGTCTGTTTCATCAATTAAAATATATAATTTTAAATTAAAAGAATTACCTATTTTGACGAAATTATTAACATTAGCATCTCTACAAGGTATTGCTGATTTGCTTTCTGGTGAAGGTATAAGTTTTGATGAATTTGAAATGAAATTTGAAAATAAATCTAATGTCATGACTATTAATGAAATTTATGCAATTGGTCCTGCAATTTCAATTTTAATGAAAGGTTACGTTGAAAAAAATAAATTAGTTAGCCTCCGTGGGACTTTAGTTCCTGCAACAACCATTAATAAATTTATTGGCTCAATTCCAATATTAGGTCAGATATTAGTTGGGTCAAACACAGGTGAAGGAGTTTTTGGTGTAAGTTTTAAAATTAAAGGACCTCCAAAAAATTTAGAAACAACAGTTAATCCAATTAAAACTTTAACTCCAAGATTTATAACTAGAACTTTAGAAAAAATTAAAAAAAATTAATCTTTTTCAATTTTAATATGTCTTTTTTTTCCTATAGAAAGTTTTAAATAATTATTCTGAAATAATTTATTCGTAATTATAAACTTTTCATCACTTATTATTTCATTATTTAATTTAACTGCATTTCCTTTAATCAATCTTCTTACCTCACTTTTTGATTTTTCAAATTTTGATAACATTATAAGGTCAATAATATTTAATTTTTTATCTATATCTCTCGTTTTAATTTTTATCGATGGTAAATTAGAACCAATTATATTTCCCGAAAAGGCTTCTTTTGCAGCTTGTTCTGATTTTTGAGCAGCATTTTTACCATGAAGCATTGACGTTGCTTCATTTGCTAATTTAATTTTAAGTTGATTAATATTTTCATTTTCAATTTTGTTAATTTCTTCAATTTTTAAATCTGTAAACATTTTCAAAAATTTGACTACATCTCGGTCATCTACATTTCTCCAAAATTGCCAATATTCATACGATGATAATAATTTTTCATCTAGCCAGATTGCGCCTGTTTCGGTTTTTCCCATTTTAGCACCTGATGCCAAAGTAATAAGAGGAGTTGTTAAGCCATAAGTTTGCTTTCCCAGGTATCTTTTTATAAGTTCTGTACCATTAACTATATTCCCCCATTGGTCTGAACCACCAATTTGTAAAGAACAATTTTCTTTTTTATTTAATTCTAAAAAATCATATGCTTGTAAAATCATATAATTAAATTCCATATAGCTTAAAGATTGTTCTCTATCTAATCTAGTTTTTACACTTTCAAATGTTAACATTTTATTAATTGTAAAATGTTTTCCAATATCTCTAAGAAAAGAAATATAATTTAACTTTTTAAGCCATAAATAATTATTTACAAAAATAGGTTTTATTTTGGGGTTATCAGTTTTAAGAAATTTTTTAAGAATTTTTTCAATACTTTTAATATTACTTTCAATTTCTTTTTCATTAAGAATTTTTCTAGTTTTATCTTTTCCAGAGGGATCACCAATTCTAGTTGTGCCACCACCCAGTAACACAATAGGTCTATGACCATGTTTTTGTAGAAGTTTTAAACACATAATTTGGAGAAGGCTTCCGACATGTAGGCTTTCAGCCGTGCAATCAAAACCTATATAGCCTTTAATTTTTTCTTTATCTAACAATTTGGATAACTCATTTTCACCTGTGCACTGGTAAAAATAACCTCTATCTTTAAATTCTTTTAAAAATTTATTCATAAGTTTATAATCACACAATATACAAATTTTATTAAAAAAAAATAAGAATGGGAAAGTTATTTACTGCATTAGGCTTGATGAGTGGCACCTCTGGAGATGGAATAGATGCTTCAATAATAATTTCAAATGGAATTGATCAATATGATGTAATTTTAAATAAATATTTTGAATATGACCAACAAATATATAAAAATCTTCATCAATTAAAGGGCAATATTTTAAAATTTGAAGATTTAAAAATAAATGAAAATGAATTAAATGATCTCGAGAAAGAAATAACACTGTTCCATGCTAAGATTGTTAACAATATCTTAGAATCATTTAATAAAGAAATAGATCTTATAGGGTTTCATGGTCAAACTATTTATCATAATTCATCACAAAAAATATCTAAGCAATTAGGAAATGGCAATTTACTATCACAATTAACGAAAAAAACTGTAATTTATAATTTTAGGAAAAACGATATTATTAATGGAGGCGAAGGAGCTCCATTAACTCCAGTTTTTCATAAATTAATCGTAAAACAAAAAAAAATTAAACCTCCTGTTTGTATTTTGAATATTGGTGGCATCTCAAATGTAACTTTAATAAGTGAAAATGATGAAAATATTTTTAGTAGTAGAGATTTAGGACCTGGAAATTGTTTAATAGATGAATGGATTAGAAATCACACAAAAAATAATTTTGATAAAAATGGAGAAATTGCAAAAAGAGGAAGAACTAATGAATTAATTTTAAATCAAGCTTTAGATAATTTTGGAAATAAACATAATCAAGATATTTTATCTTTTGATATAAATGATTTTAGTTTAGGTTTTGTGAGAGGGCTTGATTTAAATGATGGAGCGGCAACTTTAACAGATTTTACAGGCATAATTATAGCAGAGAGTTTATTAAATCTTTTATCAAAATCAAAAAGTAAAGAATGGAAGATTTTGGTTTGTGGAGGTGGTAGAAAAAATAGTACTTTAATGCAAATAATTAAAAATAGATTGCCAAAGAATTTAATAATCCAATCTATTGATGATTATGAAGTTGATGGAGATTACGTAGAGTCTCAAGCATTTGCTTTTATTGCAATAAGATCTTTTCTAAACTTACCCATTACATTTCCTTCAACAACTGGATGCAAAGAGCCTCTTACTGGTGGAATGATAGTAAAAAACTATTAATAAAGAGCTATTTCTTTCTTTATATATTTATTTAGACATTTAATTAGATTATCTTCTGATTTTGAAAAAAAATGATTTGCATCATTTACAGATTGAAATTCAACCTTAATACCTTTTTGTGAACTCAATCTTTTGTCTAATTCTTTAATATAATCTACAGGTACAAGTTCATCTTTTTTTCCATATACAATCAGTCCTGAAGCTGGACATGGAGATAGAAATGAAAAATCATATGCATTTGGTTGAGGTGAAATAGCGACAAATCTATTTATTTCTGGTCTTCGCATTAATAATTGCATCGCAATTAATGAACCAAATGAAAATCCAGAAATCCAACATTGAGAATTATCAAAATTTTCTCTCTCTAACCAATCCAACGCAGCCGCTGCATCCGCAAGTTCTCCTTGACCATTATCGAATTCACCATCACTTTTTCCAACTCCTCTAAAATTCACACGACAAACTGAAAAATCATTTTCTTTAAATGTATTAAAAGTTTCAACAACAACTTTGTTATTCATTGTTCCTCCATATTGAGGATGTGGTTGAAGAACAAGTGCTATAGGTGAGGTGTTCTTTTTACTTTTAAAATATTTTGCTTCTAAGCGACCTGCAGGCCCTGGAATAAAGATTTCTAAAATTTTGTTATCCATAATTGTTATTGATTATCATTCTCAAAAAAAATTAGGTTTATCACATGTGGGTGACAAAATGTTAGTCTTTTTTTTCTTTTAGATACTTGACTATTTTAGTCAGGTTTATATATACCGTGTAAAATAAGGTTTTATGAAATTAACTTCTAAAGGCAGATATGCGGTAATGGCTTTAGTTGATCTGGCAAGGTTCGATAATATAAACCCAGTATCTCTAAGAGACATATCGTTAAGACAGGGTATTTCACTTGATTACCTAGAACAAATTTTTTCTAAACTTAGAAAAAAAGAAATCGTTCAAAGTGTTAGAGGAAATCAAGGAGGCTATGTTTTAAATAAAAAAGCTAAAGAAATTAAACTCACAAATATTTTTGATGCGGTTGATGAAAAAGTAAAAACTGTTCAGTGCAAAAAAGAGTCCAAAAAAGGTTGTAATGGCAGATCTACAAAATGTTTAACTCATAATTTATGGGATGAGCTTGAAAACCACATTAATGATTTTTTTGAAAAAAAGAGTTTAGAAGATCTTGTAAAAGAAAACACTGAAAGAAGAATTTAAAGATGGATACAAGAGAAAAAGATATAGAAAGATTAAAAGATTATAAGTACGGTTTCACTACTGATATTGAAAACATTAAAGCTCCAAAAGGCTTAAATGAAGATGTGATCAAGTTTATTTCTAATATCAAAAAAGAACCACAGTGGATGTTAGACTTTAGATTAAAAGCTTATGAACGATTAAAACTTTTAAAAGAGCCAAATTGGCAAAAGCCAAAGTATCCTAAAATTGATTATCAAGATTTATACTATTATTCAGCACCAAAAAGTATGAAGGATAAGCCAAAAAGTTTAGACGAGCTTGACCCAAAACTTTTAGAAACATATAAAAAACTTGGAATTCCATTACAAGAACAAGCAAGACTAAATGGAATTGCTGTAGATGCAGTATTTGACTCAGTTTCAGTAGCAACTACTTTTAAAGGTGAATTAACAAAACATGGAATTATTTTTTGCTCAATGTCAGAGGCAATACAAAAACATCCTGAGTTGGTTAAAAAATATTTAGGTACAGTAATACCAGTTACGGACCATTTCTTTGCTACTCTTAATTCTGCAGTATTTACTGATGGATCATTTGTTTACATTCCTGAGGGTGTCAGATGTCCAATGGAATTATCAACTTATTTTAGAATTAATGCTTCTGAGACCGGACAGTTTGAAAGAACGCTAATTATAGCTGATAAAGGAAGTTACGTAAGTTATTTAGAGGGTTGTACAGCACCCATGAGAGATGAAAATCAATTACACGCAGCTAATGTTGAATTAATAGCACTAGATGATGCAGAAATTAAATATTCAACTGTTCAAAATTGGTACCCCGGTGATGAGAATGGAAAAGGTGGGATATATAACTTTGTTACTAAAAGAGGTCTTTGTAAAGGAAAAAATTCTAAAATTTCTTGGACACAAGTTGAAACTGGTTCAGCTATTACTTGGAAATATCCTAGCTGTATATTAAAAGGTGACAATTCGATCGGAGAGTTTTATTCAATTGCTATTACCAACAATCATCAAAAAGCAGATACTGGAACTAAGATGATTCATTTAGGAAAAAATACTAAAAGTAAAATAATTTCAAAAGGTATAAGTGCTGGATTTTCTGATATGACCTATAGAGGTTTAGTAGATATTAATTCAAAAGCTAAAAATTCCAGTAACTATACACAATGTGACTCTTTACTAATGGGAAATAAATGTGGTGCACACACAGTACCTTATATAAAAAATAAAAATTTTGATTCAAATATTGCTCATGAAGCTACAACATCAAAAATTAGTGAGGAACAATTACACTATTGCCAACAAAGAGGACTTAATTCCGAGGAAGCAGTGGGATTAATTGTTAATGGATTTTGCAAGGAAGTATTACAACAATTACCAATGGAGTTTGCGGTCGAAGCCCAGAAATTAGTAGGTATTAGCTTAGAGGGGAGTGTTGGTTAATGCTTAAAATAAATAATTTAAACGCAAACGTAGAAAATAAATCAATATTAAAGGGGTTTTCTTTAAATATTAATCCAGGTGAAGTTCACGCAATTATGGGTCCAAACGGATCAGGAAAAAGCACATTATCTAATATTCTATCAGGAAAAAAAGGGTACGAGGTATCAGGTGAAATCTTATTTGAGAATAAAAATTTATTTGATCTTGAGACAGAACAAAGAGCACATAAAGGAATATTTTTAGCCTTTCAATATCCATTAGAAATTCCAGGTGTTAATACAAATATATTTTTAAAAACATCACTAAATGCAATTAGAAAAGCACGCGGAGAAAAAGAATTAGATGCAATTGAATTTTTAAAACTTGTAAAACAAAAAGCTAAAGAATTAAAATTTGATGAAGAAAAACTTAACAGACAATTAAATGTTGGTTTTTCCGGGGGAGAAAAAAAGAAAAATGAAATTTTACAAATGTCTATGTTAGCTCCAAAATTATCTATTTTAGATGAGACGGACTCAGGCTTAGATATAGATGCTTTAAAAATAGTAGCAGATGGAGTTAATACTTTAAGAAATAAAAATAATTCTTTTTTAATAATTACTCACTATCAAAGATTATTAGATTATATAAAACCTGACTTTGTTCATGTTTTAATGAAGGGAAAAATAATAAGATCTGGTGGCCCAGAGTTAGCAATAGAGCTTGAAAAAAAAGGTTACGAAAGTTTTAATTAAATGAATGAACAATTACAATCAGATTTTTATAAAATAATAAAAACAATAAAAATTTCAGAAAAAGAAATTCAATTAAAAAAAAGTTTTTTGAAGAAATTTATTGAAAACGGCTTTCCAAATAGAAAACAAGAAGATTGGAAGTTTTTAGATATAAGTCAAATCATTAAAAAAAATATTGGCGATTTGAGTTTTTTTAATGATTATTCATTATCAAATAAAATTGATCCATCCATTTTTGTTAATAGTTTAGAACACAATAAGAT
>CACNWC010000023.1 GCA_902624075.1 uncultured Pelagibacteraceae bacterium | reverse complement strand
TATGGAATTCATCACATATTTCTTTATTTTTTCAACATCATTTGAAATAAGTTCAAATTTTTCTTTTCTGTCGTTAACATATTTAAGACTATCTGGTAAATTTTCAGTTTTTGAGATTGCATCTTCTATTGCTTGTGGAAATTTACAAGGGTGAGCTGTTGATAATACAACACAATTTTTTTCCAATCCTAATTTTCTCACAGCACCAATACCCACTGCGGTATGTGGATCAACTACTATTTGATGTTGGTTATTAATTGTCTTTATCATATCAACAGTTTCTTTTTCATCAAGCATCTCAGATATAAAATTCTTTTTAATTTTATCTAAATCGTCAATATCGATTTTATAAGTATTATCTTTTATGTTGCTCATTACATCCTTTGTAACTTCTGAATTGCAGTCTTTTATGTCATATAGAAGTCTTTCAAAATTACTTGCTATCTGTATATCCATACTTGGAGTATTTGTCTCTTCTACTTTCTTTTGCGTATAATCACCTGCTGATATTGCTCTATGAAGTATGTCATTTTTATTTGTAGCTACGATTAGTTTATCAATTGGAAGACCTAATTTTTTTGCTAAATAACCTGCATAAATATCTCCAAAGTTTCCAGTTGGAACAGAAAAGGATAAAGGTTGATCATTACCAACTTTGAAGTAAGCATAAAAATAATATACTGATTGAGCTATAATTCTTGCCCAATTAATTGAATTTACACCCGACATATTAATTTCTTTTGAAAATTCTTCATCATTGAACATTGCTTTTACTAAATTTTGACAATCATCAAAATTACCCTCAACTGCAATGTTGAATACGTTACTCTCCTCGTGAATTGTCATTAGTCTTCTTTGTACCGGTGAAATTTTATTATTAGGGTGCAATACAAAAACATTTAAATTATTTTTTCCTTTTAAAGCATCTATAGCAGCTGCACCAGTGTCACCTGAAGTTGCAACAATTATATTTATTTTTCTTTGATCAAGTCCTAAATGATATTCATAAAAATTACCTATTAATTGCATTGCAATATCTTTAAAAGCAAGAGTGGGACCATGAAATAGTTCTAGAACTTTTAAATTTCCCAGATCTGAAATTTTTACAACATCAGCACATCTAAAATTTGAGTATGATTTTGAAATCAAAGAGATTAGGTCATCCTTAGACATGAAATCTCCTATGAATGGAAAAATTATTTCAGCCGCTAAATCATTGTAACTAAGGTTTTTAAAATTATTTAATTCTTCTTTTTTAAATGGTTTGATTGATTGAGGCACAAATAGCCCACCATCATCTGCCAGACCTTTGAGGAAAACATCTTTAAAAGTAAAGTTTTTTTGATTATTTCTTGTACTAATATAGTTCATTTAATAGTTCTTTTTTCTAAAATATAGATATAGTAAAAGAATTGAAATCGCTAATGAAAACCATGTCATTGCGTATTTTTTATGATTATTTGAAATATTAGCAGTAATTTTTTTTGGTCTAGGAAATTGATAATTTCCATCCAAATAAATTATATATTTTGAAAATTTTTTACCAGTAAATTTTAATATATCTTCTCTGTTTAAGCTAAACCAGTAATTTTCTTTAATATCATTATCTGGTTTAAAAATGTTTTTTCTTCCCTGAGTTTTGAGAATTCCAATTATATTATTTTGATCAAATATATTTATTTCTGAAGTATCCTTTTTTTCAAATGGTATCCAGCCTCGATTAATCAAATAATTTTCATTATCAATAAAAATTGGATTTATAACTTCAAATCCTGGAGTACCAGAATCATTCAGATTATATAAATATATTTGTTTTTCAAAATCAATAGTGCCCGATGTTTTGATTTTTAGAAAATTTGCTTTATTAGATTGTGAAAGTTCCACTGGAGGATTTTTTAATGAGCTTTCAATTTCTAAAATAAGATTATTTTTCCAATTTAATCGAATTATTTGCCAAGTACCTAATGCGATAAAAACAAGTATAAAAAAAATTATAAAAACAGAAAATAAAAACTTATGTTTCAAAGACTGAAATTAACTTCCCCAAATATATATAGCTGCAAACAAAAATAACCATACAACGTCGACAAAATGCCAGTACCAAGCTGCTGCTTCAAAACCAAAATGATGATCTTTGTTAAAGTGACCTAATTTTCCCCGCCACAGACATACAGCTAAAAAAATTGTTCCAACTATTACGTGAAAACCATGAAATCCTGTTGCCATATAAAAAACTGACCCATAGATATGATCTGAAAAAGCAAATGTTGCATGATGATATTCGTATGCTTGAAGAGCTGTAAAACAAGCTCCAAGAATCACTGTTAAGATTAAGCCGTTAATAAAACTTTTTCTATCATCTTCGAGTAAAGCATGATGTGACCAGGTAACAGTTGTTCCTGACAATAATAATATCAATGTATTAATTAATGGAATATCCCAAGGATCAAAAGTTTCGATATCTTTTGGTGGCCAGACATTTCCAACAAAATCATTTGGAAAAAGACTTGCATCAAAGTAAGCCCAAAACCATGCAACAAAAAACATAACCTCTGAAGCAATGAATAATGTCATTCCATATCGGTGATGAATTTGTACCACTGGTGTATGATGTCCTTGATGTTCGGCTTCAATGACTACATCTCTAAACCACATATATGCACCGTAAATTAATAGAGCTAAACCAAGGTACATGCCCCAAGACACATCTGAGTGCATATAATAAACTGCACCTAATGCTAAAACCAAACATGAAAAAGAAGTATAGATCGGCCACGGGCTTGGATCTACTAGGTGATAATCGTGTTTTTTTTCAGCTGACATTTTTTTGGATTATGATTGTTTATAGTAATCTGTCGAGAAAAAAGTGTAAGACATAGTTACATCTTCTAAGTTTTTTACAGTAGGATCGTTGACCATTTCGGGGTCTAAATAAAAAGTCATTACATAAGTTGCTTTTTCACCAGCTTTTAACTCCTGTTTTTCAAAACAAAAACAACCTAATTTACTATAGTATTTACCAAAGCTAGAGGGTGAAACATTAAAACTCGCTACTCCAGCTGTTGGCTCATCACTGTAATTTGTTACTTCAAACTCTATTTTATTAACTTGGCCAACTTTTACATCAATTACATTTGATTTAGCTTTAAAATCCCATGGCAAGTTATTTACATTAGTATCGAATCTGACACTGACAATTTTATCTAAAACTATTTTAGGTGCATTATTTGATACTTGAGTAGTTCCCCCAAAACCAGTAACTCTACAAAAAAGATCATATAGAGGCACTGCTGCATAAGATAAGCCTAACATTAAAACAAAAATACCGGCTAAGACTATTGGGGTTAATTTTTTTCTTTCAATCATATAGCTCTATCAAATACTCCTGTGTTATATAAGGTAAAAAAGAAAAGAAAAATCATAAAAGCAATAATTGTGAGCGCTGTAATAATATTTTTTTTTTTAGTTTTTTTATCTGGGGTTATCATAATATTTTATCTATCAGAAAAAAGACGAAAATTAAAAACAAATAAAGTATTGAATATCCAAATATTGATTTAGCCTTTTTCGGATTAAACTTATTTTTCTTATAATTATATAGCTCGTAACATAAAAAGTTATAATAAATTGTTAATAATAATGATGGGATTAAAAAGGTAAATCCAACAAAATTTATTAAATATGGAAAAATTATAACTGGAAGCATTAATAAAGAATAAATAAATATATTTTTTTTTGTACTTTCAACTCCATTTGTTAAAGGAAGCATTGGTATATTGGCTTTTTTATAGTCATCAGATTTATATAAACTCAGAGCCCAAAAGTGCGATGGTGTCCAAAAAAATATAATTAAAAAAAAGGCTAATGGTTCGATTGATAAAGAGCCAGTTGCAATAGTCCACCCAATAACAGGTGGAAATGCACCAGCCGCACCACCGATAACTATGTTTTGTGGCGTTCGTCTTTTTAACCAAATTGTATAAACAAAAACATAAAATAAAATTGTTAAAAGTAATATTGCTGCAGAAATTCTATTTGTAAAATAATCTAATGCTACCACTGAAACAATTGATAGAGTTACTCCAAATATAAAAGCCTGATTTCTGTTTACTTTACCTGTAGGAATAGGCCTTAAGCATGTTCTGGTCATCAAAGCGTCAAGATCAGACTCATACCACATATTCAAGGCTCCAGCAGCACCAGCTCCTAATGAGACTAGTAAAATTCCAATTATAGCATCTTTTGTTGAAACAATATTTGGTGCGGTTAACAAACCAACTGCACAAGTAAAAATCACCAGAGACATAACTCTTGGCTTCATTAGTTTAAATAATTCGGAAAAATTAAATAAATCTTCTTGTGATAAACTTCTTTTTTTTAACTTTAAATTATCCATCAATTTTTAAGCTTTTATTTTAACTGTGAGATTTTTCTGTTTCTTGATCATCAACAAACTTTGGCAATTCTTCAAATGTGTGAAAATTTGGCGGAGATGGTACTGTCCACTCTAAAGTTGTAGCCCCTTCTCCCCAAGGGTTTTGTTTCGCTACTTTCTTCTTCGCAAAAGCGTATATAAGATTTACGAAAAATACTGCTAACCCAGCAACAGCAACATAAGAACCTATTGAAGAAATATAATTCCATCCAGCAAATGCATCTGGATAATCTGCATATCTTCTTGGCATTCCAGCTAAACCTAAGAAATGTTGGGGAAAGAAAATTAAGTTAACGCCTATAAATGTTAACCAAAAATGTAGTTGACCTATCCATTCAGAATATTCATAACCCGACATTTTTGAAAACCAATAATAGAAGCCCGCAAAAATTGCAAAAACCGCCCCTAATGACAACACATAGTGAAAGTGAGCTACCACATAATAAGTATCATGCATTGCAGTATCTACACCAGCGTTAGCTAAGACTACACCTGTTACACCGCCTACAGTGAACATAAATATAAAACCAAGTGCCCACATCATAGGTGTTTTGAATGAAATCGATCCACCCCACATAGTTGCTATCCATGAAAAAATTTTTATTCCAGTTGGTACAGCAATAATCATTGTTGCTGCTAAAAAGTATGCTTTTGTGTCGGTGCCTAGTCCAACCGTATACATGTGGTGAGCCCAGACAACAAAACCTACTATTCCAATAGCAACCATAGCGTATGCCATACCTAAGTAACCAAAAACTGGTTTTCTTGAAAATGTTGATACAATATGACTAATCATTCCAAAGCCTGGTAAGATCAAAATATAAACTTCTGGGTGACCAAAAAACCAAAACAAATGCTGAAACAAAACTGGATCTCCTCCAGTTTGCGCTTCAAAAAAGGCGGTTCCAAAGTTTCTGTCTGTTAACAACATTGTAATCGCTCCAGCTAAAACTGGTAATGATAATAACAATAGGAAAGCTGTTACTAAGATTGACCAGGCAAATAGTGGCATTTTATGTAATGTCATGCCTGGAGTTCTCATATTTAAAATTGTTGTTATAAAATTCACTGCTCCTAAAATTGATGATGCTCCTGCCAAGTGTAAACTTAAAATAGCTAAATCCATTGCTGGTCCAGGTTGACCTGCTTTAGATGATAATGGTGGATAAATAGTCCAACCACCACCAACTCCTGTTTGTCCCGGAGGGCCATCAGCAAAAATTGATAAAATTAATAAAGTCAATGAAACTGGTAATAGCCAAAAAGAAATATTATTCATTCTAGGAAATGCCATATCAGGTGCTCCAATCATAATTGGTACAAACCAATTACCAAAACCACCTATCATGGCTGGCATAACCATAAAGAAAATCATAATTAAACCATGACCAGTTACCAATACATTGTATAAGTGATAGTTGCCACCTAAGATCCCATCACCTGGATGCATCAATTCCATTCTCATTAAAACTGAAAATGCCGTACCTATAACTCCTGCAACTATTGCAAAAATTAAATACATTGTACCAATATCTTTATGATTAGTAGAGTATGCCCAACGCTTCCAACCTGTTGGTGTATGATGATCGTCGTGTGATGATGTTTGTGTATACATATTTATTTACTTACTAGTTTAAGTTTTTCATTTTCAATTTCTTCCTTTGCAAATTTTACTCGTGCCTCAGAAAGCCATTCTTGATAATCTTCTTCACTAACTACTTTAACAGTGATTGGCATAAATGCATGTTTAATACCACAAAGTTCCGAACATTGACCATAATATGTTCCGACTTTTTCTGCTTTAAACCATGTTTCATTAATTCTTCCAGGTACCGCATCTCTTTTAACTCCAAACGATGGCAGAGCCCAAGCATGTAAAACATCATTTGCAGTAATCAGAACTTTTACTACTTTGTTAACTGGCACCACAACTTCGTTATCTACTGCTAGTAATCTTGGCTGGTCAACTTTTAAATCTTTTTCCTCAATCATATATGAGTCAAAAATTATATTTTCGTCCGGATACTCATATCCCCAATACCACTGATAACCTATAGCTTTAATTGTTAAATCTGCTTTCGGTATTGTGTCTTGCTTATATAAAATCTTAAATGAGGGGACTGCCATAACAATTAGAATTAAACACGGTATCAATGTCCATAAAACTTCAACTGTAACATTATGAGTTCTTTTTGAAGGGTTTGGATTAGCTGATGCTCTAAATCTTACACATGCATAAAGCATTAAAAATAAAACGAACACACTTATTGCAATTATTATTGGTAACAAAAGTTTGTCATGAAAAGCAACTATTTCTCTCATAGACTCTGATGCAGCTTTTTGAAATCCTAGTTGCCAATCAACTGGTTGATTTGCAATAGCTTTCTGCGATATCAAAATTCCAAAAAATATATAAAAAAATTTTTTCATTTTTAAATAGCTATATAAAGCTCTTTTATAAAAATTACACTTTAGTTTTCGCGACAATTTATCAATTAATCACATAATTTATGATCGAAATAGCTGATATCACTGCTGTTTCTGATCTTAAAATATTCTCATTAATTCTTAGAGGGTGAACACATTTATAAGAGAGAATCTCTTCTCTTTCAGTCTCAGAAAAGTCACCTTCAGGACCTATTATAATACAAATTGGCTTATCAGTTAACTTTGATTTATCGATTTTTTTATTATCTGAATTTAAATCAGTAAAAATTAAATCTACTGAATTTGATTTTAAAAAATTTTCCAAATTTTGAGCTTTCTCAATTTTAGGCACATTTAGTC
>CACNWC010000022.1 GCA_902624075.1 uncultured Pelagibacteraceae bacterium | reverse complement strand
TTAAAGAGTTTTCTTTGCTTTATTTAATAATGAATAATTTAGAATTATTTCAGGAAAATATTCACTTAATTGAAAATATCAAATTATTTACAAAAATTAATATACAAATATTTGAGAAAATTATGTCAAAATTAAAATTCGATGGTGAGGCTAACCTTAAAAAATTGGAAATAGACGCTCAGTTGATAGAAAAAATAAATAAATTTGCACCAATTAAATATATTCTCAAAAATAGACCTCAGAATGAACATAAGATTTTTGAGTTGTTAGATGACATAAGTAGAGATTTGAATAATTATGATTTGGAGTTTAGGATTCAGGAATTAGAATCTAAGTTTTCAAAAGATATGAGCGAAACCACTTTTAATGAGCTAAAAGAGCTTAAAAAAAAGCAAAATATCAATTAATACAATTAAATTATTAATGGATTTTTATAGATTTGATATTATATAAGACTCTTCAAATTTAAAATTGCTGTGGAAAGAATTATAACAAAATCGTTCGCAAGATTAATGGGTCGTGGAACGCATAGAGGTTTCATCACTCATGAAGAATTAAGTAAGTCTCTAGGAAAAAGGAATCTATCAGATGAAAATTTAGCTCAAGCTTTTTTACATATTTTAGATGAAAATATTTCCTTAGTTGAGAAAAAATCAGATTTTAAAGTTTTAAGGAAAAAAGAAAATTCATCAAAAGAAGAAGGTAAAACTATAGAAAAAAGTGACGATCCTATAAGAATGTATTTAAGAGAAATGGGTGGTGTAGAGTTACTTTCTAGGGAAGGTGAAATTGCAATTGCAAAAAGAATAGAGGCTGGAAAAGATGTAATGCTAATTGCTTTATCTCAAAGCCCAATAACGGCACAACAGTTTTCTGAATGGAATGATAAATTACAAAAAGACGAAATTTTAGTTAGAGAAATTATTGATATAGATACAAATTATATGGAGGATGAGTCAACTGGTCCGAGTGCTAAGCAGAAAAATGCTGGTGAAACAGATAAAGACGAAAATAGTAATGATGAAAATGAGGACGATTTTAATCCTACACTCGCAGCTATGGAGTCTGAAATTAAGCCCAAAGTTCTTAAAACTATAAGTAACTTAACTAAAGAATATAATAAATTGATTAAGTATCAAAAAGAAAAACTTGAATGTATTTTAAATTCTCAAAGTTTTTCACCAGCTAAAGAAAAAAGTTATGAAAAAATTGTTAACGATGTTTTAAATAATATTAAATCATTACAATTATCACCCTCAGTTCTTGAAGAATTGGTGCAGAAACATTATGTAGAAAATAAAAAAATCATCTCTCTTGAAGGAAATTTACTAAGATTAGCTATGGATTTTAAAATTCCAAGAACTGAATTTATTAAATTTTATATAGGAAATGAAATAAATCCAAATTTAAAAAAATTTTTAGATACAAATTCTTTATGGAAACAATTTTTTTCAAAATATAAAGATGAATTTAAAAATATAAGAGAAAGACTAGTAGAAATAAGCGAAAAGCTTGGAATGTCAGTTACTGATTTTAAAAAATTAGTAAGCAGAATTCAAAAAGGTGAAAAAGAATCAAGAATAGCAAAAAAAGAAATGGTCGAAGCAAATTTAAGATTAGTAATTTCTATTGCAAAAAAATATACTAACAGAGGTCTACAATTTTTAGATCTTATTCAAGAAGGAAACATAGGTTTAATGAAAGCCGTTGATAAATTTGAGTATAGAAGAGGTTACAAGTTTTCAACATACGCCACTTGGTGGATAAGACAAGCAATTACAAGATCTATAGCAGATCAAGCGAGAACAATAAGAATTCCGGTTCACATGATTGAAACAATAAATAAAATTGTGAGGACTCAAAGGTTGATTTTAAGTGAATTTGGAAGAGAAGCTACTCCTGAAGAGTTAGCAAAAAAATTGAGAATGCCACTAGACAAGGTTAGAAAAGTTTTAAAAATATCTAAAGAACCTGTTTCGTTAGAAAAACCAGTTGGTGATGAGGAGGATAGTAGTTTAGGTGATTTTATAGAAGATACAAAAGCATTAGCGCCTTTAGAACAAGCAATAAAATCCAATTTAGGTGAAGCGACAACAAAAATATTGTCAACATTAACACCAAGGGAAGAAAGAGTATTGAGAATGCGCTTTGGTGTTGGAATGAACACAGATCATACACTAGAAGAGGTTGGATTACAGTTTTCAGTTACTAGGGAAAGAATTAGACAAATTGAAGCTAAAGCTTTAAGAAAATTAAAACATCCGAGTAGATCAAAACAATTAAAAAGTTTCTTAGAGAGTTAATAAAGTTTATCTAAATGGGGCCTTTAGCTCAATGGTAGAGTACTGCATTGACATTGCAGGGGTAGTTGGTTCGATCCCAACAAGGCCCACCATAAAAAATTTCTTTAAATTGAAATTTTTTTTACAAACTAAGTGATTGGAAAAGTAAGTAAATAGAATCAAAATAAAACATTGATACTTGATAAACTTTATTAATCGTATAAAAACTAGGACTATTAAAGGGCCTGTAGCTCAGTTGGTTAGAGCACACCACTCATAATGGCGGGGTCCCTGGTTCGAGTCCAGGCAGGCCCACCAAATAATTAAATTTATAAAAAATTAATTTTTTGAAAATTCTTCTAATGTTTTAAATAGAGCATTTATATCTCCATTATTAGAATTTAAAATTGATGCAAATTCTTCTTTTTGAGTTCTTGCCAGACTCAAACCCTCTATGATCAAATCTCTAATTAATGGATTATTTGGATATTTGGTATAAATTCTCCAATCAATTTTTACCTCAGGTCTTTTTTCTGTTGCCTTTAGAAGGCTATAAACAATTGTGTAATTTTCGTTTAATTTTTCTTTTTTAAAAACATCTATTTCAGGGTTTGTATATTCCACCAATCTATTAGAAAAGCTTTTTAGAAAATAATCTTGAAATAATTCAGAATATCTATTTTTTTGGGTATCACTTAAATTTTTTCTTATTGAACCAAGAGTGTAATTACCAATACCATTTATATCGACAGTATCTTTTGCAACCTTTTTTAAACTGTTTATTTTTTCATCTTTGGATGTACTGTCTGACAAGATTTCAGTAGCTCTATTCACCGTTGATTGGACAAATACATCAGGTTCTATAGAATTTACATTTATTGTAGATAAAAAATAAAAGAAGATTATTAAAATAAAATTTTTTTTTTTCATTTTAATTTATTTGTAATTAGTTATTATCTATCTCTTCCCAATCACTATCATCTTGGGTACTAATTATTTTATTTGTATTTAAAATTTTTTGTTGTCTATCTTGTAAATATAAACTTTTAACAGATGCATAAAAATCTACAGAATTTTTCTTTAAGCTCTCAATTGAATCATAGTTTTTAGCTCTGAAATCTACACCACCAGTTACTTTTGACATATAGTAATCTTCATTGCTTAGATATTGAGTGTCATTTCTTACAGTTACATTATACCATGCATCTCCACCTAAAAAATTAAATGAAGTGGCAATAGTATCTCTCGCTGTGCTTGGACCAAGAACCGGTAAAACAACATAGCACCCTGGACCAACCCCATGTTTTGCAAGAGATTGACCATAATCTTCTTTTTCATACTCCTCTAATCCAAATAAAGAGGCGACATCAATCAAACCTAATAATCCAACAGTAGAGTTAATCAAAAACCTTCCTGTATTTACGCCTGCTTTAGCAAATTCGCCCTGTAGAACATTATTTGGGATGGTAACTAAGTTAGATAAATTATCTAAAGAGTTACTTACTCCAGTTCTTACTGGGGAAGGTAATACTTTATACACACTTGCAACAGGTTTGAATACAATTCCATCTAAAGCGTTATTAAAAGCAAAAGTCGCTCTATTTATTTTTTCAAAACAATCTTTAATTTCTGTTGGGTCATTTTTTTTAAGTATTAATCTATTATCTGAACCCGCGTTTACATTTATAGTTAACGCCAAGGTTGTAATGAGTAAAATTACTATTTTTTTAATCATAGACATCCTTATATTATATTCAAAATTATTGTAAATTCACTATTTATCAAAAATGAGATTAAAAATAGGCCTAAATTTGACAAGAAATTACTCATATAATTTCAATCCAATTAAAAGGAGTAAAAAATTAATTAAATTTATAATTATTCACTATACTGGAATGAAAAATGAGTCAGATGCAATTAAACGATTGAGTGATTATAAAACTAAAGTTAGTTCACATTATTTTATTAAAGATAATGGAAATATAATAAATTTGGTTCCAGATTTATATGAGGCGTGGCATGCAGGAAAATCTAAATGGAAAAATATTAATTCTCTAAACAAATACTCTATAGGAATTGAAATAAATAATCCAGGTCATGAATTTGGATATAAGTCATTTTCAACAAAGCAAATATCATCTATCAAAAAATTATTAAATTTTTTGATTAAAAAATACAAAATAAAATTAGAGAATATTTTAGGACATTCAGACATTGCTCCTGATCGAAAAAAAGATCCTGGTGAAAAGTTTCCGTGGGGTACATTAGCAAAAAAAAAATTATGCAAATGGCATAACTTAAATAAGCAAAAAATCATTAAATACAGAAAAGTAAATATTTCACTTAAGGAAAAAAAAATGTTTATAAAAAATTTGTCTAAAATTGGATATCCAATAAAAAAAGGAGTAAAAAAATTGATTCAAAATAACAGATATATCATTTTTGCATTTCAAAGACGATTCAGACAGGATTTAGTGGATGGAAAGATTGATCAGGAATGCTTATTAATAAGTAAAAAATTAAAATAATAAAAATTTATATCTTGAATTTTTTAAATTAAATTATAAGTTGTTTTTGCCAGATAAACGACTTATCGCTTTAATTTATTTTAAAGAGGAAAGTCCGGGCTCTACAAGGACACAGTGCCAGGTAACACCTGGCAGGGGAAACCCTAGGGATAGTGCCACAGAAAATAAACCGCCATAACATGGCAAGGGTGAAAAGGTGTGGTAAGAGCGCACCGGTTCTATTGGTAACAATGAACGCTGGAAAACCCCACTGGGAGCAAGACTAAGTAGAGATGACATTGTTGAAAAACTAAAAGCCGTCCTTGGCTAGTCATCAGGGTTAGTTGCTTGAGCTTAAGAGCGATCTTAAGCCTAGACAAATGATAGGTTTAAATGACAGAACCCGGCTTATAGTTTATCTGGCAGATTTCTTTGATTTAAAAAATTACCAAATGTTCACGTTTTGATTCACTTTAATTTGATTTATTTCGCTATAACTAAAGCTAATCAAATCCTAAATTGTATGTATTGACTCTAATATAAAAAACCCATATTATCCCAAATATTCCCATATAAAGGGAATAAAGGAATTTATGGTTTATGTTTTTATCAACCTACGAAAACAAATTGGACAAGAAAGGAAGGGTTTCTGTGCCTGCAAGTTTTAGATCATACTTATCTAATCTTGGATACAACGGAGTTGTTTGTTATCCATCATTTAACAACCAGTCAATAGAGGCATGGCCGCAAGATAGAATTGAGAAAATTTCGAATACAATAGATTCTTTAAATCCTTTCGAAGAAAAAAGAGATTTTTTTGCAACATCAATATTATCTGAAAGTGTAAATTTACAATTTGATAGTGAAGGAAGAATTTCACTTACAACAAAATTATTAAAACATGCAAAAATTAAAAATAGCATGGTATTTGTTGGTCAGGGAAAAATATTCCAAATATGGGAACCAACAATATTTGAAAAATTTAAGGTCAAAGCAAGAAAAAAAGCAAATTTAAATCGGGCTAGCCTTAAATGGGAGCATCAACTTAATAAATAACGGGGGATTATATCATGACAATTAACTTTAAAACGCCAGAGATAAAAGAATTGCAACCAAGACTTTTAGTAATGGGTGTTGGTGGAGCAGGTGGAAACGCTATTAATGAAATGATTGAAAACGGAATGCAAGGAGTAGAATTTATTGCTGTCAATACAGATGCACAAGATTTAAAGCACAGTAAAGCAAAATCGAAAATTCAGATTGGTTTGAATTTAACAAAAGGTTTAGGTGCAGGAGCAAAAATTGATATTGGTCAGGCTGCTGCTGATGAGTCTTTGAACGAAATAATTAATGTTTTACAAGGTGCAAATATGGTTTTTATAGCTGCTGGAATGGGTGGGGGCACTGGAACTGGTGCTGCACATGTAATTGCTAGAGCTGCAAAAGAATTAAATATTTTAACTGTTGGAGTAGTGACATTACCATTTTTATATGAAGGACCTTCAAGAATGCAAAGAGCTCAGATCGGTCTTGAAGAATTAAGAAAACATGTCGACACAATTATAGTTATTCCTAATCAAAATTTATTTAAGATTGCAAATGAGCAAACTACATTTGAGGAGTCATTCAATCTTTCAAATAATGTTTTGATGCATGGAGTCCAAAGTGTTACAGATTTAATGGTAAGACCAGGAATCATTAATCTAGATTTTGCTGACGTAGAAACTGTAATGGCTTCAATGGGTAAAGCTATGATGGGAACTGGAGAAGCAGAAGGTGAAGGAAGAGCTATGAAGGCAACTGAAATAGCTATTAGCAATCCTTTAATTGACGATTATACACTTAAAGGTGCCAAAGGGCTACTTGTTAATATTACTGGAGGCAAGGATCTGAAATTATTTGAAGTCGACGAAGTTGTTAATAAAATTAGATCTGAAGTGGAAGCTGACGCAGAGGTAATAATTGGAGCTATAACTGACCCTTCTCTTGAAGGTAAAATAAGAGTTTCAATTGTAGCTACTTCTTTAGATGGTCAACAACCTGAGACAAAATCAGTGATTAATATGGTTCATCGAATACAAAATCGAAATACTGGTTACTCAGATTTTTCAAACTTAGGAGCAAACACATCTTTTAATTTCTCTAGCAATAATTCAAACCTGGTATCACATGGAGCAAATGCTCTAAAGCTTGAAAATGAAGTTGTAAATGAAAACTTAAATCAATCTGTTGATGAGGTTAACAATCAGTATCATGAAGAGCTTTTGAAAAATCAAACAGCTGAGAATATTGTTCAAAATACTTCTGATGATAATGAAGTTTCATTCTCTGAAGAGGCAATTAATTCAACAGACTCCGAGAGAAATCATTTAAATGATCTAAAAGAATTTGGAGTTGATACTAATGAGCCAGATTTATTCAGTTCAGATAATCAAGAATTAACCTCTGAAGATTTGCTTGGATCATCTGAAGACAAGAATGAGGATGATGACCTCGAAATACCTGCATTTTTAAGAAGACAAAAAAATTAATGGTCTTCGAAAAAATAAATGGAAGCCACCATGGTATCGGATGCTCCAAAACATTATCCGGTATTGCTAAATGAATTAATTAGCATTATTACCCCTCATCATGGTGGCACATTTATTGATTGCACCTTTGGTCAAGGTGGCTATTCGAGTGAAATATTAAAATATAAAGATACAAAAGTAATTGCGTTAGACAGAGACTTAGAGAGCAAAAAAATAGCCAACAAAATATCTGAAAAATTTCAAAATAGATTTTTGTTCAGAAATAAAAAATTTAGTGAATTAGATAATCTAAAATTAAAAAATGAAAATATAAGAGGGATAA
>CACNWC010000021.1 GCA_902624075.1 uncultured Pelagibacteraceae bacterium | reverse complement strand
AAAAATCACCAAATCCAAAAAAAAATTATTTTTTCTGCTTAAGGCTAAATTAATTGTCATAACTATTAATGAAAGAATAAGTGGAAAGACACAAAAATTTAAAAAAGTAACAAAGTCAATGAGGTTGGGATTGTTATTAAATATAATTAATGCTGGTAGTAAAAAAGTAGATAATAATGTTAAATAATTATTTTTTATCATAAATTGTCTTGTGCTTAATATTCTTTATGAATATATCAGACTTTAAAAATAATAATTATGTTTTTAATTTATAAATGAAAAAAATACCATTTGCATTGATAGGAACAGGAAATTTCTCTCTTCAGAGGTTAAAAATTCTAAGTGAAAGTAATTTATTTGATCCTGTCGCCATCATAGATATTGATATTGAAAATGCAAAAAAAAAAATTTTAGAACACTATCCAAAATTAAAAAATAAAATTTACAAAACAATTTCAATTGCATTAAAAGAAGTTAAATTTGAGGCATGTTTTATTTTTGCAAGTACTAAGGTTCATACTGATCTTTCTATTGAAAGTTTAGAAAATGGTCTTCATACTTATTGTGTTAAATCAATTTCATTAAATCAATCTGAATTTAAAAAATTTATAAAAACAAGAAATAAGTTTAAAAATTTAGTTTTTTTACAAGGGTATAACAATCAATGGAATCAAGCTGCATTAAAGATGATAGAAATTGCAAAAACAAGTTTAGGTGAATTATTAGGTGGAGAGTGTTTGTGTTGGGGAAGACAAAGTTTGAAAAGAGAAAACCCACAAGATGATGTACTTTACGAGGGAATGTTTTTTCATACATTAGCATGTCATCAGCTTTGTCAATTAGTTGCATGTTTTGACTTACCAGAATATGTGACCGCATATACAATGAACAGAGTTGATAAGGATTTAGATTTTCGAGGTATAGAAGGTACAACAAGTGGACAAGCTATTTTTGAATATAAAAATAAAGCTCCATTTTCTTATACAGGTATAAGAGCAGGCCATGGAAATCCATTTGGTTTTGCATCAAGATGGAGTGGAAGATGGCTATTTCATGGTTCAGAGTCAGACCTACAAAGAGAAGGGGGAAAAATTACATTGTATAAAAATGGTGGATCTATAAAAGACTTTTATCTGAAAGACTTAGATGAAGGCTTAATAGATGACGAGTTATTTCAAATAAATTTATTTTATAATGATATTGTAAATAAAAATTATAATAGTGAAACTCAAAAAAAATCTATTGATACCTGGATACTTATGGAAGCATGTAATCACTCTGCAAGATTAGGAAAAAAAATTAATATAAATGAATTTAAAAAAGAGCTTATAAAATGAAAAGAAACTTACTAATAATTGGAGGAACTTCTGGAATTATGATTGGTTGCTATGATCAATTTATAAAACAAAACTATAACATATTTGCGTCTTATTCATCAAAACAAAGTTTAAAGAATATCCCAAAAAAAATTTTAAAATCAAAAAAAATTAAATTTTTTGAATTAAATTTTAATTGGCAAAATACGAAAATTATTGAAACACTTAAAAAAAAAAAAATCAAAGCTGATTTAATTATCAATGCGGTTGGAGGAACATTTGGTTATCGAAATTATTCTTTTAAAGTAGCAGACTGGCAAAGATGCATAGAGTTAAATTTTTTCAAACACGTATTGATAAATAATCTTTTTCTCAAAGATATGATAAAGAAAAATTTTGGCAGAATTTTATTTTTTTCATCATTTGTTGTTGATGATCCGCAAGCTTCAATTATGTATTCTTGCTCAAAAGCATTAGTAGAAAATTATGTTAAAAAAAGTGCAATTATATTTGGTAAAAATAATATTTTAATTAATGCAATAAAAACTAGCGTGGTTGCTGCTAAAAATAATAATTGGTATAAAGCTACAATTCAAAAAAAAGACTTTGTAGATAAAAAAATGAAAGATTTAATATCAGTTGAGAGAATCGGTACATCTGATGATTTAAAATATTTTATTAATGACATAGTTTCTGAAAAAAATACTTTCATGAATGGATCAATTGTAAATATTGATGGAGGCATGAAATAAGATTATGATTACAGAGCCCAAAGTGGGTACCACTTTCAATGATCAGGAATTTAAGGCAATAAAAAGAGTTTTAAAGTCAGGTGATTTTTTAACAAGAGGTAGAGATGTAGAGTTATTTGAAAAGGAGTTTGCCAAGTATTGTCAAGCTAAGTATGCAGTTGCATTGAGCTCCTGTGGTGCAGCCTTAAAACTTTCTTCTCAAATTTTGGATCTTAAAAAAGGTGATGAAGTAATTTGTCAAGCAAACTCATTTTGGGTAACTTACAATCATCTATTTGAAAAAGAAGTTACAATAAAATGTGCTGATATTGAAAAAAATACTCTTAATATTTGTCCAAAGTCAGTAAAAAAATTAATTACAAAAAAAACAAAAGCTGTCTACTTAGTTCACCATGGAGGTAATCCAGCTAATTTAAGAGAATTAAAAAAAATATTAAAACCAAAAAAAATTCCATTAATTGAAGACTCTGCACATGCGCTTGGAGCAAAATTTGAAGGAAAAAAAATTGGATATAATAGTGATATCGCTGTTTTTTCATTTTCAACTTATAAAATGATTTCAACTTTAGGCGAAGGAGGGATGTTTGTTACAAACAATAAATCTTATGCAAATTACGCAAAACTTTTAAGAACAAATTTTCCGTTTGGTAAAACAGTTGTTAGAAAAATTAAAAAACTAGGAATATATGAAAAGCCAAATCAGGCTGAAAGTTTTTCAGACTCAAGATTGAGAGCTTCAGGAAAAAATAGTAAAGCTAAATTTTCAGATTTCCTAAGAATGGGAGATGCTTGGGACTTGGATTGGAAAAGCTTAGATAAAATGGGGTCAACATATAGAATGACAACCGTTCAAGCAGCTGTAGGCCGAGTTCAATTAAAAAAAATAGAATCTTTAATTCGATCTAGAACAAAGATTGCAAATATATATAATAAAGCAATTACTAAAATTCCTTATTTAGAAAAATTACAAATTTATAAAAATTGTAGAAATAGTTGGTGGATTTTTAATTTTTTTACTAAAGATAATTCCCCTATCTCAAGAGATGAGATTGTAAAAATATTATTTAAAAAATTTAAAGTATTGATGATACTGAGACATTTTCCGATTAATTTAAATGGAGTTATGAGAATGCAAGGTTGTAATAGTGGAGGCTGTAAAAAATGTGGAAAACTTGAAAATGTTGAACGAGTTTGGTTTAGTAGACAGCTTAGTTTACCAATAGCACCACAGATGAAAATATCTCAAGCAAAATTTATATCTAGAGCTTTATTAAAAATATTTAAATATAAATAATTTCTAAATAATCGTAATTAAAACAAAACATCAAATTCTTGTTCAAAACTAAACACTTTACACGTAATAATTTAAGGTTATATTGTTCAAAAATTGAACGATATAAAATATAATTTATTTTTAAATAATTGATGAAATCTATATTTAAGAAAATACACTCAAAATATATTGAATTGTCATTCTTTAAATTTATTTGTTTTATAGTAAGAAAATCATTCAAATTGATGATGAATTTTTTAATACGTTTTCTTATCCTTCCTATGAATTTAATTTTGTACCTAATATATCCCTTCGTAAAAGTTCGATTTGGAATGATACATAATGATGTATTCGGTCATTATTTATTTGATCCTGAATTTTATTTAAGAAAAAAAAAATTAACAAAAGAAAAATCCTATGATTTATTTTTTTTTAGTAGTAATCATGAAATAAATACATTCTGGGATAAAGTTATTAAAAGAAATTTTAAGGTAAATTCAATATTTAAGTTTTTCTTTTTAAATTCAAATTTATTTTTTAGAAGTAAAAATTCATTTAAATTAAATGAAAGAACAGCTAGGGATACAGAGAATATTTTTTATAGGACAAACATTCAGCTTAGTTTTACAAAAGAAGAAATAAATGATGGAAAAATTTTTTTAAAAAGTATTGGTTTAAAACAAAATCAAAAATTTGTATGTGTAGTAAATAGAGACCCGTTTTATAAAAAAAATGTTGTTGATCAATATTATAAAGATAGAAATTGGGATTATCATAATTATAGAAATAGCAACATAGATACTTACATCCCAGCTATAGAATATTTACTTAAAAAAAATTACTTTGTCATAAGAGTAGGGAAAGGAGTATCAAAAAAACTTGAGATAGATCATGAAAATTTTTTAGATTATTCAAGTTCTGAATTGAGAAATGATTTTTTAGATGTTTTTTTAATGTCTAATTCTTACTTTAATCTAGTTAGTGAGTCTGGCTTATTAATTGTTTCTCTTATTTATAACGTACCTATTTGTTTTGTTAATATGGGATCCATTAAAGCAACGCAAGTGTGGCACGAAAAACAAATAACTATTTTTAAAAAAATATGGAGTAATGAAAAAAAAAATTTTTTATCACTTAAAGAACATAAATATTTATCAGATCCGAATAACTATAAAGACAAAACACTAATACGAAATGAGAATTCCGTTTACTTTTGGGAAGATAATGAAAAATATTCTATCCACGATAATACTCCACAAGAAATTCTAGATGCAACAATTGAAACTGAAAATATAGTTTTAAATAACACTTGGAAAAATCGAAACAAAAGTAAGTTAGAGACAGACTTTTGGAAAAATTTTTTATATGATAAAAATTTTCATGGACCCCAAATAAGGTCAAGTGTTGGAAATCAGTTTCTTGAAGATAATAAATATTTATTGGATTAAAAATGAAAATTTTAATTACAGGATGTGCGGGCTTTATTGGTTATCATCTAAGTAAACGTTTGCTAGAAAAAAATATTGCTGTTTTTGGAATAGATAACTTGAGTAATTACTATGATGTAGATTTAAAAAAAAGAAGATTAAATATTCTAAAAAAGTATAAAAATTTTTCCTTTAATAAAATTGATCTTTCCAATAGAAAAAAAGTATTAAATATTTTTATAAATAACAAATTTAAAACAGTTGTTAACTTAGCTGCTCAAGCTGGGGTTAGATTTTCATTAAAAAATCCTGAAGCTTATTTAAATTCAAATATAATTGGTTTTTTTAATATTTTGGAATCGTGCAAGATATGTAAAGTCAAAAATTTACTTTTTGCAAGTTCAAGCAGTGTCTATGGAAACAACATAACACCTTTTAAAGAAACAATGAAAACAGATTCTCCTATACAATTTTATGCAGCTACAAAAAAATCAAATGAAGTGATGGCGCATGCTTACTCTAAACTACATAATATGAATTGTATCGGTATGAGATTTTTTACTGTTTACGGACCTTATGGAAGACCAGATATGGCAATTTATAAATTTGTAAATCAAATGTATAGAAATAAAGCTATTTCTATCTTCAATAAAGGAAATCATCAAAGAGATTTTACTTATATAGATGATGTCGTAACTGCTACTTTGAAACTTATAAATTATTCACATAAACAAAGAAAACCATTTTTCGATATTTTTAATATAGGTAATGGAAAAACAGAAGAATTAAAGAAAATTATATTATTATTAGAAAAAGAATTAAAATTTAAAGCAAAAAAAAAATATATTTCATTACAAACTGGGGATATAAAAAAGACAAATGCGAACATCTCTAAGTTAGTTAAAAAAATTAAATTTTATCCTAGGACAAATATTGAAAAAGGAATAAAGATTTTCGTAGAATGGTATAAAAAATATTATAAAAAAAAATAATGAAAACAAAAATTATTGTTACTGGAGGTGCGGGGTTTATTGGTTGTAATTTAGTAGAAAAACTTGTTAAAAAAAAATACAATGTTGTTGTATTGGACAATTTATCAACAGGTAGACTTGAAAATTTAAGCCATATAAAAAAAAAAATTACATTTATAAATTGTGATATTTCAAAAGAGGGAAATTGGATAAAAAATCTAAAAAATGCTAAATATGTTTTTCATTTAGCCGCATTAGCAGATATCGTTCCTAGTATTGAAAACCCTGATGAGTATTATCAATCTAATGTAAATGGTACATATATTATTGCAAAATATTCTCTTAAATATAAAATTAAAAAAGTTATTTATTCAGCATCTTCATCTTGCTATGGTGTGCCAAAAAAATATCCAACTATTGAAGATAGTGAATTAAGCCCCAAATATCCTTACGCATTAACTAAATTAATGGGTGAGCAAATCTTAATGCATTGGAACAAAGTTTATAAATTAAATGTTGTTTCTTTAAGATTATTTAATGTTTATGGGTTAAAATCAAGAACCTCAGGCACCTATGGTGCAATGTTTGGTGTTTTTTTGGCTCAAAAAATATCTTCGAAACCGTTTACTGTGGTAGGAGATGGCAATCAAACTAGGGATTTTACTTATGTAACAGATGTAGTAAATGCTATGATTAAAGCATGTAGATCAAGAGCAAAAAATAAAATTTATAATGTTGGTTCAGGGAAAACAATTTCAGTCAATAAAATAGTAGAATTACTTGGAGGAAAAAAAATTTACATACCAAAAAGGCCAGGTGAACCCGATTGTACTTTTGCCGATATTAATAAAATTAAAAAAGATTTAAAATGGAAGCCTAAAATTTCAATAGAAGAAGGAATTAAAAGGTTAATTAAAAATTTGGATTATTGGAAGAAGGGGCCAGTCTGGACTCCATCATCAATTAAAAAAGAGACAAAATCATGGTATAAATATTTAAAATAATGCTTTTAAAAAAATTAATAAAAAAATCTGAAGAATTAAAAAGGAAGATTGCACAAGCAAAACTAAAAAAACTAAAAATTGTTCATTGCCATGGAGTATTTGATCTTTTTCATGCGGGCCATGTTGCATATTTGCAAGAAGCAAAAAAATATGGAGATATACTTTTAGTTACTTTAACTGAGGATAAATTTGTAAAAAAAGGGCCAGGTAGACCGTTCTTTAGGTCGATAGAAAGAGCAAATGTTATATCAAGTTTAAGTTGTGTAGACTATGTTTATATAAATCATGCACATGATGCTGTAAATTTACTTAAATTAGTTAAACCAGATTTTTATATTAAAGGTCCAGATTATAAAAAAAATAGTGAAGATATAACCAATAAAATTAAAGATGAAAAATTTATAACAAAAAAATATGGTGGTGAGATTGTATTTACTTCACAAGAAACTTTTAGCTCTTCAAAAATAATTAATAAGTCTGATCTAGTTTTTAATGTTGCTCAAAGAAAATATTTAAAAAAGTTAGGTAAAAAAAATTTAGATAAATACTTAGATGATATTTTAAACAAAATATCAAAAAAGAAAATATTATTAGTAGGTGAAGCGATAATCGATAATTATAATTTTTGTGAAGGAATGGGGAAATCTGGTAAAGAAAGTGTTCTCATTGTTAGAGATCTTTATGAAAATAAATATGTTGGAGGTGTTTTATCGCTGGCAAACTATTTAGCTGAATTTTGTAAAGAAGTACAAATTATTTCCTATTTGGGCAAAAAAAAAGAATATTTGAATTTTATTAATAAAAATTTAAATAAAAAAATTAAATTTGATTATATAATAAAAAAAGACAGCAGCACAATTGTCAAAAAAAGATTTTATGATTTACGAGATAGAAAAAAATTATTTGGAAGTTATTTAGTAAACGATACAGCATTAGATAAATCGAGTGAAAAAATTTTATTAAAAAAAATTATTAAAGCTAAATCCAATAAAGATGCAATTATAGTAGCAGATTTTGGACATGGACTTCTATCTTTAAAAACCGCAAGATTTATATCAAAGCAAAAAAATTTTTTTGGCCTAAATGCTCAAGTTAATTCATCAACAGTTGGATACAATAATATTTCAAAATATTTAAAACCTAAATGTGTTGTTATTAATGCAACAGAATTAAGACAGGAGCTCAAAGAAAGAGATGGCGATCTTAATATCTTAGCAAGAAAATTAAAAAAAATTATAAAAGCTAAGTATTTAGTTGTTACAATGGGAAGGTCAGGAGCAATCATGTTGGATGAAAATGATAAAACAATTCTTTGCCCAGCTTTTGCAACTGATATTGTTGATAAAATTGGTGCAGGTGACACATTATTTGCTTTTTTAAATTTATTTCTTTTAGCGGGATGTGATAAAGAATTATCATTATTTATCGCATCGATAGCAGCTGCCGAAACTACTAGTGCATATGCTAATAGCAACATCTTAAATAAAATAAATCTTAAAAAATCTGTTCATTATCTTCTAAAATAAATATGAAATCTGATAACAAAATATTAATAATTGGAGGTGGTGGCTATGTAGGCTCGATGCTTGTGCCTTATTTAATTGAAAAAGGATACTTTGTGAGTGTTATAGACCTATTTATCTATGGAGAAGATACAATCGATGATCATAAAAATTATATAAAAATTAAAGGTGACATTAGAGACTATAAATTTTTAAAAGATCATATAAATAATCATGATATCATTATACATTTGGCATGTATTTCAAACGATCCTAGTTTTGAACTCAATCCAAGTTTAGGCAAATCTATAAACTTTGATTCTTTTGAACCAATTGTAGATTTATCAAAAAAAAATAAGGTAAAAAAATTTATTTTTGCATCATCCTCTAGCGTTTATGGAGTTAAGGAAAAAAATAATGTAACTGAAAAAGAGAGCACCCATCCAATTACAGATTATTCTAAATTTAAACTTATGTGTGAAAACATTTTACTAAGTTATAAAAGTGAGAATTTTTGCCCACTTATTATTAGGCCAGCAACAGTTTGTGGATACTCCAGAAGACAAAGGTTAGATCTTATAGTTAATATACTTACAAATTTTGCTTTCCACAAAAAGGTCATTAATGTTTTTGGTGGCGAACAACTGAGACCCAATATTCATATTAAAGACATGATTAGAGTGTATGAATTTTTTATAAAAGAAGATATGGATAAAATTTCAGGCGATATTGTAAACGCTGGTATAGAAAATAATTCAGTTAATGAATTGGCAGAGATAGTAAAAAAAAATATAGGCGATAAAATTGAAATTAAAAAAGTACCAACAGATGATAATAGATCTTATCATATTTCTTCAGAAAAATTAGTAAAAAATTATAATTTTAAATTTAATTTTTCTATTGCAGATGCGGTTAATGATCTTAGAGATGCTTTTAAATCTGGTAAGCTTAAAAAT
>CACNWC010000020.1 GCA_902624075.1 uncultured Pelagibacteraceae bacterium | reverse complement strand
AACAAGTACATTTATGATCAAACGTTAGCTATTAAATATAAATCAAAAGAAATAGGTAACGAGGTGATTGATATAAATCATTATACAACTATAAAAAATTATCTATTATTAATATTAGATATTTTTAGAAATTATAATTTTTTTAAAAGAAACCAATTAATTTCTTATCTAAACATTATTTTCAATTATGAAAAAAATATTTTTCTAACTTTTTTTAAGAAAAATAATATAAAGATATTTTTATCATCTTTTATTGGACAACCATATGTTTCAAGTGCGATTGCAGCAATAGAACAATTGGATGGTCGTTCAATTGGTTATACCATGTCTTATATAGAGGATTATAGTTCCCATCTAAATATTGATGCATTTAATTATTTCTTCAGTTTTAACAACAAAAAATATAAAAAGTTAGATAATTCAAATCTTTTGGAAATATTTTCATTTGGATATATTTCCGATTATAAATTTAAGGAAAAAAAAAATTCATCAATTGAATTGAGAAAAAAACTTCATAAAACAGGTGCAAAATATATTATAGGCTTTTATGACCAAGGTTCATCAGATGATAATATGTTTGAAATTGGCCACAATCGATCAAGAACAGGTTATGAATTTTTATTAAAAAAGATTATTGACGACAAAAATTTTGCTTTAATAATAAAACCAAAAAAACCTGCAATGCTTAAAAATAAATTGGGAGAAATATATAACTTATTGATTAAAGCCAAAGAAACAAAAAGATGTATTATTTTTGATAATCCAAGCATTCATGGAATAAAAAACTTTGAAGATATTCCTGCTAAAATAGCTATGGCATCTGATCTAACGATTCACGATACATTATTAGCTGGAACTGCAGGTTTAGAGTCAGCTTTAACAGGAACTAAATCTGTTTTTTTTGATTATTATAATGCAACTAAAAGTCAATTTGATAAAGAGAATTTAAAAATTGTTTTTAGAGATTGGAATTATCTATGGAATGAGATTTCTAAAGATCTTGAATCTGGAAATAACAATCTTGGAAATTGGAAAGATATAATTGATAATTTTGATAATTTTAGGGATGGCAAAACAAATATTAGAATAATGGAATTTTTAAAAAAAGTTATTGAGGATATAAAAAATGAGAGATGTAATAAAAAAATTCATTAATCTTTTTAAAAAGGAAGAACCTTTTTTTTATGGAAATTCAAATCTTAAGGATAGTTTTTTTTCAAAATTATTTTATTGTCCACATCCTTTTACAAATTGGTCACTAAATCCACATTCAAGATATGATAAAAATCTAATTCATACAAAAGAGGGTTTCAGAAAGACTTCAGAGTATGACTCAATAATAGATGAGTTGGAATTATTTAATAACAAATGTGATGTTTATTGTTTGGGGGGCAGCACGACATATTGTGACGGATTAAAAAATTATACTCAGACTTGGCCTTATAAATTGAGAAGTTTATTGAGTAAAAAAAAAAAAAGATTTTTAGTAAATGCTGGAGTTGGTGGATGGTCAACAATTCAAAGTTTGATAAGATTTTTTTCATGGGGATCAATCTTAAAGCCAAAAATTACAATTTTTTATCAGTCTAAAAATGACCTAACACCATTAGTGAATGGAAGAGAGATAGAAAAGAAAATTTTTCCTTTATTAGAAAATATAATGTTACAATATGATACCTCATTAAATAGTAATCCAAAAAAATATAAAGAAAATAATTATGGTATAGCTAGCGTGTATGGTAAAGACATGTATGTAGATAAAAAGGGATTGAGTAGATTAAATTTAGAGTGGAAAGAATTATATGCTGTTAGATGTAAAATGGCAGCTGAACTAGCTAAAATTTGGGATGGAAGAATTATTTTTGTTCCTGAATTGATATCAAAAAAATCTATTTATTTTGAATCAATGCGTGAAATACATGAGATTATGGAAAATGTATCAATAAAATGTGAAAATAGTTCATTTTTAGATTTAAGAAATAAAATTGAAATTGATGAAACTAATTTTATAGACAATCTACACTTTACTGAGCTTGGTAGTGAAAAATTTTCTAGTATGTTGTATAAAGAAATAAATAAAATTTTATGAAAATCCAAATAATATTATTAATCACATTTATATTGATTTTAGCAATTATAGTAATGGTAAATTATTTTAAAAAAAAAAATCAAAAAAAAAATAAAAAAAAGCCACTTCAAGAAGATATATATCCATTATTTTAATTAAATAAGTCAAATAATGAAAAAAAAAATTTTTGCTATGATACCTGCTCGAATTGGTAGCCAAAGATTAAAGAAAAAAAATTTAGCTTTAATTAATAAAAAACCTTTAATTGAATATGTAATTCAATCAGCAAAAAAATCACGTATATTTGATAAAATTTATATTAACTCAGATGATCAAATTTTTAAGAAAATTGCTTTAAAAAATAATATAAATTTTTATCTTAGAAACAAAAAGTTTGGTACTTCAAATACTAAATCAGATGATGTGGTTTACGATTTTTTGATTAATAACAAGTGTGATATAATTGTTTGGGTTAATCCAATAGCTCCACTTCAAAAATCCAAGGAAATTAAAGAGGTAGTTAATTATTTCATTAATAAAAAATTAAATAGTTTAATAACAACAAACCAATTAAAAAATCATGCGATTTATCAAAAAAAACCACTTAATTTTAAAAATAAAGATAAATTTGCAAAAACTCAAAATTTGAATCCAGTTGAAATAATGGTTTATTCTTTAATGATATGGAGCGCAAAATCTTTCATAAGAAATTATAAGAAAAAAAAAAGAGCCATTTTGCATGGCAGAGTGGGATTTTATCCAGTTAATAAATTTTCAGGAATTATTGTTAAAGATAAAATTGATTTAGAGATCGTTTCGAAAATATTAAAAATGTCAAAAAAAAATAATTCTATAAAATATTTTAAATAAATTGTTTAAATTTAAAAAAAATCTTGAAAAAATTACTAGAACTTCAAATTTAGAAGATAGATCTTTTTTTAGTCTTAGATTGGACAGGAATGAAAAAGTTTTTTCTTTGAATAATATTTATAAAAAAAAATTTAATAGATATATTAGTAAAATAGATTTAAACCTTTATCCCAATTTTGAAACTACATATAAAAAATTATCAAAGTTTTTAAGAACTGATAGAGAAAATATTTTAATTACCGAAGGTGTTTCGGGTGCAATTAAAAATATTTTGGACTCAACTTTAAAAAATAACAGGACAGAAATTATTGCTCCTAATCCAAGTTTTGCATTATATAAAATTTTTTCTAAAATTTATAATTTAAAACTAAAAACATATAATTATGATAATAAATTTAATTTAAAAATTAATGATATATTCAATATTGTTACAAAAAATACCTCTATTGTATTTTTAACTTTTCCAAATATTCCAGTTGAAGGAAATATTGATTTAAAATTTATAAAAAAACTTGCAAAATTTTTAATTAAAAGAAAAATATTATTAGTTATCGATGAAGTGTATTTCCCCTTTAATAAATTTTCAGCGTTATCATTAGTTAAAAAATTTAATAATTTAGTTATAATGAGATCATTTTCAAAAGCATTTGGTCTAGCAGGTGCAAGAATTGGATATATAGTTTCAAATAAAAAAAAAATTAAAGTTTTTTCAAATACAAAAGGCGGGTATGAAACTAACATGTTGTCAGCAACCGCAGTCAATTTTATTTTAGATAATGATATTCTGACAAAAAAATACGTAAAAGATGTATCTAAAGGTTTTTTATATTTGAAAAAAAAACTTAAAGATTTAGATATAAGTTATTATGGCGGATTAAACAGTAATTTTATTTTTATTAATTTAAATAATAAATTTTTAGCAAAAAAAATCTTTAAAAGACTACAACAAAATAAGATAGCAGTAAGATATGGATATCCAAAGCCATTTGATAGAGGAATACTTGTTACAGGATGTCCTTTAAAGGAAATGAAAAAATTTTTTTTTATTTTTAAAAAAGTTTATTAATGAAAAGTATATTAATAATTGGAGCTGGAGTAATTGGGTTATCAATTGCTCATGAATTATCTAAAACAAAAAAATTTAAAATTGTTGTTATAGAGAGAAGTAATAGTTTTGGATCAGGAAATACGCTTAAAAATTCCCAAGTAATCCATTCTGGTGTTTATTACAAAAAAAATTCTTTAAAAAATAATCTTTGTTTAAAGGGTAAAAAATTAATTTATGAATTTTGCAAAAAATACAAAATAAAATATTTAAAAACAGGTAAATTGTTTTTAGCTTGTTCAAAAAAAGAAGAAAGCTACCTGAAAATTCTAAAAAAAAATGCATTAAAAAATGGCGTTAAAGATGTCAGAATAATCAATCAGAAAGAACTATATAAGATGGAACCATTTTTAAATGGCAACAAAGCTTTATTATCTCCATCAGCAGGTATTTTTGATGTAAAAGCTTTTGTAAAGAAATTGTTTGAAATTTCAAAAAGAAACAAAGTCAATTTTAATTTTAAAGTTAAAAATTTAGATATAAAAAAAATAAACTCTAAATTTCAAATTTATTTGTCAAAAAAAAAATTATTTGATTATGTTATAAATTGTGCTGGAATGAATGCTATAGATATAGCTAGACGCAATTTTCCTAATTATAGATTTCCAAAAAATAAATATGTAAGAGGTGTTTACTTTAAAACAAAAGAGAATTTAAAATTAAAGAAAATCGTTTATAGAGCAATGGTGCCTGGTCATATAAAGGAAAGAATTGATATAACACCCCTTTTAGATGGTGGGTATATTTTGGGACCAAGTGTTGAAAAAAATCACTTTAATAATAAAAAAAAGTTAAAATACAAATTCATTAATGGTATTAAAAATCATTTAATGTCGATAAATGAAAAAAAAATTTTATATTATAAAGAAGGTATAAGGCCAAAAATAATGTTTAATAAAGTAAATTTAAACGAAGATTTTTATATCAAAAAAGTAAAAAATAATAATTGGATAAACCTTTTTGGTATCGAGTCACCAGGACTTACTTCTGCTCTTTCAATTGCTAAATATGTAAAAAGGATGATTTAATTTATGAAATTATTGATAATAGGAGGAGGTATATATGTTAAAGGTTCTGATCATAATGAGAATGGAACAATTATACCAGCAATATTAGAGTCAATTAGAGGAAAAGATATTGATCAAGTAGGTTTTGTTACAACTTCAAATAAGTCAGTTAATGAATGTTTAAAAAAATCAAAAAAATTATCTAAATTTTTAAAGATCAAAATTAAATCTTCAACTTTTTTAAAATTTCAATCTAACTCTAAAGTTAGTTATAAAAATGCTTTAAAAAAATTCAAACCTGATGCCACTATAGTTGCCACACCAGATAACACTCATTATAAAATATGTAGAGATGTAATTTTATCAAATTCGAGTTTATTAGTTGTTAAACCATTATCTGACAAAATAAGTGAAGTAAAAAATTTGATTAAAATCATTAAAAATAAAAAAAAAATTTACCAAGTTGAATTTCATAAAAGATTAGATGAAGCAAATCTTACACTTAAAAAATTTATAAATGAAGGAAGGCTAGGTAATTTGAAATATTGTGTAATAGAATATAGTCAAAAAAAAATTATCCCTGAAAAATTTTTTAAAAAATGGTCAAGTAAATCAAATAGCTTTCAATATTTGGGAGTCCATTATGTTGATTTAATCTACTTTATGACTAAATTTAAACCATCCAAAGTTTGGGCGTGGGGACAAAAAGGTTATTTAACACAAAAAAAAATTAACACGTGGGATGCAGTTCAGGTTACGATTGAATGGAAAAAAAATGGAAAAGTTTTTTTCTCTCACATAATTACAAATTGGATAGATCCCAATAATTCGTCTGCTACATCTGATCAAAAAATTAATTTTGTTGGAGAAAAAGGAAGATTTTTTTCTGATCAAAAAAATAGGGGTATCTTTACAGTTTCTGATGAAAAAAAATCATTACACTTGAATCCTTATTTTACAAATTTAAATTTATCAGAAAAATATTTTTATGATGGTTATGGAATTAGAAGTGTTAAAAATTTTATTAAAGATTCAAAAATGAGTAAAAAACAAAATTTAAAACAGATAAATTCTTCATTTTATGACTCAATTTTTTCAACAAAAGTTATAGAGGCTGTTAATCAAAGTCTTAAAAAAAATAGTAAAGTAATTTATATCAAATGATAAGAATTAGTTATAATAGATTGCTTAGTTTTACATACAAAATTTTTAAAAAAATAAAATTAAATGAATTTAGTGCAAAAACAGTTAGCCAAGGAATTTGTGAGGCTTCATTAAGAGGCGTAGACTCTCATGGAATTAAACTATTTCCACATTATGTAAAATCCAGTGTCTTAGGAAGAAAAAATCCTGATCCAAAATTTAAATTTTATAAAAAATTTGAAAGTGCATATTTGTTAGATGCAAATCATGGGTTTGGACTAGCAGCTGGAGCGATGGCAATTGATAAAGGTATTCAAGTAGCAAAAAAAAAAGGTATTTGCATGATTGGAGTTAAAAATTCAAGTCATCCGGGGGCTTTAGCTAGCATTGCAATTAAGGCTGCAAAAAAGGGCTTTATTGCTTTTGCTTTTACTCATGCAGATTCTTTACAATTAACTTATGGGGGGACCGAATCTTTTTTTGGAACCAATCCTATTTGTTTTGTGGCACCAAGATTTAAAAAGGAACCATTTTGTCTTGATATGGCCACAACAAAAATTTCGTGGAATAAATTATTAAACTTTCAAAGACAAAAAAAAAAGCTACCTGATAATGTAGCAGCCAGTCAAAAAGGAAAAATAACAAATAATCCTAATATAGCTAAGAGTCTTTTGTCAATTGGTGATTATAAAGGGTATGGTTTAGCTTCAATGATTGAGATTTTGTGTTCGATTTTTTTAGGTATGAATTTTGGAAAAAATATTCCTCCCATGTTTCAAAGCAGTATGTCAAAAAAAAGAAAGTTAGGACAATTTTACATAGTTTTAAGATCAGATGCTTTTGTAAAAAAAAATTATTTCTTTAAAAATTTGGATAAAATGTATAGCGAAATTAAAAAACAAAAAAAAAGAAAAAATAAAAATATTTACTTACCAAATGATAAAGAAGTAATTGCTTCTAAGGAAAGATCAAAGAAAGGTATTCCAGTCGATAAAATTTTATATGAACAAATTATTAAGATATCGAATAAATATAAGATAAATCTATGAAGCCAAAGGTTTCAATAATTATAAGAACAAAAAATGAGGAGAGGTGGATAACTAGTTGTTTAAAATCAATATACTCTCAAACATTTAAAAATTTTGAAATTATAATAGTGGATAATTTTAGCACAGACAATACTGTTAAAAAAGCAAAACAGCTAGGTGTAAAAAAAATTATTAAAATTCAAAAATATTTACCAGGAAAAGCTTTAAATGTTGGAATAAAAAAATCATTAGGTGATTATATTGTGTGTCTTTCAGCACATTGTATACCAAAAAATAATGAATGGTTAAAAAAATTGTTAAAAAATTTCAAAGATGAAAAAGTTGCAGGTGTATATGGAAGGCAAATTCCAATGGAATTTTCAAAAGACTCAGATAAAAGAGATTTATTTTTAGTTTTTGGATTAGATAAAAAAATACAAACAAAAGATAGTTTTTTTCATAATGCCAATTCAATAATAAAAAAAAAAATTTGGAAAAATATAAATTTCGATAATAAAATTTCAAATATTGAAGATAGACTTTGGGGTCAAGAAATAATAAAAAAAGGTTTAAAATTGATATATGAACCTGAAGCTAGCGTTTACCATTATCATGGGATCCACCAAGATGGAAATTTAACAAGATTAAAAAATGTTGTTAATATTATTCAATCACAAGATAAAAATTTCACTCAAGGTAATATTGATCCAAATACACTCAATATTATTGCACTGATACCATCAAAGGGAAATTTAAGAAAATTCAAAAATGATTATTTATTACTTTATACACTTAATGCTGCAAAAAAATCAAAATATATAAAAAAGGTTATTGTATCAACTGATAATAATCAAACAAAAAAATTTTCTATAAAACATGGTGCAGAATGTCCATTTTTGAGACCAAAAAAATTATCTTCAGGAAAAATTAATTTGGAAAAAGTTCAACAATTTTCTTTGAAAGAATTGGAAAAAAGAAAATTTTTGCCAGATATTGTGGTTCATTTAGAGGAAACTTTTCCATTTAGAGACCCTGGATTAATTGATGAAATAATTGAAACAATGTTGAAAAATGGTCACGATACTGTTATTGCCTCTAAAGAAGAAATTGGTTGGATGTGGAAACAAAATGAAAAAGAGGAATATAATAGATTGGATGAAGGTGATGTACCCAGGAGATACAAAAAAAAATCTTTTGTTGGCTTGCATGGCGTTTGTTGCGTAACATATCCAGAATATCTAAGAAAAGGTTCTTTATTGGGAAAAAATGTAGGCTTATTTCCTATAAAAAATAATTTAAGTTCGATTGAAGTTAGAGACGTTGATACTCATAAAAAATTTTTTAAATTTTTAAAAAAACAAATTGTATGAAAAGTTCAAAAAAAGTTATTTTAATTGGAACTGAAGAAGATATAATTTTTGAACTCGAAAACTCTGGCCATAAAATAGTTGGTTATTTTGGGAATAAAAAAAAACACCCACTAAGATATCTTGGCAAAATTGATGATATAAAGAAATATTTTAAAACTAATTCGCAAGTAAAAATTTGTATCGCAATGGGCCCATTAAAAATTAGAAAATATTTATTAAACCAACATAAAAGTAAACTTCTAACTTATGTGTCCAAGAAATCTATTGTTTCTAGATTAGCAAAAATTAAACAAGGTGCTTTCATACAAAATAGCTGTTTTGTAGGCAATCATGTACAAATTGGTGCAGCTTGTAAGATTAATGTTGGAGTAAAAATACATCACAATTCAACAATTGGCTCATTTTCAGATTTGGCTCCAAGCTCTACAGTCTTGGGAAATGTTAATGTAGGATCTAATTGTTACATAGGAGCTGGCACAATTTTAAGAGAAAAAATTAAAATATCTAACGATATAATGACAGGTATAAATTCAGCTGTTGTTAAAAATTTGACTAAAAAAGGACTTTATGTAGGAATTCCAGCTAAGAGAGTAAAAAGTTCTTACAAAAGACCTTAAAATTCCAAATTAAATGCAAAAAAAAAATATCATTATACTTTATGATAAAGAAGATGTAATTGAATTTAATAGTCAAAAAGAAAAAACAAAAAATATTTTTTTGTTTTCTCCTGGTTTAGAATATTTTTTAAAAGATAAAAAATTATATAATATTTTTAAACCAAATAAAGATTCTGACTTGTCAATTCAAAGAAAAATAATC
>CACNWC010000019.1 GCA_902624075.1 uncultured Pelagibacteraceae bacterium | reverse complement strand
TTTTTTCTTAATTGTTTAATTGTTTTAAATTCAACAATACCTTTTGATATATTCAAAACTTTTGCTTCCCACTCTCCATTTTGATTAAATATTGAAAAAACTCCACTTTCTTTAATTCTCATCACTCTTGTTAAATAATGTGATTGAGGCTTATCTAATTTATCGGTCTTATCCAAAGATAGTGTGTTCAAAAAAAATAATCTAATATTGTTCATTTGTGTTAAGTTAGTTTATGAAAAATGTTAAAGCAATAATTTTTGATGCTTATGGAACATTGTTTGATGTCAATTCTGCTGCTGAAAAGTGCAAAGATAAAATCGGAAATAAATGGGAGTCTTTTGCAAATTTTTGGAGAACCACACAGTTAGAATACACCTGGCTTCGAAGTTTAATGGATAGACATAAAGATTTTTGGCAAATAACAGAAAATAGTTTAGATAAATCCATGAAAACATTCGATATAGATTCTTCTATGAGGAATGAATTATTAAATCTATATAAAATTCTTTCACCTTTTAAAGAAGTGCATGAAACTTTAAAAACATTGAAAGAAAAAAAACTTAAATTGGCTATTCTTTCAAATGGAACTCCATCCTTACTTAACGAATTGGTTAAAAGTAATAATTTAGAAAATTTATTTGATGATATTTTTTCTATTGAAGAAGTAGGAGTTTATAAACCAAGCTCTAAAGTTTACGACATGCCAGTAAAAAAATACAAAATAAAAAAAAACGAGATTGCTTTTTTAAGTGCAAATACATGGGATGTTTCTGGTGGTGGAAATTATGGCTACCAGGCTATTTGGGTAAATAGAAACAATAACATCTTCGATAACTTAGATTTTAAACCTAGATTTGAAATTAAAGATTTATCTGGATTATTAAGTGAATTATAATGTATAAATAATTTTAGGAGACATAATTAAAACTAAAAAGGATAAATATGAGTGAAAAAAAAGATGTGTCTTTCGAAATTTACGATGACTCAGAAAAAATGTTAGATCAAATTGTAGATAAATATGATCTTCCTGATAAATCAAAAGCTTTAAGATGTTTGATGGATTATGTAGAGGAAAAAGAATCTGATTGGGATGATATGTTTGCTACAGTCAGATGTAATAGATGCGGTTAGAAAATATGACTAAAATTTTAGATTTGATTGGAAGAATTTTTATTTCAGGTATTTTCTTATTAAGTGCATTCAATAAAATTGGAAATTATGAGGGAACCCTTGGCTGGATGGGAAGTTTTGGTCTACCAGGATTTTTATTAGCTCCAGCAATTTTCTTGGAAATAATAGCTCCAATTTTAATTATTATAGGTTATCAAACTAAAATTGCTGCAGGAGCTTTAAGTTTATTTTGCATAGCTACAGCAATTATCTTTCACATGGACTTTTCTGACCAAATGCAATTGATTGCATTTATGAAAAATATTGCACTTGCAGGTGGTTTTTTGTTCTTGGTAGTTAACGGTGCTAAAGGTTATTGTTTGGATAAAAAATAATCTTGTATTAAACATTTAAATTGTTATTTGATTGTCATGAAAAATATTGAAGTAAAAAAAATTATTGATCCCATCCCTGCTTCAGATGGAGCTGGGGTAAAACTTAAAAGAAGTATTGGTGTTGAACCTAACTACTATGATCCATTTTTAATGCTAGATGAATTTGGTTCTGAAAATAGCGAAGATTATATAGCAGGTTTTCCTCCTCATCCTCATAGAGGAATTGAGACAGTTACTTATATGCTAGCAGGAGATTTTGAACACAAAGATAGCACTGGTGGTGAAGGAAGAATGACTGCTGGGGATGTTCAGTGGATGAAAACAGGAAGTGGGATAATTCATTCGGAAATGCCAGCTATGAAAGAAGGTAAACTTCATGGTTTTCAATTATGGATTAATATGCCAGCAAAATTAAAAATGAGTAAACCCGAGTATATTTATATTGATGCAGACAAAATGAGTATCCATAAAGATCAAGAAAAAAAAATTAAAGTTATTGCCGGTAAATTTGAAAATGCCGAAGGTCCTGTTAAAGGGCATAATGTTGAACCAATTTATTTTGATGTTGAATTAAATAAAGAAAAAGAATTTAATCTTAACATACCATCTACACACAATACTTTTGTTTACTTAATTAATGGTGAAGTAGAAATTGGTAGTAAAAAACACGATAATGTAAAAGATAGTACTCTGATACTTCTCACAAAAGGTGAAGAATTAAAAATTAAAGCTAAATCAAAAGCAAAATTCTTAGTGATATCTGGTAAGCCAATTAATGAGGAAATTGCAAGAGGTGGTCCTTTTGTAATGAATACAAAATCAGAAGTCTTGCAGGCTGTTCAAGATTATCATAACGGCACCTTCGTAAAATGAAAGCTGTAACAATATCAAAAAATGGTGGTCCAGAAGTTTTAGAAATTAAAGAAATAAAGTTAGGTGATCCAAGCTCTGGTGAAGTTTTTATTAAGAATGAAGCAATCGGTCTTAATTACATTGATACCTATCATAGATCAGGTCTTTACCCTGTTGAGTTACCGTCAAATATTGGAATTGAAGGAGCTGGGATAATTAAAAAAATCGGTCCAGATGTAAAAAACTTTAAAGTTGGAGATAAAGTTGCATACGCATCAATGCCTCTTGGTTCATATGCAACACATAGAATCTTTCCAACAAAAAAATTAGTTAAAGTACCAAATGAAATAGAATTAGAAAATGTTGTAACTTTAATGACCAAAGGTTTTACAGTTTTTTACCTTCTTCACAAAACGTACCCTGTTAAGTCTGGAGAAACTATTTTGTTTCATGCAGCTGCTGGGGGTGTTGGACAAATATTTTGTCAGTGGGCTAAAAGTTTAGGTTGTATTGTAATTGGTACAGTTGGATCTGATGAAAAAATTGAAATAGCTAAAGCAAATGGTTGTGATCATGTAATAAATTATTCAAAAGAAAATTTTGCAGAAAAAGTAAAAGAAATAACTGATGGAATTGGTGTTCCGGTTGTTTACGATGGTGTAGGAAAAAAAACATTTGATGGTTCCATCGAATGCTTAAAAGTTAGAGGAATGATGGTTTCATTTGGAAATGCATCAGGACCTTTGGATCCATGCAATGTAACAAAATCTTTAGCGCCAAAAGGTCTTTATTTGACTAGACCAAGTATTGCTCACTATACAACAACAAGAGATGAATTGGATGAGGCAGCAAATAAAGTTTTTGAAATGTTTATAACTAAAAAATTTAAATTAAATATTTTTAAAAAATATTCTTTAAATGAAATAGTTAAAGCTCACCAAGATTTAGAAAATAGAAAAATTTTGGGACCTGCAGTTATTATTCCTTAATCAACATTAACATCCATATCTGACATATGGAGTTTTAAAGCGTTTGTTGAAATATGAATTTCTCTTATAAAAAATATAATTGAAATTATCATAGATAAACAACAAGAACCAAAAATTACTCTAGCAATAAGCAATGTATCTAAATAGAGAGCAAATACAGTTAGCATATTAAATAAAAATCCAAATGCTGCAAACATGATAGTCCATCTTAAAAGTGTAATTCTACCACTTAAGTTAATAAACTGTTTTTTCCATTCTGCCGGGATATGTTTTTCATAGACATGTTCATCATGTAATTCCCTAATTAATTTACTAAGTGAGTGAAATCTATTACTGTAAACACTCATAAGAAGCGGAATAGCAGGAAACATTAATGCTGTTACAGTGTAATCTATATTCATACGAATCAGTTTGATTATCAATCTTGCGTTTGTTATTTACAAGTAAATTTTATGAACGAATTAAACTTATTTTTAGAACTTACAAGACTTAAAAGACCAATAGGTTACATGTTGCTTTTTTGGCCTTGTGCGTGGGGATTAACTCTTGCCTATGACTTTTCTGGAGAAGTAAGTTTATATTTTTATTATTTAGTTTTTTTTTTCTTAGGTTCTGTTTTGATGAGATCTGCAGGATGTATCATTAACGATATAACAGATAAAGAGTTTGATAAAAAAGTTTCTAGAACAAAAAATAGGCCAATTGCATCAGGTGAGATTTCAATAACTTTAGGATTAATCTATTCAACAATTTTGTGCTTACTCGCTCTCTTGATTTTGATTAATTTTAACTATTTAACTATTATTTTAGCATTTTGCTCAATGCCATTTGCTTTTACATATCCATTGATGAAAAGATATACTTATTGGCCACAATTATTTCTCGGGATTACTTTTAATTACGGTTTAATTCTTGGCTGGACCTCAATTGAAAACCAAGTTTCTATAGCACCGATTATTTTTTATCTAGGAGCCATATTTTGGACACTTGGATACGACACAATATATGGATATCAAGACATAATCGATGATGAAATAATAGGAGTAAAGTCTACATCAATAAAATTTAAAAAAAATCCTAAAAAATTTCTTTTTGTATGCTACTCAATAACTACTTTATCTTTCATATTTTTAGGAGTGTATATGAATTTTAATCTCCCTTCTTTAATTTTAGGTCCTATTATAATTGTTAGTCATTTATTTCTATTCCAAATAAATTCATTTAATTCAAAAGACGTAGGCCAATGTCTAAGAATTTTTAAAAGTAATAATTCATTTGGTTTATTAGTAATTATTTTTATCATTTTAGGAAAACAAAACATATGAATTCTAATTTAATAATTAAAAGATTGTATCGCGACTATTCAAAAAAATTTTTAAAAAAAATATTTTTAGCAGCATTATTTTCAATTTTAGTAGCAGCGAGTACATCAGCAATTGCCTGGTTATTAGATCCGGCAATAAAAAAAATATTTCTTGATAAAGATAGAACTTTAATATTTGTTATTCCAGCTTTTATAGTAATTACTTTTGCTGCTAAAGGTATTTCTCTATATTTTGCAAAATCAACTATGATTTATGTGGGTGAAGAGATCAAAAAGCTTTTACAATTTGACATGATTTCATCATTAATAAAAGCTGATACAAAACTCATTGACGGAAAACATTCTGGAAAATTTATTTCTAATCTAACTTTTGACGTCACTCATATAACAAATATGCTAAGTGACGCTGTATTAGCTCTATTCAAAGATAGTCTTACACTGATTGGTCTTCTTATAGTAATGTTTTATCAAAATTGGAAATTATCATTAATAGCCATTGTCATGATACCCCTCGCAAGCACTGCTTCAAAAATTTTAGCAAAAAGAATTAGTAAAGTCGCTACAGAAGCTCAAGAAAGATCTGGTTTTTTGAACTCTTACTTAATTGAGCTTTTTAAAAATCATAAACTAATTAAGATCTTTCAAAAAGAAAATTTTGAAATTAATCGATCAAATTATCATTTAGAAAATTTAAAGGATAAAAATGCAAAAATAAGAACTGTTTATGTTAGAGTTTCACCTGTTATGGAAACTTTTACTGGTATAATGATTGCAATATTAATTTTTTATTCTGGAAGTCTCATTATCCAAGATGAAATTAACATAAATAATTTTTTTTCATTTCTAGCGGCAATGATGCTCGCTTATCAACCGGTGAGGTCTTTAGCCACAATAAATATGGCTGTTAACCAAGGGTTATCAGCTGCAAGAAGAATATTACCAATAATCGATAATGAAAACGAAATAAAGGATAAAAAAAATGCATCTGACATTTTAATTAAAGATGCAAATATAAATTTCGAAAATGTATTTTTTAAATACAACGATGATATTGTTGAGGAGAGTGTATTAAAAGGCGTAAGTTTAGAAATAAAAGGTGGAAAAATGTCTGCTCTGGTTGGTCTTAGTGGGTCAGGCAAATCAACTATTTTGAATTTGATACCAAGATTTTACAATATTAATTCAGGAGATATTAAAATTGATAACCAGTCAATTTACGACTCGAAAGTAAGCTCTCTACGAAAAAAAATATCTTTGGTAAGTCAAGATACAACTTTATTTGATGATACAATTAGAAATAATATTGGATATGCAAATCTTGATGCTACTTTTGAACAAATTAAAGAAGCAGCCAAACTTTCTTCATGTGAAGAATTTATTAGTGAACTTCCTAATAAATACGAGACAATTATAGGAGAAAACGGAATTAGACTTTCTGGTGGAGAAAAACAAAGAATTTCAATAGCTAGAGCTATGCTTAAAAAAAGTCCTATAATTTTACTGGATGAAGCAACGTCCTCTCTGGACTCTGAAACGGAGGAAAAAATTCAAAATGCTATCAATATTTTAACAAAAAACAGAACTACGATTGTTATTGCACATAGATTATCAACAATTCTGAATTCAGATAAGATATTTGTTGTTGAGAATGGAAAAATAATTGCTTCAGGGAAGCATGAAGAGCTTTTAGATATATCAAAACAATATCAAAGTTTCTATGAAAAACAGATTAGAAAATAATAATGTATTTTTTTTATCAGTTTCTTATTTTTTTAGCAGTCCTTTTTTCGCCAATAATATTATTATTTAGATTTTTAAAAAGTAAAGAAGATAAAAAGAGATTTATTGAAAAATTTGGTTTTATAAAAGAAAAAAGAGTCAAAGGCAACTTGGTATGGATACATGTTGCTAGTGTAGGTGAGCTTATGAGTGTTTTGCCACTTATATATGAATTGGAAAAAATAAAATATATTAATTCAATTTTACTTACAACTTCTACATTAAGTTCATCAAAAATATTTAAGACTTTTAAATTTAGAAAAACAATTCATCAATTTTTTCCAATAGATTTAAATTTTTTTGCATCAAAATTTATTGAATTTTGGAAACCAAAAATTGCAATATTTATTGATTCTGAAATTTGGCCATGCATGTACAGAAATTTAAAAAAAAAATCAGTGCCAATTTTATTAATGAATGCAAGGATAACTAATAAAAGTTTTAAAAGATGGTCATTTTTTAAAAAATTTTCAAAAGAGGTTTTTAGTAATATTAACATTGCATTCCCACAAAATATTGAAACTTTTGAATACTTAAAATCATTTGAAGTAAGAAAAATTAAAAAAATTGGAAACCTGAAATTTTCTGAAACAAAAAAGAAAGAAATAAAAAATTTTTCTAAAGATTTTCAAAAGTCTATAAAAAATCGATTAATTTTCTGTGCTGCAAGCACTCACCCTAATGAAGAAATTTTAATAGCAAAAACTCATATTAGTCTAAAAAATAAGTTTAAAAATCTACTTACGATTATCATTCCAAGACATGTGGATAGAACAAATCAAATATACAATGACATGAAATTGTTAGGATTAAAATCTATTATTAAAACCTCAAAAAAAAGAATAAAAGATAGCACGGATATTTTTTTAGTAGACACATATGGTGAAACAAAAAAATTTTTTAAAATTTCAAAGGTTGCATTTATAGGCGGATCCTTAGTAAATCATGGTGGACAAAACCCTATTGAACCAGCAAGGTATAATTTAAATATTATTCATGGTCCAGATACTAAAAATTTTAAAGATGTTTATAAATTCTTTGATAAAAAAAAAATAGCTTATAAAATATCTAACTCAAAACAATTAACTTATTTTACACAAAAACTTTTATCTAATAAGAAAGTTAAAAAAATTAACTTAAAAAAAATAGGTAATTCAATATTAAAAAGAAGTATAGTAGAGGTTAAAAATATTCTAGATAATGAAATTAAAAAAACCTAAATTTTGGGATTATAATAAACCAAATTTTTTATCTCATCTTTTGCTCCCTTTAGCAAAAATAATTGAATTTAAATTGAAATTTTCAAAAAAATCAAAAAATAAGTTTAAAGCTATAAAATCTATTTGTGTTGGAAATATTTATGTTGGTGGAACAGGAAAAACATCTTTAGCGATTGAATTAAAAAAAATATTAGATCAAGAAAAAATTAAAACTTGCTTTATCAAAAAAGAATATAAAGACCAAAAAGATGAACAAGAATTATTAAAAAAATTTGGTAGAACTTTTATAAACAGATCAAGAGTGAAAGCTTTAAAAAGTGCCATTAACGAAAATTATGATTTAGCAATTTTTGATGATGGTCTCCAGGATAGTAATATTTCCTACGATCTATCATTTGTTTGTTTTAATAAGAAAAATATGATTGGCAATGGTCGTTTAATACCCGCTGGGCCTCTTAGAGAAAATATTTGCAGTTTAAAAGAATATAATAACATTTTCCTAAATGGAAATGATGAGAACACCTATAGTTTAAAAGATATTTTTATTAAAAAAAATATGAACTTAAATTTCTATGATGCAAAATATGAAATTGAAAATTTAGATAAAATCAACAAAGAAGAAAATTATGTCGTATTTTCTGGAATTGGGAACCACAGTACCTTCATTGACACATTAAAAAAAAATAAAATCAAAATAATTAAAGAAATTGAATACCCAGATCATTACAATTATTCAAATAATGATTTAGATGAAATTCTTCAAATTGCAAAGAGTAAAAATTTAAAAATTTTAACAACTGAAAAAGATTATATAAGAATTAATCATATTTATCAAAAAAGTATAGATTTTGTAAAAGTTTTTTTAAAAAAGAGATTAAAAATTCTTCATGAAAATAATTAATCTTATAAGATACTTTTTAGAATTTATAATAATTATAGTATTCTTTTTTTTATTTAAAATTTTAGGACTAAAAATCTCTTCTTTTATTTCTGGAAAAATTTTCACTCTATTAGGACCCCTATTTAGATCGAAAAAAATTTTCATTAAGAATTTTGATATTGCTTTTCCAAACACATCTATTAACGAAATAAAAAAAAATTCTAGTAATATGTGGAATTATTACGGAAGAGTTTTTGCTGAATATCCTTTTCTAGTAAAATTTCGTAAAGATAAAGAAAATAGATATATTAAAATAAATGGAGAAGAAATCCTTGAAAAGATAAAAAAAGAAAATGAAAAAGTAATATTTGTTTCAGGTCATTTTGATAATTTTGAATTAATGGCTTTATCTTTAGAAAAATATGGAATTAATCTTTCAGCAATTTATAGACCACTTAACAACATATTTATGAATAAAATAATGGAAAATCTAAGAAAAAAATATATTTGTAAAAACCAAGTTAAAAAAGGAAGATCCAGTATTAGAGAATTATTAAATCTTTTTAATAATGGTTCATCTATTGCGCTAATGATTGATCAGCGTGTAAGCGAAAGTATTAAAATTAATTTTTTTAATAAAAAAGCTTACACAACTACAATTCCTGCTCAATTTGTAAAAAAATATAATTGTAAAGTAGTTCCAATCTACATTGAAAGAATTGAGGGTGTAAGTTTTAAACTAAAAGTTTTTGAACCTATAAAATTTACAAAAGATCAAAATATTGAGGAAATAACAATTATTTTAAATAAATGGCTAGAGAAAGCTGTTTCATTAAATCCTTCTAAATGGATATGGACACATGATAGATGGAAGTGAGTCTTTAACTATTTTCTCTTTTTTTTGAAGCCTCAATATAAGAATAATAAGGTTCCTGAAGATCAACATTCCAGTATTGCAATTTTTCTAAATTAATAGGTTTGCCTGAAACTGCACACAATACATGATCTCCATCTTCTATAACTTCAAAGTTATTTGGTAAATATTTTATTTTAGCTAATTTTTTATACATTTATAGTTTATATATCTATACATGAATGTTGGAATAATAGGAAGTGGTGGGCGAGAACATGCAATATGTTTAAGTGTTAAAAAATCAAAAAAAGTAAATAAAATTTATTGTGTGCCTGGTAATGCTGGCACCTCTGAAATTGCTGAAAATATCGAGATAGATTTAAGTAATTTTGACGAAATTAAAAATTTAGTAATATCGAAAAAAATTGAATTGCTTATTATTGGACCTGAAAAACCTTTGGTGAATGGAATAGTTGATTTTTTTAAAGGTTCAAATGTAAAAGTATTTGGTCCAAACCAATTGGCGTCACAATTAGAAGGATCAAAAATATTTACAAAAAAGCTTTGTGAAAAATATAAGATCCCTACCGCAAAATTTGGAATTTTTGATAACTCCAGCGAGTCAAAAAAATTTTTAGAGAAATCTAGTTTTCCAATTGTAATTAAAGCTGACGGATTGGCTGCGGGAAAAGGAGTATATATTTGTGAAAATAAAAATGAGGCGTTTTTTGCTGTTGATGAAATATTTAATGGAAGGTTTGGGTTGGCTAAAAACTTGCTAATTGAAGAACATTTAATTGGTGAAGAAATGAGTTATTTTGTAATTACTGATGGAAATACAATTAAGAATTTTGGTACTGCCCAAGATCACAAAAGAGTACTTGAGGGTGATAAAGGTAAAAATACTGGAGGGATGGGTGCTTATTCTCCGTCGAGACTTTTAAATTTAGATTTAGAAAAAAAAATAAAAGAAAAAATTATTTACCCTACTATTAAAGGACTCCAAGATATAAAAATAAATTACAAAGGATTTTTATATGCTGGATTAATGATTAAAGAAAATGAACCATTCTTGATTGAATATAATGTGAGAATGGGTGATCCTGAATGTCAAACAATTTTACCAAAATTAAAAACTGACTTAACGGATATTTTTATTTCATGTTGTGAAAATAAATTAGATGATATTAAAATAGAATGGAATGAAAAAAAAAGTATGTGTATTGTTTTATGCTCAAAAGGATATCCAGATGAATATAAAAAAAATATTTTAATAAAAAACTTAAAAAAAATTAATATAGACTCAAATAATTTATGTTTCCACGCAGGAACGATTTCATCTAATAATGAAATTTATGCTATTGGTGGACGTGTTTTAAACTTTGTTGCTTTATCCAAAGATTTTAAGACAGCTAGAAATAAAATTTTAAAAAATTTAAAAAATCTATCTTGGCAAAATGGTTTTTACAGAGAAGATATTGGTTTTAAAGTAATTGATTGATGAGAATAATTTCTGGAATTTTTAAAGGTAAAAAAATTTTTGAACCTGAAGATAAAGTTACAAGACCTCTTAAAGACCTGGCCAAGGAATCAATTTTTAACGTTATTAATCATTCAAATAAATTTGAAATACAAATTTGTAATTCTATTATTCTTGATTTATTTTCTGGTGTAGGTTCATTTGGACTAGAAGCAATATCAAGAGGAGCTTCCTATACAGTTTTTGTTGAAAATTATCCTCAAGTTTTACAAATTTTAAAAAAAAATATTAGTAATCTTAATTTAAACAAAAAATGTA
>CACNWC010000018.1 GCA_902624075.1 uncultured Pelagibacteraceae bacterium | reverse complement strand
AGAAATTTCCAAATCTAAAGATAAGTCATTATTTGCTAAGTCAAAAGAAATTTCTGTTAATATAGAATCTATTTCTAAAAAACAAAAATCTGTTAAAGAAGATTTAGAAAAAATTTTATCAAATATTCCAAATATTCCTCATAAAGATGTACCTGTTGGAAAAAATGAAAATGATAATATTGAATTAAGTAAATCAGGTAAAATACCTAATTTTGATTTCACACCCAAATCTCACTATGAGCTTGGAGAAAATCTGGATATGCTTGATTTTGATTTAGCTACCAAAACCACAGGTTCAAGATTTGTTTTTGTTAAAAACAAATTAGCCTTGTTAGAAAGAGCCATTTCAAATTTTATGCTAGACACTCACGTTTTAAAAAATGGGTATGAAGAAATTTCACCGCCCTTATTGGCCTTAGAAAACACAATGTTTGGAACTGGGCAGCTTCCTAAATTTGAGAATGATCAATTTGAAGTTAAGTTAGATGATGGTACAGATAGAAAATTCTTGATACCAACAGCAGAAGTAATTTTAACTAATATGGTTAAAGATAAGATTATTGATCTCAAGTCATTACCTATGAGATTTGTAGCATCTACACCCTGTTTTAGAAAAGAAGCTGGCAGTTATGGCAAAGATACAAAAGGAATGATAAGACAACATCAATTTTATAAAGTTGAAATGGTAAGTATTGTTGAACAAGAAAAATGTTTTGATGAACTTGAAAGAATGACAAAATGTGCAACAAATATTTTAGATCTTTTAGAATTACCTTATAGAAAAATGATTTTGTGTACCGGAGACATGGGTTTTAGTGCTGAAAAAACCTATGATATTGAGGTTTGGTTACCTTCTGAAAATAAATATAGAGAAATTTCTTCATGTTCATCTTGTTCTACATTTCAAGCAGTTAGAATGAAATCTAGATACAAAAGTCAAAATGGTGGCACTTTTTATGCAGGCACTTTAAATGGCAGTGGTTTGGCTATAGGCAGAACACTTATAGCTATTTTAGAAAATTATCAGCAAAAAGATGGTTCTATAACTATTCCAAAAGTTCTGAGACCTTATATGAATAATATGGAAAAAATTTCGATCAATTAAAGTTGTTTTAATTCAATAGATGGTATAAATATTCACTTTTAATCAAGGAGTTTTATGGAAAGTTCAGGAATAGGGCAGTTTATACCGTTAATACTAATTTTTGTAATTTTTTATTTTTTCTTAATAAGACCTCAACAAAAAAAAGTTAAGGAACACAAAGCGATGGTTGAGAGTTTAAAAAAGGGAGATAAGATTGTAACTTCAGGTGGAATTACAGGAACTATTACAAGAGTTATTGATAATGACAAAGTAGAGGTCGAAATTGCCGACAATGTTACAGTCGAAGTGATTAGAGGAACAGGCGTGCAAAGCTTGATGAACTCTCAAGAAGTTAAAAAATAAATTTCGTTGAAATAAAGTGTTATATTTCTCTAAACTAAGAATAATTTTTGTTTCATTAATAACTCTTTTTTTCATTTTCTTTGCATCATCGAATATATTTAACTTTACAAATAATTTATTAGATAAAAAAATAAATCTTGGTTTAGATTTACAAGGCGGCTCATATCTTTTATTAGAAATTGATAATTTACCGGTAATTGAACAAAAGCTTCAGAATTTATCAATTACCATTCGAAATTATTTTAAAGAAAAAGGTATAAGAATAAAAAATATAAAGATCTTAAATCAGAAAATCACCTTTTCTGCTGAGGAAGAATTTAAGAAAACAATACTTGACGTTTTTACAGATGAAGAAAGTGATCTTAATCCATATTATCAAAGATTTAAATCACACCAACTCAATATTATTGAGGATAACAATTTTTTTATCGTAGAATATTCAAAGCAAGGCGTTATTGAACTTAAAATCTCTTCACAAGATCAAGCTTTAGAAATAGTAAGAAGACGAATTGATGAGATAGGAACAAATGAACCAAATATTTTAAAACGTGGCAACGATAGAATATTAGTTGAACTTCCTGGATTAGATGATCCAATGAGAATCAAATCTCTTCTTGGCAAAACAGCAAATCTTACTTTTAGATTTGTAACCAATAACAGTGAAGATTCATTTGGATCAGAAAAATTATATTATGAAGATACCAATGAGGAAGCGATAGTAAGTAAAAGAATAATCTTAAGTGGTGATAATCTTTTAGATGCACAGCCAAGAATGAATAATGAGACGAATGAAACTGTTGTTTCTTTTACTCTTGATAGAGTAGGTGCTAAAAGGTTTGGTAAGGCAACATCAACCGGTATTGGAAAACAATTAGCGATAGTATTAGATGGTAAAATAATTAGTGCTCCAGTTATAAGAGATACAATTGCGAGTGGATCTGGACAAATAAGTGGAGGTTTTACTTTTCAATCAGCTACAGATCTTGCTTTATTATTAAGATCTGGTGCATTACCTGCACCTTTGAATATTGTTGAAGAAAGAACAGTAGGTCCAGACTTAGGACAAGACTCAATAAATGCTGGTATGATTGCATTGGTTATCGGATTTTTACTTGTTGTTTTATTTATCTTTATTAAATACAAAATTTTTGGGTTAATTACTAACGTAGCTTTAATATTAAACCTATTTCTTTTAGTTGGTATTTTGACAATGTTTGAGGCAACTCTCACATTACCTGGTATAGCTGGTATTATACTAACTGTAGGAATGGCTGTTGATGCAAATGTACTAATTTTCGAGAGAATAAAAGAAGAATTAAAAAGTGAAAAAAATAATCTTATAGCTTTTGATAGTGGTTATACAAAATCAAGAACAGCAATTCTTGATGCAAACGTAACAACATTATTAGCAGCAATAATACTTTTTTTTATGGGCTCAGGACCAATTAAAGGTTTTTCATTAACATTAGGAATTGGAATTTTTACAACTCTCTTTTCGGTTTATTTTATCGCAAGATTGTTAACTGTTTTATATATATCAAAAAATAAAGATAATCCTGGATTAATTTAGATGATAGCCTTTAATAAATATTATAATCAATTTAATATCCTCTCGATTATATTGGTAGCAATCTCATTATTTTTTTTGATTTTCAAAGGACTGAATTTCGGAATAGATTTCAAAGGTGGAACTTTAATTGAGCTTAGATCAACGGATACCAAAATTAATGTTTCCTCTTTAAGAGATAATTTAAACCAAATGAGTCTTGGTGATGTTTCTGTAAAAAGTTTTGGAAATGAAACAGATTTTTTGATTAAATTTGAAAATAACAACAACAAAAGTGTAATTGAAGAAATAAAGATTAACTTAGATAAATCATTTGGTAACAATTTTAATTTTAGAAGAATTGAAAATGTTGGACCAAAAGTAAGTGCTGAATTATTAAGATCAGGTATTATAGCTATATCTGTTGCTCTAATTTTGATGCTTATTTATATTTGGATTAGATTTGAATGGCAATTTAGTTTGGGAGCCATATTAGCATTATTCCATGACGTCATAGTTACACTTGGATTATTTTCATTATTAGGTCTTGAAATAAATTTATCAATTATTGCTGCTGTTCTAACTATAGTTGGTTATTCAATGAATGATACGGTAGTAATCTTTGATAGAGTACGTGAAAATCTTAGAAAATATTCAGACATTAAAATTTTTGAATTAACAAATATTTCAATAAACGAAACTTTATCCAGAACATTGATCACCTCAATTACTACTTTATTAGCATTATTTTCAATATTTTTATTTGGAGGTGAAATTCTTAAAGGTTTTTCTTTAGCAATGATTTTTGGAGTAATTTTTGGAACATATTCATCGATTTATATCTCAAACACAGTTCTTGTTAGACTTAAAGTATCTCAAAAAACAATTCTTAAAGAAGAAAATAAGAATTAATATAAATTTTGTGCTGTCACTATGGTAAACAACATTGGGATTGATAATAAAGTATTAACTCTAGAAAATAACATAGCAGTCCTTTCAGACTTAATTTTAATATCCATTTCACAATCTATAATTCCTAAAGCTCTTTTTTGATTGGGCCATATAATAAACCAAACATTAAAAGCCATAAAGACTCCTAACCACATTCCAATGCCAATTGCTGTATGCTTTGCTATTCCAGATTTAATGCTTAATGTCATTGCATCCTGCAAATAGCCATTTAATAAAGCTAATATTAGACCAGATAAAATTGTAAAAAAAGCTGCCCATCTAAGATAAAATAATGCTGCAGGAGCTATTATATTTTGAATTGCTGGCTTTTGTTCATTAGGTATTTTTGGCATATTTGGTACTTGTATAAAATCAAAATACCATAATAAACCTATCCACATTATTGCAACACTTACGTGCACAAAGTTACATAATGAACTCCAAAAAAAAGTATCAAAAACAAAACCACCATTCAAAAAAAATAATAATAGAAATAATAAAAAAGTTAAAGCAATTGAAAAATTAATTGTCTTTGATAAAGATGATAAAATTTTTAACATAAATTAAAAAAATTATATATCAAAAAAGAAATTTATATAATATAATTATAAGAAATATTAAATAAAATGAACTTTACACTACCAAAATTAGATTACTCAAATGACGCACTTTCTCCAATTATGTCAGAAGAGACATTGGATTTGCATCATGGAAAACATCATCAAACTTATATAACAAATTTGAATAATTTTATTAAAGACACTGATATGGAAAATAAATCTTTGGAAGATATCATTCTAGAAAGCTCAAAAGATAAATCAAAAATCGGTATTTTTAATAATGCTAGTCAACATTGGAATCATAATCTATTTTGGAAATGCATGAAACCTAATGGTGGTGGAAAACTTCCGCCAAAACTTGAAAAAAGAATTTTAGCAGACTTTGGTAGTTTTGATCAATTTAAAAAGGATTTTAAACAGGCAGGAACTACTCAATTTGGATCTGGTTGGTGTTGGTTATCTGAAAAAAATGGAAAGCTTGTAGTAACAAAAACAGCAAATGCAGCTAATCCTTTAATTGAAAATATGAAGCCTATTTTAGGATGTGATGTATGGGAACACTCATATTATATAGATTATAGAAATAGACGACCAGAATATTTAGATAAATTTGTGGAAAACCTAATTGATTGGGAATTTGTTGAATCTTTGCTAGATTGATTATCCATTCACTTCTCTCATTTTTCTATCATGTATAAAAAATATTAACCTTCAGTTTTAAAAGGTTAAAATATTTTTTATTTAAATATTTAATAAAGGCTTAAGAAATCTTCCAGTGTAGCTTGTATTAATTTTACATATTTCCTCAGGTTTACCTTCAGCGATAATTTTTCCTCCCTTAATACCACCCTCAGGACCCATATCGATTATGTAGTCAGCTGTTTTTATAACATCCAAATTATGTTCAATTACAACCACAGTATTACCCAAAGCAACAAAAGTATGAAGAATTTCTAATAATTTTTTTATATCATGTTGATGTAAACCTGTTGTTGGCTCATCTAATATGTAAATAGTTCTACCAGTTGATCTTTTTGATAATTCTTTTGCAAGTTTTATTCTTTGTGCTTCGCCACCAGAAAGCGTTGTTGCTTGTTGGCCAATTTTGATATATCCAAGACCAACTTTCTTTAAAGTAAGTAGTTTAGATTTAATATTAGAAATATTTTCAAAGAAATCACATCCTTCATCAACTGTCATATTAAGGACATCCGCAATACTTTTATTTTTAAATTTTATTTCTAAAGTTTCTCGATTATAACGTGTTCCTTTACATTCATCACATTGTATATATACGTCGGGGAGAAAATGCATTTCATATGTAATAACACCATCGCCTTCACAAGCTTCACATCTGCCACCTTTTACATTAAAAGAAAATCTTCCTGGTTTGTATCCTCTGGACTTTGATTCAGGCAAAGATGTAAACCAGTCTCTTATTGGACCAAATGCAGCAGTATAAGTTGCAGGATTTGATCTTGGTGTTCTTCCAATTGGAGATTGGTCTATATCAATAATTTTGTCAACCAATTCTGTTCCCTTAAAATTTTTAAATGGTTTTGGTATTTTTCTAGATTTATTATTATTAAGAGTGAGATTTAAAGCATTGTATAAAGTTTGTAAGATAAGAGTAGATTTTCCACTACCAGAGACACCAGTTACGCAAGTTAAACTTCCTAATGGAATTTTAAGATTTACGTTATCTAAGTTATTACCTGAAGCACCAGTAATTTCTAAAAACCTTCCATTTTTTGCTAACCTTCTTTTTTGTGGAACATTTATCTTAAGTTTGTTTGAAAGATATTTTCCTGTAATACTATTTTTATTTTGACTTATTTCCTTAAAAGTACCTTGAGCTACTATTTCTCCACCATTGTGACCAGCTTCAGGACCTAAATCAATTATATGATCAGCATTTTCCATTGTTTCTGTATCATGCTCAACTACAATTACAGTATTTCCTAAATCTCTTAATCTTTTAAGTGCATTTATTAACTTAACATTATCTTTTTGATGCAAACCAATAGAAGGTTCATCTAAAACATACAAAACTCCAGTGAGACCAGAACCTATTTGAGAGGCTAATCTAATTCGTTGAGCCTCACCACCAGAAAGAGTTCCTGACTCTCTCGAGAGTGTTAAATAATCAAGACCAACATTTAATAAAAAATTTAATCTTTCGTTAATTTCTTTTAAAATATGTTCAGCAATTTTAAACTGTCTTTTATCAAGGTTGTTTTTTAAATTTTCAAACCATTTTGTTGCATCAAAAATAGATTTTTCTGTGACTTCACTTATATGCAGGCCATCAATTTTTACACATAGAGCTTCATCTTTTAATCTATGTCCATTACAACGTTCACATTTTGTGTCTGATTGGTATTGAGCAATTTCCTCTCTTTTCCAATCACTATCTGTTTCAAGATATCTTCTCTCTAAATTATTTATAACTCCCTCAAAAGTTTTTTTATGAGAATATTTTTCATAACCATCATCATAAGTAAATTTTATCTCATCCTCATCTGAACCATAAAGTATTATATCTTTTATTTTTTTTGGCAGCTTTGACCATTTTTCTTCCAATGAAAAATCATAGTGTTTTGCAAGTGAGGATAATGTTTGCGCATAATACAAAGTTGTAGTTTTAGCCCAAGGCTCAATAGCGCCATCTATAATACTTTTTTTTTCATTTGGTATAACCAAGTTTGGATCAACATTAAGCTTAATTCCAATTCCTTCACACTCTTCGCAAGCTCCAAATGGACTGTTAAAAGAAAATAATCTTGGTTCAATTTCTTCAATTGTAAAACCACTCTCAGGACAAGCAAATTTGGTTGAAAATATAAGTCTTTCTAATTTTCTAAATTTTTTAGGTAAAGTCTCATCTTCATATTCAACAAATAATAATCCATTTGCTAAATTTACACTTGTTTCTATAGCTTCTGCCAACCTATTTCCTAGTGATGAATTAAGAACAATTCTATCAACTAAAACTGAAATATCATGTTTAATTTTTTTATTTAGTTCAGGTATTTTGTCAACATCATATAAGACATCATCAATTTTAATTTTTCTGAAACCTCTTTTTTTATATGCTAAAAATTCTTTTTTGTACTCACCCTTACGTCCTCTTACAACTGGAGCATAGAGATAGATCGTAGCTTTTTTTGGAAGTTTTTTTATTTTATCTACTATTTGTGTAACTGTTTGAGATTCAATAGCTTTACCAGTAAAAGGTGAATAGGGTACTCCAGCTCTTGCAAACAAAACTCTCATATAATCGTAAATTTCCGTAACTGTTGCTACTGTTGATCTAGGATTTTTAGAAGTGTTTTTTTGCTCAATTGAAATAGCTGGACTTAATCCTTCAATCATATCAACGTTAGGTTTTTTCATTTTATCTAAAAATTGACGTGCATACGCAGACAAACTTTCAACATACCTTCTCTGGCCTTCAGCATATACTGTATCAAATGCAAGTGATGATTTTCCAGACCCAGACAGACCTGTAATGACAACAAATTTGTCCTTGGGAATTTCTAATGAAATATTCTTTAAATTGTGTTCTTTGGCACCCTTAATAACTATCTTTTTAATCATAATTTTTGTTGCTTAAACTTAATAAAATTATTATTCAGAGTAAATTGTGATATAATTCTAATTAATTAATTTAACAAATATTAAAATATTATGGCTGGAAGTTTAAATAAAGTACTTTTAATTGGTCGTTTGGGCGCAGACCCAGAAATCAAACAAATGGTGAATGGTAAGAGTGTAGCAAGACTAAGTCTTGCCACTAGTCAAAATTGGAAAGATAAAAATACCGGTGAAAAAAAAGAAAAAACAGAATGGCACCGTATAGTTGTATTTAATGAGGGTTTGGTAAATGTGGTTCAACAATATCTTAAAAAAGGAGCTCAGATATATGTTGAAGGACAATTGACTACAAGAAAATGGAAAGATGAACAATCTGGACAAGATAAATATTCTACTGAAATAGTAATTCAAGGATATAATTCATCACTTACTATGCTGGGTGGGGGCTCTTCTGGTGGTGGTATAGCTAATGATAATAGTCAAGTATCAAAAAACAACGATGACATGTCTCAAATATCAAATGAGATGGACGACGAAATACCATTCTAAATTCTATGCAAAAATCTGAGTCTCAAAATCATAAAAGTCCAAAGTTAATTTCAATGCATGATGAGATGAGTTCATCTTATCTATCATATGCAATGAGTGTAATAGTGAGTAGAGCTCTTCCAGATATAAGAGATGGTTTAAAACCTGTTCATCGTAGAATTTTATATGCTATGTATAAAGGAGGTTATGACTGGTCTAAACAATTTAGAAAATCAGCTCGTATAGTGGGTGATGTTATAGGTAAGTATCATCCTCACGGTGATCAATCAGTCTATGATGCTTTAGTTAGAATGGTTCAAGACTTCTCAATGAGCTTACCTCTTGTTGAGGGACAAGGGAATTTTGGTTCTATTGATGGAGATCCGGCAGCTGCAATGAGATATACAGAAACAAGACTATCAAAGATATCTCAATTTATGATTGACGATATTGAAAAAAATACAATTGCATTTAAAAGTAATTATGATGAAACTGAAAAAGAACCATCAGTATTACCATCTCAATTTCCAAATCTACTAGTTAATGGTGCAGGCGGTATTGCAGTTGGTATGGCTACGAGTATACCACCACATAATTTAGGCGAAATTATAGATGGCACATTAGCTTTAATTGATAATAAAGATATAACAATTAAACAATTGATGAAATTTATTCCAGGCCCTGATTTTCCGACAGGTGGGGTAATTATTGGTAAAGACATGATTAAATTAGGTTATACAAAAGGTCGAGGATCATTCAAAATTAGAGGCGAAATATCTATAGAACAAACTAAAAATGGACGAGAAAGGTTAGTTATTACATCTATACCTTACCAAGTGAATAAATCCGTACTTAATGAAAAAATTGCCCAACTTGTTAGAGAAAAAAAAATTGAAGGTATAAGAGATATAAGAGATGAGTCAAATAGAGAAGGTATTAGAGTAGCCTTAGATTTGAGAAGCGGTGTAGAACCAGAAACAGTCAAGAGACAATTGTACAAAAATACTCAAATTGAAAATTCATTTGGTTTTAATTCATTAGCAATTGTTGATGGAAAACCAGAAACATGTGACTTAAAAAAATTTCTAACAAATTTTTTAAGTTTTAGAGAAGATGTTGTAATTAAAAAAACAAAATTCGACTTAAAAAAAGCAGAAGATAGAGCTCATATTTTGATTGGATTATCAATTTCAGTTGAAAATATAGATAAGATAATAAAGATTATTAGATCTTCTAAAACTCCAGAGGTGGCTAAGAATGCAATCTTAAAAACTAAATGGAAAATTAATAAATCTAAAAAAATAATATCTTTAATTGAAAACAAAAAGTTTAAAGGATTATATTCTCTTACAGAAGCTCAAGTAAATTCAATATTAGAATTAAGACTTCAAAAGTTAACAGCCCTTGGAATTAATGAAATAGAAGTTGAAATAAAGAAATTATCAGATCTTATAATAAATTTAAAAAAAATAATTTCTTCAAAAAAAGAATTATTAAAAGTAATAAGTCAAGAATTGACAAGCATTAAAAAAAACTTCTCAGTTGAGAGAAGAACACAAATAATTGATGCAGTTTTAAACTACGATATTGAGGAAACTATTCAAAAAGAATCGATAATTATTACTGTCACTTTGCAAGGATATATAAAAAGAGGTTCACTTAATAGTGTTAAACAACAAAAAAGAGGAGGTAAAGGAAAAACCGGTATTACAACAAGAAATGAAGACTCTGTTGTTCAGACACTATCAGTTAATACACATACATCTGTTTTGTTTTTTTCTACAGAGGGTCTAGTTTATAGAATTAAAGCATGGAAAATTCCGATTGGTTCAGCTGCCTCTAAAGGTAAATCTTTATTTAATATATTACCTCTAAAAAATCATCAATCAATTAGTTCAATCATGCCTTTTCCTGAAGATGACTCAGAATTAAAAAATTATTATATTGTTTTTGCAACAGCAAATGGAAAAATAAGAAAAAATAGCCTTGATGACTTTGCATCAATTAATACAGCTGGAAAAATTGCTATGAAATTAGACGCTAATGACAAAATTGTAGGTGTAAAAATATGTAAAGATGATCAAGATATTATTCTAAGCACTCATTTTGGAAAATGTATAAGATTTGAGTCAAAAAAACTTAGAATTTTTAAGGGAAGATCCTCAAAGGGTATCAAGGGAATTGTTTTGGCTCCTAATGATAAAATTGTATCTTTATCTATTATCAATAACAATAAAACAAAAATTAATGGAAAAAAAATAAAAGTTGATAAATCGGAAATTAAAGCGCAAGAAAGATTTATTCTATCTATTACAGAAAATGGTTTTGGTAAAAAAACCCCTCATACAGACTATCGAGTTACAAATAGAGGTGGTAAAGGGATCATTGGGATCATTAATTCACCAAGAAATGGTAATATTTCATCATCTTTTCCTGTTTATGATGGTGATGAAATATTAATCTCAACTAACAAGGGAAGGGTAATAAGAGTTGCCGTTAAAGAAATTAGAACAGCAGGTAGAAATACTCAAGGTGTAAGAATTATAAAATTATCAGGAGAAGAAAAAGTTGTCTCAGCAGATAAAATTAATGATAATTTAATTTAATGAATAAAGTAGCTATATATCCTGGAACTTTTGATCCAATTACTTATGGACATATTGATGTAATAAAAAAAGGTTTAAAATTATTTAATAAGATTGTTGTAGCTGTATCTGATGTAAATAACAAAGATTATCTTTTTGACTCTATTGAAAGAATTGAAATAATTAAAAAAGCTTTATTCTCAGATTTAAAACTTAACAAAAAAAAAATATCTGTAATATCTTTCACTTCACTTACAACCGATTTATGTAAAAAATACAATTCAAATTTTATTTTAAGAGGTTTAAGGGCTGTGTCAGATTTTGAATATGAATTTCAATTAGCTGAGATGAATAGAAAATTGAATAATAACATCGAGACATTGTTTT
>CACNWC010000017.1 GCA_902624075.1 uncultured Pelagibacteraceae bacterium | reverse complement strand
TTATGATTTTATAAACACCATAGTCTACATCTTTAAAAACTAATCTAATTTTTTCATCATTTAAAAATTCAATACTTTTTTTATTGTTTAATAGAATAACTTGGTTTTTATCTGTTGGTTGATTAATCTTATAATTAAACCAAATGCTGTTATTAAAAGAAAAGTTAGGATTATCATTTAAAATCTCAATATTACCAATAATAGAATTTTCTTTATAAATCTCATCTATAAATCCAAAACTTGCTTCCTCACAATATCCATAAGATTTGGTTAGTCTTTCTTTCAAGCTGAACTTTGACATTATATAAAGTTTTTCAAAAACACTATTCTGATGCAAAATGAATAAAATTATGAAAATAAAATAAACATTAATTTTATTTTTATAAATATTTTTTAATTTCATTTAAATTAATTCATTTCTATCATATGAAATTTATTGAAGATTAAAAATCATTATTTTTAATATCTTAAGAAGATTTTATATTTAAAACATTAATTTATAATATTTTTTATTTGCGTATTAAGATTTTTTCTATTTTTATAAAAAAAACTAATTTTAGCTTTTTGGGCTGCAAGTTTATCTATAATTTTATCTCCAATCATAAAACTTTTTTTGGGATCAATACTCCATTTTTTTATTGCTTTTTTAATCATTCCATCACCTGGTTTTCTATCATTGCTTTTTTTTTTATATTTGCCTTTGCCAAATTTTGGATGAAATGGACAATAATAAATATCATCTATTTTTCCACCATCTTTACTTATTTTTTTTTTAAGATAAGTGTGAAGTTTTTTTAGTTCTTTTATTTTTATTAAACCTCTACCTATCCCTGACTGATTTGTAATAATGATTACAAGATATTTTTTTTTATTTAAAAGATTTATTGCTTTTCCAACTCCTGGGTAGATTTTAAAATCAGAAATTTTGGAAATATAACCTTTGTCATGGTTAATTACACCATCTCTATCAAGGAATGCACATTTAAATTTCATATGGGAAATATCTAGACCCAAAATTTTTCAAAGATGTTTTAATCTGAATTTGCAGTTAAAGTTTTTATTTCTAATATATTTTCATTAGGATCTTTTACAAAAAAAGTTTCTTGCTCATACTTTGTACCTTTAAATCTTAAATATGGCTCATCATAATATTTAGCACCTTTTTCCTTCAATCTTTTTTTAAGAGCATCAAAATCTTTTCTAGATAAATGAACTCCGAAGTGAGGAACTGAAACATTTCCCATATCAACATCATGTCTCTCACTATCTAGTTTGTGTTCACTTGCGTGAAGAGTTAATTCATTTCCCCAAAAATCAACATCTGCCCATTCTTGAGCAGAGTTATCAAGCCTACAGCCAAGTGTCTCACTATAAAATTTTTTTGCTGTTTCTAAATCACCACATGGTATAGCCAAGTGAAAGCAATTTGTATTTTTATACATCTTAATCCTCTTTAAATTATGTATTTGTTTACTATATAAAGTATATACATTTTTTTATCAACTGCTAGAAAACTTAAAAAATATGAATGATTTTTTACAATCTATAATTGACCGAGATCCTGCCGCAAAATCAAAAATAAGTTTAATTCTTACTTACCCAGGTGTTAAAGCAATATTTTTTTATAAAATAGCTAATTTTTTTGCAATTGCAAAATTTGATTTAATTGCAAGAATTATTTCTCAACTTGCTAGATTCTTAACTGGAATAGAAATTCACCCAAAAGCAAAAATAGGAAAAAATTTATTTATTGACCATGGAATGGGGGTTGTTATTGGTGAAACTTCAGAAATTGGGAATAATGTTACAATCTATCATAATGTTACTTTGGGTGGAATTGCTCCAAGTATAAATTCAAATGATCAAAGAAATATGAAAAGACATCCAACCTTAGAGGATAATGTTGTTGTCGGTTCAGGTGCTCAAATACTTGGTCCAATAACAATTGGTAAAAACTCATTAATAGGATCAAACTCAGTAGTAACAAAAAACGTACTTGAGAAATCAGTAATGGCCGGAATTCCTGCTAAAAAAGTTGGTGATGCTACTAAAGGATTTAAACCTTATGCCGTTACAGATGAAGATAAAGAGTAATGAAAAATATAAATAATAATTTCATCGATTCAATTGGAAATACTCCATTAATAAAATTAAAAGCAGCATCTGAAATTACTGGGTGCAATATCTATGGTAAAGCTGAGTATTTAAATCCAGGTGGCTCAGTAAAAGATAGAGCAGCTTTAGCTTTAATTAAAGACGCGCAAGAAAACAAACTAATATCTGAAGGTGGGATTGTGGTTGAAGGGACTGCAGGAAATACTGGAATAGGATTATGTCTTTTAGGAAATTCTCTTGGATATAAAACTATAATTGTAATGAACGATAATCAAACTCAAGAAAAGAAAGATACATTAAGAAATATTGGTGCTGATTTAAGATTAGTACCACCTAAACCATATAAAGATGATGGAAATTATGTAAAAGTCGCAGAAAGACTTGCTGAAGAATTAAAAAGTACAAACAATAATGGAGTGGTTTGGGCAAATCAATTTGATAACACGGCCAATGCTAAAGGACATTATGAAACTACTGGTCCAGAGATTTGGGAACAAACTGATGGAAAAGTTGATGGATTTGTTTGTGCGTCAGGAACAGGTGGAACGATTGGTGGTGTAAGTAAATTTTTAAAAGAAAAAAATAAAGATGTTAAAATTTATCTTTCAGATCCTACTGGTTCTGCTCTTTACAATCATATCATGAATGGAGAACTTAAAGCTGAAGGTGGATCAATTACTGAAGGTATTGGTTCAAGTAGAATAACTAAAAATTTTGCTGAAGCAAAAATTGATGGAGCTTTTTCTATTAGCGATCAAGAGTCTTTACCAGTGCTTTATGATCTAATTCAAAATGAAGGTTTAAGTTTAGGAACAAGTTGTGGAGTGAATATTGCTGGAGCAATTAGATTGGGTAAAGAACTTGGTCCAGGCAAAACTATTGTTACAATTCTTTGTGACAAATCAGATAAATACAACTCAAAGATGTTTAATAAGTCTTTTTTAAAGGAAAAAAATTTACCCATTCCTACTTGGCTATAATAACGCATACCTGTCGAGCAATAAAAAAGATACATCTTTTAACAATATTAATTAATGTAGGTATATTATGAAAAAAATTTTTTTATTGTTATCTTTTATTATATTTACTTCTGCTTACGCAGAAATGAGTAATAATCAAAAATCTAAAGCATGGGAATGTAGCGGTATATATATGGCAAACTATTTCTTGCCATCTGGTGAAGAGTTTGAGTACAGTATGAAAGAAAAGTCCATGGCATCTGTTAAAGTTATGAAAACATATGCTCTTGAAATAGGAATTTCAGAAAAAGAGTGGGATGAGGGAGTAAACAAAGCAGTAGATAAATATTATGGCTCTAAGTATGACAAAGCAAAAACTGAGGAATGTCATTCATTTATAGCAACTACAATTCCAAATGGGGTTGAAAGAGTAAAAAAAGTAGTTCAAACTTTGTACTAAATATGAAATATTTTTTTATCATTATTTTATTATTTTCATCGGCCTCTTATGCTGCTGATATAAAAATTGAAATGTTAAATAAAAGAGCTGATGGTCAAATAATGGTTTATTCAGAAGATATATCTAAAATAAATGTTGGCGATACAATTACTTGGCTTCCAACAACAAAAGGTCATAACGTAGAGTTTCTGGCTGGGCCAGATGGATGGACAATTCCAAAAAGAAGTAAAATGAATCAAGAATACTCATACAAATTTGAGATACCTGGTATCTATTTTTACCAATGCACTCCACATAAAGGAATAGGAATGATAGCAATAGTAGTGGTTGGTGGAGATACATCAAATAAAGATGCAATAGCTAAAGTGAAAGTGCTTGGAAAATCTAAAAAGAAATTGCAGCTACTTCTTAGAGATCTTTAAAAAGATGAGTCTAAATAAATTTTTATCAATTTTGCCAACATAAAGTGTGAGTTTTTATTGTGGGAAATTTAACAGCTTATATTGTTTTAATTATTGCAGTTATATTAGGCACTGCAGCAAATGGTTTTGCTAAGGGTGCTCAAGGGTTTACTTTATTAATTCCAAGCCTGTTGACTGCAATAACTATAGTTGGTTGTATGTATACCCTTTCAATAGTTATGAAATCAATTCCTATGGGTATTACCTACGCTTCCTTTGCAGGACTATGTATTATAGCTACTACTTTAGTTGGAATTTATAGATTTAATCAATTACCAGATCTCTATACCATGATAGGACTTATTTTAATAATATCAGGGGTCTTGATTGTAAATCTTTTAGGAAAAACAAATTAGTGATTGATAAAAAATACTCAAATTTATTGTTCATTTTTTTTATGGGTCTAGGTATGAGTTTGCTTATGACGCTTATAATTACATTTATAAATACAGGTTATGACAATCTTTATTATAAAAGATTCCTTAAAGCTTGGTCTGTGAGTTTACCGGTTGCAATGATCGCAACAACAATTGTAGCTCCATTGATAAAAAAATTTGTAGAGAAAATAACTAAATAACTTATTAAAGGCCAGCGTATCCAAACTCTAGAGATGAGTCTGTTATTGAGTGATATAACGACTCTCCAAAACTTCTAAGAGCAAATAATCTTACTTTATCAGGGTTATCATTCATCATATCTATAGTAAATGCTATTCCATTATAAATAGAATTTATTGAATTGTTTTTTTCTAAATTATTAAAATTAAAAGGACATCCTTTTTTTAAAACTTCTTTTACCTCTTTACCTTCCATCTCTATTACAGCTTTTGAGTGAGAAATGTCTGTAACGGCAAAATTTGTTTCATTAAAATTTTGTAAAATGTTTTTAAGTAATTCTTTTTTTGTTGAAACTAAAAGCCAATTTTTAGGTCCATTCCATAAAATTCTTGTATCATTGTTATTAATCACTTTCATAGGCTCATCTATTAATTTTAAACCATCAATATCAATATTTTCAAATGAAATTTTAGAACTTTTATAATGAACTATTTGAACTATTAATAGATTCTTTGTCTCAGAAATTTTTAAAAGATTATTTTTACCTTCATGATCACCAAATTTACCTGTTACATGAACATTTGCTAAAGCTGAAATTAAACTCATGATCTTACCCTCTCACCTTTTGGATCAACATAATGTGAAGAAACTATCTCAACTGGAATCACTTTATTTTTTAGTGGAGACATTACAAACAATTTTTCACCAATCATATTTTTTCCATCTTTTAATATTGCTAAAGAAAAAGGATTATCATATTCAACACTCCAACAAGAAGCTGAAATATAACCTAATTTTGGATTTGGTAACGGTGCATTTGAGTCTTTAACTAAGTGAGATCCCTCTGGAATACTTGTTTTTTTATCTAAAGGAACAACACCCACAACTTTTTGCCTATCTTCAGCTGTAAATGCTTTTCTAGTTAAAGATCTCTTGCCAATAAAATCTTTTTTTTTGCTTAACAAACCTTCAAGAGAGTTGTCATAAGGTATTGTTCTGCCATCGAGCTCAGATCCTGCTACGTGCCCCATTTCAATTCTAAGAGTTGATAACGCTTCGGTTCCATATGGTTGAATTTTAAATTCTTGACCAACTTCAATTATTTTCTCCCACATAAAGTTGCCATTGTCAGACTCAACATTTACTTCGTATGCAAGTTCTCCTGAAAATGAAATTCTAAAAATTCTAGCTTTTACTCCAAATAAGTCTCCTTCCATATAACCCATGAAAGGTAACCCTTCATTTGATACATCGTTATTTGGAAATAGTTTTTGCAATAGATCTCTGGATTTAGGTCCGGCAATTGCTGCTCCTGCCCATTGTTCTGTTGTTGATACTACATTCACATTTAATTCTGGCCAAACTAATTGTAAATAATATTCCAAATGCGAAAGGACGTTTGCTGCTTGAGCAGTTGTTGTTGTCATATGATAATGATTTTCAGAAATTCTTGTTGTTGTTCCATCATCCATAACAATTCCATCCTCTCTCAACATTACTCCATATCTTGCTTTACCAACTGGTAACTTTAACCATGCATTTGTATAAACTCTGTTTAAAAGCTCAGCTGCATCTGGACCCTTAATATCTATTTTTCCTAAAGTTGTTACATCACAAACTCCTACATTAGATCTTACATTTTTAGCTTCTCTTTTTGACGCTTCAAACAAATTTTCATTTCCTTGTTTATAATATCTGGGCCTTAACCAAACTCCAGCATCAACAAAAACTGCATTATTTTTTTCATGCCAGTAATGCATTGGAGATTTTCTTGTAGGTTTAGAATGTTTTCCAACTTCTCTTCCAACAATTGCACCTATGGAAACTGGTGTATATGGTGGTCTAAAAGTAGTATGACCAACATTAGGTACAACTTTATTTTCTATTTTTGAAACTAATTGTAAACCATTAAGATTACTTGTTTTACCTTGATCTGTTGCCATGCCAAGAGTTGTATATCTTTTTACATGTTCAATTGATCGATAGCCTTCTTTTAAAGCAATCTCAATATCAGAAACTGCTACATCATTTTGAAAATCTAAAAATCTTTTATAATTTTTACCTTTTGGAAGTGGTACACACCAAAATTTATCATGGACAGTTGATTTTTTTTCAACAACATTTGGGAATGAAGTCTTATTGTCAGTATTAGTAATTTTTTTTGATAATTCATATCCAGTTTCAAATGAACTTTTTAAAGTTTCCTCCAAAGTAAAAGTTCCGTTTGCTGCACCTAATGTTTTCTCATTTTGTTTTGATTTACCAGGAACAAATGCATCTATACTTTCATTAAACTTTGTTTTATTTCCTGACTGTGAGGCTAAATGAATAGTTGGTGTCCAAAAACCAGAAACACATATGCAATCACATTTAATATTTTCTACTTCGCCGAGAACTTCTTTATCTTCTGAAATTTTTGCAATATCAGCTGATTTTACTTTTTTATAACCTTGAGCAGCTACTACCACATAAGAAAATTTAATATTAATTCCTAAATTTTTAGCCTCTTCAACAATTTCTGACTGAGGATCTTTTCTTGTATCTAAAATTAAAGCATCAATACCGTTCTTTTTAAATTCAATTGCCGTTTCGTAGCCACTATCATTATTAGTGAATATTAAAGGATTTTTACCAACTAATACTCCGTATACTTTTAAATATTCTTTCGCAGCTGATGATAACATCACACCTGGAGTATCATTATTTCCAAAAACTATTGGTCTCTCTATAGATCCAGATGAAATTAAAACTTCTTTTGCTCTGATATACCAAAGTCTTTGTTTTGGATGAAATTTTTTAGTTTCTGGCAAATGATCACTAATTCTCTCAGACATTACCAACATATTGTGATCATAATAACCAAAAACCTGTGATCTATTTTTAACAGTTACGTTAGGCATTTCTTTAAGCTCAGCAATAATTCCATCAGCCCATTCTTTGCCTGATTTATTTCCAATATTAACTTCATCTGTAAGCAAAGTTCCACCAAATCTAGCTTTATCCTCAGCTAAAATAACTCTTGCCCCGTTTTTCGCAGCGGCATATGCACTAGCCAGACCTGAAGGGCCTGAACCAGCAATCAATAAATCACAATACTCATACTTGTGTTCATATCTTTCTTTATCATGTTTTGTTGATGCAACTCCCAGTCCTGCTGCTTTTCTAATAAATGGCTCATAAATTTTATACCAAAAGCTTTTTGGCCACATGAAAGTTTTATAATAAAATCCAGCTGGAAGAAAAATTTTTAAAAAATTATTTATTGCACCAACATCAAAATTAACGCTTGGCCAACAATTTACACTAGTAGCCTCAAGGCCATCAAAAAGCTCTTGCTCTGTAGCTTTTACATTAGGTTCTGTTTCATCATTTCTATATAATTGAACTATCGCATAAGGTTCATCTACTCCAGCACCAAAAAATCCTCTTGGCCTGTGATATTTAAAACTTCTACCAATTAAATGAACTCCATTAGCTATTAATGCTGAAGCTAATGTGTCTCCCTCATAACCATAATAATTTTTACCATTAAATTTAAATGAAAGTTTTTTACTTCGATTAATTAACCCAGTATTTTCTAATCTAAAACTTTGAGTCATTATGAAATTTCCTCTGTAGCCTTTAGAGTGTTAAAAATCTCATGTGTTGAGGTATCTCTCTCAACTTTTATCCATTGTCTACAGCCTGAAAGGTGTTGCCACAATTCCCAATGCTTTCCTCTTAGACTTTTTCTATTGTAAACAAAATTATCCCAATCTTGATCTGAAATTTCTTTACCTAACTCAGGTCTTTTAACACTTGCATCTCCTCCGTAAGAAAATTCATTTTGTGATCTCATACCACAATGTGGACATTTAATATGAAGCATTTAAGAAATCCAAGTTTTTGTGCCTAGTCCTTTTTCATCAAGCAAATGACCAGTGCTAAATCTATTTAAGCTATATCCCGAATTTAATTCATGAACTCTATCTTGCGCTATAGTATGAGCAAATGTCCAACCAGATGCTGGAGTTGCTTTAAAACCACCGTAACACCAACCACAATTCAAATATAAACCTTCAATATGTGTTTTATCGATTATAGGCGAACCATCCATTGACATATCCATTATACCTCCCCAAGTTCTAAGCATTTTTAATTTACTTAAAAAAGGCATCATCGCAATTCCTTCTGTTAAAACATGTTGAAGTGTTGGCAGGTTACCTCTTTGGGCATAACTATTGTAACCATCTAGATCACCTCCCATGACCATTTCACCTTTATCTGATTGGCTAATATAAAAATGTCCCGCACCAAAAGTTACCACTCTATCTAAAACTGGTTTCACTGGTTCAGAAACACATGCTTGTAAAAGATGAGTTTCTATTGGCAATGTCATGTTAAGTTTCTCGGCTAAAATATTAGTACTACCCGCAACACATAATCCAATTTTTTTTGCTTTTATATCTCCTCTTGATGTTCTTACTCCATTGATTTTTCCGCCTGATACATCAAATCCAATTACCTCACAGTTTTGAATAATATCAACTCCCATTGAATCTGCTTGACGAGCATAACCCCAAGCTACTGCATCATGTCTTGCTGTTCCAGCACTCGGTTGCATCAATCCACCAAAAATTGGAAATCTAACGTTTTCTGAAAAGTCTGCCATCGGAATAATTTCTTTCACTTGCTCTCTATTTAAAAGAACGGCATCTATTCCATTTAATCGCATCGAATTACCCCGTCTTGCATAAACATTCATTTGTGCATCAGAGTGCGCAAGATTAATAATTCCTCTTGGAGAAAACATAACATTGTAATTTAAATCCTGACTCATCTTTCTCCATAAATCCATTCCAAATTCACTAAATAATGCATTATCATCGTACATATAATTTGATCTTATTATTGTTGTATTACGACCAACATTTCCTCCACCAATCCAACCTTTTTCAATGATAGCTACATTTGTTATATTGTGCTCTTTTGCTAAATAATATGCAGTTGCAAGACCGTGACCACCTCCACCAATAATAACAACATCGTATTCTTTCTTTGGAGTTGGGTCTTTCCAGGCTAAATCCCATGTTTCGTGGTTGGAAAAAGCATTTTTTACTAAACTAAATATTGAATATTTTTGCATAAATAAATTTTATAATATTGAGGAAAAATAGTTCATATTTTTTTTATATATAATTTTTAGATATTTCCAAAGCCCCATAAAAGATATACAAATCTTGCAATTCAAAATTTAAATATAAACTTTAATGAGTGAAGTAAAATCTGACATCCAAATAGCTAGGGAAGCTAAAATGCAACCGATTAACGACATATTGTCTAAGGTCAATGTGCCAGATGAAAGCTTTGCTTTTAGCCCTATGGGCAGACATATAGCCAAAATTAATTTGGAGTATTTGGAAAAATTAAAAGATAAATCAGATGGAAAATTAATTTTAGTTACTGCAATTACACCTACACCAGCAGGTGAAGGCAAAACCACAACCTCAGTTGGACTCAATGATGGTTTAAATAAAATAGGAAAAAAATCTATTGTTTGTTTAAGAGAACCTAGTTTAGGTCCATCTTTTGGTATGAAAGGTGGCGCAGCTGGAGGCGGTTATGCGCAGGTAGTTCCAATGGAACAAATAAATTTACACTTCACTGGTGATTTTCATGCAATCACTTCAGCTCACAACCTTTTATCTGCATTAATTGATAATCATATATATTGGGGAAATAAATTAAATATAGATGTAAGAAGAATTGTGTGGAAAAGAGTCATGGATATGAATGATCGTGCTCTTAGATCAATTAATATTAATTTAGGTGGTGTTGCAAATGGTTTTCCGCGTGAAGATGGTTTTGATATTACAGTAGCTTCTGAAATTATGGCAATCTTTTGCTTGGCAAATAATCTTGAAGATCTTGAAAAAAGAATTGGAAATATAACAATTGCTTATACAAGGGAGAAAAAACCAATTTATGCAAGAGATTTAAATGCTCAGGGTCCAATGACAGTTTTGCTAAAAGACGCGATAAGACCTAATGTAACACAAACTTTAGAAAATAATCCTGCAATAATTCATGGTGGACCATTTGCAAATATTGCACATGGATGTAATTCTGTAATTGCAACAAAAGCTGGATTGAAACTGGCTGATTACGTTGTGACTGAAGCAGGATTTGGTGCTGATTTAGGAGCTGAAAAATTTTTAGATATTAAATGTAGAAAATCAAACTTGAGACCAAGTTGTGTAGTAATTGTTGCAACAATAAGAGCTTTAAAAATGCATGGTGGTGTTGCTAAAGACGATTTAAAAGATGAAAATGTTGCTGCGCTTAAAAAAGGATTGGTTAATCTTCAAAGACATATAGAAAATGTTAAAAAATTTGGCTTACCTGTTGCGATAGCAGTAAATCATTTTATCAAGGACACAGAAAAAGAAGTTAAAGCTTTGATAGATTTTTGTGAAAGTTTAGGAGTTAAAGCAAGTCTATGTACTCATTGGGCTAATGGAGGTGAAGGAACAAAAGATTTAGCAACTCATGTTGCTGCTTTATGTGAAAATAAAGAAGCTAAATTTAAATTTTTATATGAAAATAAAACTCCTTTATTTAAAAAAATAGAGACAATTGCTAAAGAAATTTATCGAGCAGATGAAGTTATTGCTGACACTAAAATAAGAGATCAGCTTAAGAATTTTGAAGAGTCTGGATATGGAGACTTACCTATTTGTGTTGCGAAAACTCAATATAGTTTTTCAACTGACCCAAGTCTTAAGGGTGCTCCGACTGGACATGCTTTGCCTATAAGAGAAATAAGACTTTCATCTGGTGCTGAATTTATAGTTGTGGTTTGTGGAGCTATAATGACAATGCCGGGTCTACCAAGAGTACCAGCTGCTGACTCTATAAAACTTAATAAAAAAGGTGATATTGAAGGATTATTTTAAACTTTTATTTTAAGTTTTTTATTTTTCAATATTGTTCTTAACAAATTAATCATAAGTGGAATTTTTTTTCTATCAATCTTTTTTAAAATAAAAGGTGCTATTTCTTTTGCGAGTTGCTCACCTTCAACCGTATCGTTTGGCATAAATCTTTTTTTAGCAACTTTAAAAGTAAATCCTTTACCTAAATAACTACCCATTTTACTATTTCTGCCTCCAGATGCACTCACATAAAGGTCACCAACTCCTGCAAGTCCAAGAACGGTTTCTTCCTTACCTTTGAAATATTTAGTTAGATATTTCATTTCAATAACAGATTTTTGAAATAGATTTGAGGATGCATTTAAACTCTGGCCAGCTCCTATTATCATTGAATATATATTTTTAATTGCTGAACAAACCTCTACTCCAAGAGTATCTCTTGAAAATTCTATTAAATAATAATTTGTAGAAATC
>CACNWC010000016.1 GCA_902624075.1 uncultured Pelagibacteraceae bacterium | reverse complement strand
TAGTAATTTATCATTCAACAAATAATAAAATTAAGTCAAAAAATGTTAATTTAAGTTTGAATTTTGAGTTAGAAGAAAATAGTTGTCTAAGACTTATTGATTATTTTAGTGATAATACAGAAAAAAATTTTTTAAATATATTATACAATTTTAATTTAAAAAAATATTCAATTCTTAAAAATTATAAACTTGATAAGCATAGAAATAGTAATTTAAAGTATTCTTTTAATAATATTGAACAGGACAATAATAGTATTTCAGAAACATTTATATTGTCTGTTGGTTCAGACTATTTTAAAAATGAAATTAATTGCAACTTAAATGGTGAATATTCATCAGCTTTTATAAATGGTGTTTTTTCATTAAAAGAAAATCAACAGCATGAAATTAGATCTACGATTAATCATTTAGTTGAAAACACTAAAAGTTATCAACTTATAAAAAGTGTTCTTGGAAAAAATTCAAAATCTGCATATCAAGGAAGAATATTTGTAGACTCAAAAGCTCAAAAAACAGATGGTTACCAATTAAGTAAAGCAATACTTTTAGACGAAACATCTGAGTTTAATGCAAAACCAGAATTAGAAATATACGCTGATGATGTAAAATGTTCTCATGGATCAGCATCTGGAAGTTTGAATGAAAATTCAATTTTTTATTTAATGTCTAGGGGTTTAAACTATCAACAGTCCAAAGAACTTTTGATAAATGGGTTTTTACTTGATGTTGTTGAAAAGATAACTGACCCTGAAATTAAGAATTTAATTAAAAATATTATTGGATTAAAAGAATGAATTTAAATAATATTAAAAAAGAATTTCCAATTTTTGATGAAAAAATTCAGAATAATGACTTAGTTTATTTGGATAGTGCTAATTCATCTCAAAAACCAAAGGTAGTTTTGGATAAAATTAATGATTTTTACTCCAAACAATTTTCAAATGTAGGTAGAAGTATTCATTATTTAGCGGTTGCAGCCACTAATTTGTATGAAAACACAAGGTCTTCAGTTCAAAAATACATAAATGCTAAAGATAAAAATGAAATCGTATTTACCAAAGGTGCTACTGAGGCTCTAAATTTAGTTGCTAATACTCTAGGCCAAGAAATCTTGGAGCCAAATGATGAAATTTTAATCACAGAATTGGAGCATCATTCAAATTATGTTCCATGGCATTTTTTAAGAAAATCTAAAAATATCAAAATAAAGTTTGCAGAAATAAATGAAGATGGAGATATACCGATTGAAAATATAGAGAAAGAAATCACAAATAAAACCAAAATTATAGCAATAACCCATCTATCTAATGTTACTGGTGCAGTTTTGCCAATTAAAGAGATTACTCAACTAGCACATTCAAAGGGTATTGTTGTAGTGGTAGATGGTTGTCAGGGAGGACCACATTTAAAATTAGATATGCAAGACTTGGATTGTGATTTTTATGCAATATCATGTCATAAGATGTATGGACCAACTGGACTTGGAGTTTTATATGGAAAAAAGAAATGGTTAGAACAGCTTCCACCATACCAAGGAGGTGGAGGAATGATAAATGAAGTAAAAAAAGATAGAATTTCTTATGGTGAACTTCCAAATAAGTATGAGGCTGGAACAATGGCTACAGCACAAGTAATTGCGTTTAATCAATCAATTAAATTTTTAGAGAGTATTGGGATTGAAAATATAATTAATCATGAAAAAGAACTTATAGAATACGGTCAAGAAATTTTAAAAAAAAACAATTCAGTTAAACTAATTGGAAATCCCAAAAAGAAAAGTGGAGTATTATCTTTTACTGTTGAAGGAGTTCATCCACATGATATTGCAACTATTTTAGATGAAACTGGAGTAGCTATAAGAGCAGGACATCATTGCTGTCAAATACTTCATGACAAGTTAGGAATATCTGCAAGTGCAAGAGCATCCTTAGGTGTTTATAACACTAAAGATGACTTAGATAAATTAAATGAGGGAATTAATAATTGTAAAAAAGTTTTTGATTTAAAATGAATTTAAAAGAATTATATCAAGAAATTATCCTGGAGCATGGAAAGAATCCAAGAAATTTGAGAAAAACAGAAAATTTTAACAAGGATGCAAAAGGAAATAATCCATTATGTGGAGATAATGTGCATATATATTTAAAATTAAATGATCAAAGAAAAGTGGAAGATATTTCTTTTGAGGGAAGCGGATGTGCAATTTCAATGGCATCAGCTTCAATTATGACCGAATTGATAAAAGGCAAAAGTAATAATGAAGCTAAAGAAATTATTGAAGATTTTTTAGGAATGATAAAAGAAAATCCAGACCTAAAAAATAAAATTCTAAAAGAAGATGACAAAACGAAATTAATGTGTCTTTCAGGAGTTAAACAATATCCAATGCGGGTTAAATGTGCTACTCTATCCTGGCATACATTAGTTTCAGCAATGGAAAATGATGGCAAACAAGTGAGTACTGAGAATTAATTTTTATGGAAGTAAAAGATAAAATAATAAATGAAATAAGAAAAATTTATGACCCCGAACTACCTGTGAATATTTATGAACTCGGTTTGATATATGATATTCAAGTAAAAGGCAAAAAAGCTGAAATAAAAATGACACTAACTACACCAAATTGTCCAGTAGCGGAAAGTTTACCTAAAGAAGTTAAAGAAGGAGCTTTGCAAGTAGAAGAAATTGATGATGTAGATTTGCAATTGGTTTGGGATCCACCATGGACAAAAGATATGATGTCAGATGCAGCTAAATTGGAGTTGAATTTATAATGAACCCAATTATTAAATTAAGTCATAAAGCTGCAAATAGAATTAAAGAAATAATGTCTAGTGCCGAAAAAGATGCTTTAGGAGTAAGAGTTTCAGTAAAATCAGGTGGTTGCGCAGGCATGTCTTATGTTATGGAATATTCTAAGGAGCTAAATCCTAATGATGAAGTTATTGAGGATAAAGGAGTAAAAGTATTTATTGATTCAGCGGCCGTTATGTATTTATTAGGAACCGAAATGGATTATAAAATTGAGGATTTTTCCTCCACTTTTGTTTTTAATAACCCCAATGAAACAGAGCGTTGTGGTTGCGGGGAATCCTTTAAAATTGGTTAATTATTAGTATCCCATAAGTTGCATATCAGTATTGCTAAAAATGCATATCTAGTGTATAAATACTACATGAATAAGTTTGAATTTAAAAATCTTGTTAAAAGCCTTAAAAATTCTTTGAAGGAAAAAACTTTTTTCAAAGATCTACGTAAAGAGGTTGAAACTGGTGCAAACGGTACACAAGACTACGTAGTTAAAAAAGGTGTTAACAAAGATACTATTGCTACAACAAGACAGTAATTAAATTTAACTACTGTAATACATCTCAAATTCTATAGGATGAGGTGCATGTTCAAATTTATGAATTTCTTCAAACTTAAGCGCGATATAAGCATCTATTTGGTCATCAGTAAAAACATCACCCTGAGTTAAAAATTCTCTATCTTTATCTAAGCTTTCCATAGCCTCCCTTAAAGATCCACATACTGTAGGAATAGCTTTAACCTCATCTGGTGGTAAATCGTATAAATCTTTATCAAAAGACTCACCAGGATGAATTTTATTTTTTATTCCATCTAGACCAGCCATCAACATGGCAGCAAAAGTTAAATAGGGGTTTCCAGAAGCATCAGGAAATCTAATTTCGCATCTAGCACCCTTTTTACTTAATGTTATAGGGATACGACATGAAGCAGATCTATTTCTTGCTGAGTAAGCTAATAAAACAGGAGCTTCAAATCCTGGAACTAATCTTTTATAACTGTTAGTTGTTGAGTTAGCAAATGCGTTGATAGCTTTTGCATGTTTTAATATTCCCCCAATATAATGTAATGCTGTTTCTGATAAACCAGCATAAGCATCTCCAGAAAATACTGGAGTATTTCCTTTCCAAATTGATTGGTGAATATGCATACCCGAACCATTATCTCCAGCTACTGGCTTAGGCATAAATGTTGCAGTTTTTCCAAAGCTATGAGTCACCATTTGAACAACATATTTATATAATTGAACATTATCGGCTTGATCAACTAAGGTGCCAAAGTACATTCCTAATTCATGCTGACTTGGAGCGACTTCATGATGATGTTTTTCAACTTTAATTCCTACTTCTTTTAAATTTTTAAGATATTCTCCCCTCATATCCTGTTCACTATCAACGGGAGGTACAGGAAAGTAACCTCCTTTTACAGGAGGACGATGAGCCATATTTCCGTTTTCATATTCTTTTCCGGAGTTATAAGGACCTTCTTTACTATCTATTTTAAATCCACATTCGTTCATATCATTTTTAATTTTTACATCGTCAAAAACAAAAAATTCTGGCTCAGGACCAAAAAAAGCCTTGTCACCAACACCTGAGGATTTTAAATATGCTTCAGCTTTTTTTGCTATTGTTCTTGGATCTCTTTCATAAGGTGTTTTTTTGACCGCATCGAGAATATCACAAAAAAGTACAACTGTATTATGCGAAGTAAATGGATCTAAAAAAAATCTGGATGGATCAGGTTTTAATATCATATCAGACTCATTTATAGCTTTCCATCCTGCTATAGATGAACCATCAAAGAAAACACCTTCATTCAACATATCTTCATTAACAATACTTGAGTCCATTGTTAGATGCTGAAGTTTTCCTCTTGGATCTGTAAATCTTAAATCTACAAACTCTACTTCCTTATCTTTAATAAATTTTAATACATCTTTAATACTCATTTAAGCTCCATTTAATCTAACGTTGTAATACCAAAAAAAGACTGATAAATAATGCTCTTTTACTAAATATCACCTATGCAATTTTCACATAAGTGTATAATTAAATAATTAATTATTATTAACAATTAAGAGTTGAAAAATGAGTTTATTAGACAAAGAACCAGTCAAAAAAGTTGAGAAATTTTTAAAAAAGTTTGATGAAAATCAAAAAGTTATTACCCTAGAGACTTCTGCAAGAACAGCCTCAGAAGCATCCTCATCTTTAGGTTGTGAAATTGGAGCAATTGTAAAAAGTTTACTATTTAAAACTGAAGATACTTTCACCTTATGTTTAGTAAGTGGAGATAAAAAAGCTTCTTTAAATAAAATTAAAAAAAAACTTAAAAAAAAAGATGTGTCTATGGCTTCAGCAGATGAGGTAAAAAATATAACTGGATTTACAATAGGAGGTGTTTCACCAATAGGACATTCGATTCAAATTGATACTTTAATAGATGACTCTTTAGATAGGTTTAAAATTTTGTTTGCTGCCGCAGGACATCCTAGTTGTGTTTTTAAAATCACTTTTAAAGATCTTAAAAAAATAACAAATGGTACAGTTGAGGATTTTGTAGAATGAGACAACCAAAATTAATAGATTATTTGTTATTAACTTTTCTAGCTCTTATTTGGGCCTCAGCATTCTTTAATATCAAAATTGCAACTTATTCTTTTGGGCCGGTAACAATTGCATTTTTAAGAGTTCTATTTGGCGCCATACCGGTACTTTTACTTTGTTTTTATAAAGATATAAAAATTGAAGCTTTTTCTAAAGATTGGTACTGGTTCGCATTAATTGGATTTATAAATCTAGTGGCTCCATTCTTTTTAATTGCTTATGGAGTAAAATCTGTTCAAAGTAACTTAGCTGCTATTTTGATGTCAACAACTCCATTAAGCTCAACTGTTTTGGGTCATTTCTACACAAAAAATGAAAAATTTAATTTCATAAAAACGTTTGGAATATTAATTGGTTTTTCTGGAATCCTTTATTTATTCTCTGATAATCTTTTAATTGATGAAAATAATTTTTTTTCAGCAATATTAATTTTGCTTGGTTCCACTTGCTATGTAATTGGCGGAGTTTTAACATTAAAGATAAGTAAGAAAAAAAATGAAAATGTGACTGGATCGATATTAATTTGGGCTGTCATTATTTTAATTCCATTAGTTAGTTTCACTGAACAACCTTGGAATGCTGTCCCAAGGTTAGACTCAACGATATCAGTCATTTATTTAGGACTTGTATCTACAGGACTTGCCTGGTTGTTGAGATTTAAAATTTTAGTAAATAATGGTTTAATTTTTCAATCCCAAGTATCTTATCTAATACCTATATTTGGAACTATTTTAAGCTATATCTTTTTAAAAGAATTAATAACAATCAAAGTATTGATTTCTTTAATTGCAGTAGTAGTTGGTATTTATTTTGTACGAAAAGCAGAAAACTCAAAAATTATTTAATTTTTGAAAATGCTTCAATATGTGAGGGCCTAGTCTCACAACAACCACCCATAATTGTTGCGCCCGCTTCTTTAAATTTTTTTGCAAACTGTGCCATTTTTTCAGGGGTTAAGTCTTTACGCTGACCTAAGAATTCATTTGGGTTCCCAGTTTTACTTTTTTTATAAGCACCAGTATAATTTGGTTTTGGATTAGTTTTTACAAAACCATTTAATTTAAATCCGAACGGAATATTTAAACTTTTAATTTCTTTTAAATTTAAATCATAATTTTCTGGTGATATGCATGATAAAATTATTCCAAGTAACTTATCATGATTTATGCCAGTAATAATTTCTGAAATATTTTCTCCACTTGGTAATTTTGTACCTTCTGATATATGAGCCCCAATTAAATATGGTTTATTAAACTCTTTTATACATTCTATAGCAATTTTAAATTCTCTAACACTGCTTAGGACATCAAAATAAAAAAAATCTATATATTGATTAAGAATTCTTGCTTGATCATAAAAATCAATCCTAATTTCATTATCTGATCTTGTGTCAGCTTCATAAGTTAAATATTGAGGTGGTAACCCTCCAGCTATCAATGTCTTGGGATAGAGTTTTTTTGCTTTTTGAGCAATTTCGCCGGCCTTATTATTTAGATATTCAAATTTATCCTCTACATTATTGTCTCTTAATCTTATTTTTCTAGTGGTAAATGTATTTGTTACAATCACTTCTGCACCAGCTTTAATAAAGTCTAGATGTGTGTCTAATAATAGTTGATGATATTTATCTTGAAGCAATGCATTTGCACTCCATAAAGTTCCATTTGGTTCCATACCTCTTGCAAGAAGCTCTTGCCCCATTCCTCCATCTAAAATTCTAATTTTTTTGAAGAAATTAATATCCATAATATCCAAACCTCTTAACTGCTTCAGCATTATGCTAGGCGCACAGTATAGTTTAAATGCCTGCTGATTGATTTTTATGGGACTCCGTTTTAGCTGTTATGCCCGCAATAGGATCAAATCGGCATTGTAAATATATTCTAAATGTAAGAATTAATCAAATTAAATTTATAAAAAAATTCTAATACCCATTCTTATTGACACAAAGACAACTAATAGAGAAGTTACTATAGCAAGAACTCTACTTGTAAAAATTTTTAAGTTTAAATAATTACCTAAAAGTCCACCTATAAAGACACATATAAATAAAAATATATAGTCTGATAATCCAGTTAAAATATTATCTTTTGTAAATTGTCCTAATATTCCTGAAATAGAATTGATTAGTATAAATAAAGAAGCTGTTGTAACAATTATCTTTGGTTTTTCAGCTTTAAGCAAAAAAAGAATTGGACTCAAAAATATTCCACCACCAATACCCACAATTCCAGATGCCAGACCTAAGACTGAACCAATAAACAAAGATAAAAAGAAATTTAATTTTTTTATAATTAAATTGTCATTTTCATAAGATTTATTATTAATTAGTAATAAAATACCTGCGATAGAAAGAACAAAAAATAAAAGAATTTCAAAAATATCTTTATCAATTTTTAATGTTCCACCGAAAAAGGCCAATGGAACTGATCCTATCAAAAAAGGAAGTAATAATTTAAAATTATGATTACCAGCACGAATATAGTTAAAAGAATTACCTGAAACAACTATGATATTACACAAAAGTGCAATGACTGGAAAAATATAATAAGGAATGTCCCAAATAAGCAATAAGGCCAGGTATGTGGACCCTCCACCAAAACCAACACTAGAGTATAAAATAGCTGTTATAAAAAATAATATTGGTAATATAATCATATAAAAAAATTTTTTATGAAAGTAAATATTGCACTATTAACTGTAACAGATACCAGAACAATTGATAATGATAAATCTGGTGGAATTTTAGTTAATAAGATTAAAGAAGCTAATCATAAATTAATTGATAGAAAAATATGCAAAGATAATAAGGACGAAATAGTTATAATACTAAAAGAGTGGCTCAAAAATGAAAAAATTGATGCCATAATCACAACTGGTGGAACAGGTTTGACTGGAAGAGATATAACTCCAGAAGCATTGAATGAAGTTGCTGAAAAACATATACCTGGTTTTGGTGAGATGTTTAGAAATATCAGTATAAAAACGGTTGGAACTTCGGCAATTCAATCTAGAGCTTGCGCTGTCCTATCTAATGGAAAATACATATTTGCATTACCAGGTTCTTCAGGAGGAGTGACTGATGCATGGGAAGAAATATTGAAATATCAGTTAGACATAAATCATAAACCATGCAATTTTGTAGAATTATTTCCTAGATTAAAAGAAAAATAATTATTTTTGATATTTTTCCTTCCACTCTGAATAGGGCATTCCGTAAATATGTTTCCTTGCATCAGGATCTGAAATAGTTACACCTTTTTTTTCAGCTTCTTCTCTGTACCATCTTGATAAACAATTTCTACAAAAGTTAGCTAAGTTCATGAGATCAATATTTTGAACATCTTTTCTTTCATCTAGATGTTTTAATAGTCTTTCAAAGGTTGCTGATTGGATTTCTATTTTTTCATTTTTATTCATACAAAAATTATTAATGACTTTTTAAATAAGCACAAGATATAGTATTTATACAATTTAAAGTAGAAAATTAAAATTATTACAAATAGACATGAGTAATTATTGATAGTTTAATAATTTATGGCTACGAAAAGAAAGAAAAAAGCTAAGCCAAAGACCAAAAAAAGAAAAAAAAAGTTGGTCAAACCATCTAGAAAAAAAATAAGAACGAAAAAAAAAATCGTGACAAATAAGCCTGCGATTAAGAAGCGTTCTAAAAAAACTAGAAAAAATAATAAGCTTAAATCAACCAAAAAAACAAGAGGAGTAAAAAAAATGAGTGCAGAAGCTATGAAAGTGTCATCTGTATTAGATACTTCTCATTTGAAAGTGAAATTCCCGTTCAAAGCAAAATACGGGAACTACATAAACGGTAAGTTTGTAGAGCCAAAATCTGGAAAGTATTTTGACAATACATCTCCTATTTCAAATGAAGTGATCTGTTCGATTGCACGATCAAATGAAAAAGACGTAGATGCTGCCTTAGATGCAGCTCACGCAGCTTTCCCGACTTGGGGTAAAACTTCAATCACGGAAAGATCAAACATTCTTCTTAAAATTGCTGATGTAATTGAGAAAAATCTTAATGTTTTAGCAACAGCAGAATGTTTAGATAATGGTAAGCCAATAAGAGAATGTATGGCTGCTGATTTACCTCTAGTAATAGATCATTGGAGATATTTTGCCGGAGTGATCAGAGCAGAAGAAGGTTCAGTAGCTGAAATAAGTAATAGTGAATATTCTTATCACATTCCAGAACCACTTGGTGTTGTTGGTCAGATTATACCATGGAACTTCCCATTATTAATGGCAACTTGGAAACTTGCTCCAGCTTTAGCGGCAGGAAACTGTGTAGTGCTAAAACCAGCTGAGCAAACACCAGCATCAATCATGTTACTTATGGAACTAATAGGAGATTTATTACCTCCAGGTGTAGTGAACGTAGTAAGTGGTTATGGTTTAGAAGCTGGTAAACCACTAGCATCATCTAAGAGAATCAAAAAGATTGCTTTTACTGGTGAAACAACGACTGGTAGATTGATTATGCAATATGCATCTCAAAACTTAATACCAATTACATTGGAGCTAGGTGGAAAATCTCCAAACATTTTCTTTGAAGATGTCATGGCTAAAGATGATGATTTCTTTGATAAATGTTTAGAGGGCTTTGCAATGTTTACTTTAAACCAAGGTGAAGTTTGTACTTGCCCAAGCAGAGTACTAGTTCAAGAGTCTATCTATGAGAAATTTATGGAAAAGGCTATTGCTAGAACAAAAGCTGTTAAGCAAGACAATCCTTTAAAAATGGAAACAATGATTGGAGCACAAGCATCATTAGAACAAATGGAAAAAATCAAATCTTATCTTGATTTAGGTAAGAAAGAGGGTGCCAAAGTTCTATGTGGTGGAAATGTTGCAAAAATCAATAGTGGTTTAGAAAAAGGTAATTATATCGAACCAACTATTTTTGAGGGTGATAATTCTATGCGTATCTTCCAAGAAGAAATTTTTGGACCGGTAGTCTCAGTAACTAAATTTAAAGATGAGGCAGAAGCACTAAAAATTGCTAATGACACTCTTTATGGTTTAGGTGCTGGTGTTTGGACTAGAAATGGAAACATTGCATACAGAATGGGTAGAGAAATACAAGCTGGTAGAGTTTGGACTAACTGTTACCATGCTTACCCTGCACATGCTGCATTCGGTGGCTACAAACAATCTGGTATCGGAAGAGAAACACATAAAATGATGCTTAACCACTACAGACAAGTGAAAAATCTTCACGTGTCTTACAGTGAAAAGAAATTAGGCTTCTTTTAAAATTTAACTAATATATAATGGCCCGTGAAGAATCACGGGCCATATTATTTATGAAAGTAAAAGCAACAGACTCAGCATTAAAACTTATAGAGGAGCTGAAAGCTCAGCATGGAGATGAACTTTTGTTCCATCAATCAGGAGGTTGTTGTGATGGTAGCGCACCAATGTGTTATCCAAGAAATGAGTATATGGTTGGATCAAGTGATGTAAAATTGGGTGAAATTGGTGGAGTACCTTTTTATATGAATGATGATCAGTATGAAAAATGGAAACACACTGATTTAACAATTGATGCTGTAAAAGGTATTGGTGGTATGTTTTCACTAGATAATGGGACAGGAAAAAGATTTCTAACAAAATCTGAAATTTGCGTAGTGGTTGATAACGATAAATCTTCTAATTAATAGAAGGAATTTATTTAAATGGTCAAGTTTTTTTGATTAATTAATTTCTTCCAATGAAAAATACTTTTGATGAAAAAATTTTAGAAGAGGCTTTTGATTGGGTCAAATCTAATCAGAAAGTTGTGCTTGTAACTGTAATTCAAACATGGGGATCATCTCCAAGACAAACTGGAAGCAGAATGATCGTAAATGAAAAAGGCGATTTTTCTGGCTCCATTTCTGGTGGATGCGTAGAATCGTCAGTTGTAAGAGAATGTATAAGTTTGATTAAAAGTAATGAGCCATTTAAGAAGCTAGAATTTAAAGTTTCAAATGAAAAAGCTTGGGATATTGGGCTTGCTTGTGGTGGAGAGATAGCAATTTATCTAGAGCAAATTAAATCATGAAAATTAACACTTTAGAGAAAATTATTAAAAATAAGCAAAATAAGAAAGAATTTGCAATAATTACTAATCTTTCCACAGGAGAAACAGAATTGTTTGAGAAGAATACGCCAATAGCAAAAAATCTAGAAAGATACATTAATCAAATTAATGAATTTTTTAGATTAAAAAAAAATGGAGTAATAGAAGGTACGGAAATATTTATTGAGACTTATAGAAAACCAGTTAGAGTGATTGTGGTTGGAGCAGTACACATAGCTCAATATTTTACAAAGTTCGCAAAAAGTTTAAATTTTGAAATATTAATAATTGATCCAAGAGGTTATTTTGCTTCAGACCAAAGATTTCCTGATATGAGTATAATTAATAAGTGGCCTGAAGAAGCTTTTAAAAAAATTGAAACAAATGAAAATACAGCACTTATAGCTTTAACTCATGATCCAAAAATTGATGATCCTGCATTACAACATGCTCTAAAGAAAAAATTTTATTATATTGGAGCTCTTGGAAGTAAAAAAACACATGAGAATAGATGTCAAAGATTAAAGAAGTTGGGTTTTAGTGATGAACAAATTAATTCAATTCATGGGCCGATAGGGATTAAATTAGGTGGAAGATCTGCACCAGAGATAGCCCTATCAATTATTGCTCAATTAGTTTCTGAAACTTATAAAAATAATGATTAGACAAGTCAAAATAGAAGACAAAAAAGATTGGGAAAGATTATATAGAGGGTATGCAGATTTTTATAAAGTAAAGATGAATGATGAAATATTAACTACCGTTTGGAAATGGTTATTTGATGAAAGCCATGAGGTAAGTGGTTTGGTTTATGAAGAGAATTCTAGAATTATCGCTTTAGCTCATTATAGAAAGATGCCAAGCCCTTTAAGGGGGAAATATATTGGTTTCCTTGATGATTTGTTTGTGGATCCAAAACATAGAAGAAAAAAAATAGCAGAAAAAATATTTAAAGAACTAAAAAATATTTCAGATAAGAATGGATGGGGGTTAATAAGATGGATAACCAGAAATAACAATGAAAAAGCTAAAAACTTATATGATAAAATTTCTAAAAAAACAACTTGGGATACTTACGAATTAGAATAATAGAAATAAATTTTTAATAAATTATCAGATTTTGGATTTTGATTTATTAAAATTGATCCTAAAAAGTAGAAGAATTATTAAGATTATTAAAAAAATTAAAGGTTTAAAATATATGGTTTTTGACAGCCATATAAAATGTAGTACTCCAAATATTGATATAATATAAATTAATTTATGTAATTTTTTCCAATTTTTTTTAAGTAATTTTACCATTTTTTCAGATGATGTAATGGCCAGAGGTATCAAAAGTAACCATGCTGAAAATCCTATAAAAACAAATTTTTTTTTAAGGACATCATCAATTAGTGGCTCAAAATCAAATCTATAATCAAGTCCAACATAACTTAACATATGTATTGTGGCATAAAAAAAAGTGAAAAGTCCGAGCATCCTTCTAAATCTAATCCATTCTAAAGAATTAGTAATTTTTCGAAGTGGTGACATTGACAAAGTTAAAAAAATAAAAATTAGTGTCCATTCACCAAAATGATTAATAATTCTATCAACAGGCTCAGGACCTAATTTATCGTAAAATATTTGATAGGAAATAATATAAATTGGCCAAAGAGATAATAAGAAAACAGTTGGCTTAAAATAATTTCTCAATTTACTTTAATAATTTTTTTTTAAATCCATACCGCTATAAAGATGAGCAACCTCATCCCCATAACCATTAAACATTAAAGTTTTAATTCTTGGAGCTAAAATACTTTCTCCAATTACTCTCTCTGTTTTTTGTGACCATCTTGGATGATCAACTTCAGGATTTACATTTGAGTAAAAACCATATTCTCTTGGCGAAGCATTCTTCCAAGCTGTGTTAGGCATATTTTTTGTTAATTTAATTTTAACAATTGATTTCGCACTTTTAAAACCATACTTCCATGGAATAAATATTCTTAAAGGTGCACCATTTTGATTAGGTAAAGGCTTACCATATAAACCAGTTACAATAGTAGTAAGTGGGTGCATCGCCTCATCAATTCTTAGACCTTCAATATAGGGCCAGTTTAAAATAGGATATCTTTGACCTACCATTTCCTCAGGATTATAAATAGTTTCAAATTCAACAAACTTTGCATTTGATTTAATCTGTACTTTGTTAAGTAGTTCACTTAATGAAAAGCCTAACCATGGAATAACCATAGACCAACCTTCGACACATCTTAGTTTTAAAATTCTTTCATCAGATTTAATTGACAAAACTTCTTCAATTGAAAGTTCTAATGGTTTTTCGACCTCTCCTTCAATTTTTACGCTCCACGGTCGGGTAGTAAAATTTTTTGCTTTTCTATGTGGATCACTCTTGCCAGTGCCAAATTCATAGAAGTTGTTGTATGTCGTTATATCTTTATAACTAGTTGGTTCATTTAAATTATTTGCTTTTGCATTGATTAGAGGAACTGAACTTAAAGTGAGTGCTCCTAATCCATAACCCATAGATTTTATAAAAGATCTCCTTTTATTATAAATTTTCTCTGGAGTAATTTCTGAATGTCTAAATCTTTTCATTAGCAATAGGATTACCTTTTAACCACTCGCTCTCTTCATTTTCATAATGTTCTTTTTTCCAAATTGGAGATCTTTTTTTTATCTCTTCAATTATGTACCTTGAAAGTACATAAGCTTGATCACGATGTTTGCAAGCAACTGCGATAATAATGCTTATATCACCTAATTTTAAATATCCTTTAGCATGTTCAATAAATACGGCTTTATCTTTAATATTTAGCTTTTGATCTGTTTCATCGTAAATTTCTTCAAAGCTTTTGATAACCATTTCATCATGACTATCATAGGTAATTCCTGTCACTTTTTTATTATCATTAATGTTTCTTACAGTACCTAAAAAATAAATTGATGCTCCAAATTTTGAGTCTTTAATAAATTTTTCAGCGCTTGAAATAAGTATTTTTTCTTTTTTAAAATCTACTATTTTTGTATGAAGCATTAACCTCCT
>CACNWC010000015.1 GCA_902624075.1 uncultured Pelagibacteraceae bacterium | reverse complement strand
ATAAAACTTTTTTAGGTGATAGTGGATCTTTGCTATTATCTTTTATCATAGGCTACATATTCATAAAATTATATAACTTAAATTTAATAGAATATTCAGATAAGATTGTAATTTTTATGCTGCTTCCTGGTATAGATCTAATTAGGCTTTTTATTTTAAGAATTTTTAAAAAACGAAACCCGCTTAGTCCAGATAAACTTCATTTGCATCATATTCTATTGAAGCGATTTTCACAAAATCAAACTTTGTTAATAATTCTATTTTTTATCTCGATACCAGTCATTTTAGATTATTTTAATACAAATAATATTTTAACAATTTTAATAACAATTGTATTGTATTTCTCATTATTGACTGCAATTAAAGTCAGTGAATGAATTTTTCAAAAGGATAAACTTCTTTTAAGTAATATTTGCAATACTTTTTGAGACCATTTTTTAAATTTACTTTTGGTTTCCAGCCTAATTTTTTTATTATAGTGGAGTCAAGTTGTCTTCTTTTTACTCCGTCAGGATATTTTTTATTAAAAACAATTTTTCCCTGATATTTAATAATGTCTTTAATTAAAAATGCAATTTTCTTTATTGAATAATGTTCTCCACCACCAATATTAATGAAATCATAATTGATTTTTTTTTTTATGATAAAGTAGATAGCGTTAGATAAATCTTCAACATTTAAAAATTCTCTTTTTACATTTCCGCTACCCCAAACTTCAACTGAGGATAAATTTTTTTTTTTTGCAAGAGTAAACTTTTTAACCAAAGCTGGAAGAACATGACTTGATCTTAGGTCAAAATTATCTCCTTCACCATACAAATTTGCAGGCATAAGAGATATAAAATTTTTTTTGTCTTTTTTTCTTAAATGTTGGCAATATTTTAATGAAATAATTTTTGCTAACGCATATCCTTCATTTGTTTCTTCTAATTTCGAGGATAAAAGTGCATTTTCTTTAATTGGTTGTGAATTCTTTTTTGGATATATGCAAGCAGAGCCTAAGTTAATTAATTTTTTTACATTAAATCTCAACGATGAATTTATTATATTTAAACCTATCATTGAATTAATGTAGATATAATCTGCTTGAAAACTTTTATTATCTAAAATTCCTCCCACCCTACCAGCTGCGTTGATTACTATTTCAGGTTTGTGTTTTTGAAACCATCTATTTACAGAATTTTGATCTGTAAAATCTAAGTCTTTTCTTTTGCAATTAATAATTGAAAAATTTTTTTTTTTTAATAATTTGTAAATCGAGCTTCCAACCATACCTTCTTGACCTGCGATAAGAATTTTTGGTTTCAATTTTGACTGATATATATTTTTTTAATTAATTCTAAGTCTGAGTCCATCATTTCTTTTATCAGATGTTGAATACTTCTTTTCGGGCTCCACTTTAATAATCTTTTTGCTTTATTTGCATTACCTATCAAATTACTAACTTCATTAGGTCTAAAATATTTTTTGCTTATTCTTACTACGGTCATATTTTTTTTTAAGTTTGGATATTTAGTCTGGTTAAATTTTATTATTTTTGCATTTTCATTTATACCTTTTCCAAACCATTTAATTTGAATACCAAGGTATTTAAAACATTGTTCAACAAAAAATTTAACTGAATATTGCTTTTCAGTTGCTATAACAAAATCATCTGGTCTTTTAAATTGCAAGACTTTCCAACACATTTCTACATAATCCTTTGCGTGTCCCCAGTCTCTTAATGAGTAAATATTTCCCAAGTATAAACATTTTTCTAACCCGTAAATAATTTTGCTTAAACCAATTGTAATTTTTCTTGTTACAAATGTTTCGCCCCTTCTTGGGGACTCATGATTAAAAAGTATGCCATTACTTGCAAACATACCATATGACTCTCTATAATTTTTTGTTATCCAGTAAGCAAATAACTTTGAAGTTGCATAAGGACTTTTAGGATAAAATTTTGTTTTTTCAGATTGTTTTTTTTCTTGTATTTCTCCAAATAGTTCAGAGGTTGATGCTTGATAAAACTTTGTCTTTTTTGAAAAACCACTATCCTTAATTGCCTGTAACAGATTTAATGCTCCAATTGAATTTACTTGAGTTGTATAATTAGGTAATTGAAAACTTACTCCTACATGACTTTGCGCAGCTAGATTATATACTTCATTAGGCTGAACTGATCTGATTATTTCAATTAAAGAATTTGCGTCAGAAAGATCACCATAATGTAAAAAAAATTTATTTTTATATTTTTTATTATCATAAATATGATCAATTCTTGATGTATTAAATGAGGATGACTTTCTTTTAATTCCGTGAACAATATATTTCTTTTTTAATAAAAATTCTGCTAGATATGATCCATCTTGGCCTGTTATGCCCGTGATTAAAGCTTTTTTAAATTTCATAAATAAGTGATATCACTATTATATTAAAAGTTTTATTATGCAATAATTTAATAAATGAAAATTTCAATAATTACAGTGACATTAAATAGTGAAGGTACCCTTAAAGATACATTAAACTCTATTCTTTCACAAAACTATAAGAATTATGAACATATAATTGTTGATGGAGGTTCAACAGATAATACATTAAAAATCTTAAAGAATTATCCAAATAAAAATAAAAAAATTTTTATTAAAAAAAATTGTGGTATTTATAAATCCATCAATTACGCAATTAAAAGATCAACAGGAAAATTTATCTGTATTTTAAATTCAGATGATATTTTTCATTCTAATGATACTATCAAAAATTTAGTTAAAGAGATTTTAAAAAGTAAAAAAATAGATATATTTTTTGGAAACGTTGCCTATTTCAATGGTTTTAATTATTATAAAATTAATCGTTATTACTCCTCTAAGAATTTTCGTGAATGGAAAATGAAGTTTGGTTTAATGCCACCCCACCCAGCCTCATTAATTAAAAAAGATATATACCTGAAATATGGTAAATATGCTGAAAATTTTAAAATAGCAGCTGATTTTGAATTATTTTTAAGATTTTTATTTATACATAAAATTAAATATAAAATATTGAATCAAATAGTTGTACGCATGAGATCAGGTGGAATATCTGGAAAGAATATCTATAGTTATTGGATTTCTACTACCGAAATTTTAAAATCTTTTAAAATGAATAATCTTAATACAAATTTATTGCTTATTATTATGAGAATACCGGCTAAAATTAATCAATTATTTTTTTTTAGCTCGAGAAAAATAAATAAAGCATTCAGGTTATTTGATATAATTTTTGACCATGATTATTACAACGAAACAAGTTTTAAAATTTACAAAAAGATAAAACACATACCAAAAGGTAATTTCATATTATCTGGAATGAATTTAGCTTTTTTAGGTTACTTTGCTAATAATGAGGTATATCCAAATAAATTTCTTTACCATTGGCCTGATGGAATTTGGACTAAAAATCTTATTAATATAAATAAGATTCCAGGTAGAGAATTAATAGAAAAAATAAAGCTAGGTAAAGATATAAATAAAATTTTAATTCTTGGTAATATGTCTCAAAATTCAAAAAAGTTTTTAGAAAATAAATTTAAAATTAAGATTCACCATCAAAATTTACCCTTTGGGAATATAAATAAGATAATAAAAACAAAAATAAAGTTACTTAAAAATTCCTTAACATTAATTACTCTTCCAACACCTAAACAAGAAAAATTAGCATATCATTTAATGAAAACAAATAAGGATTTTAAAATAATTTGTATTGGTGCATCTGTTGCTATTGCATCAGGTGATGAAAAACCAGTTCCTGCAAGGTTAAAAAACTATGAATTTTTATGGCGACTTAAAACAGATTTTTTTAGAAGATTGAAGAGAATTTTGGAAACTTTATATTATTATTTTAAAGGAAAATATTTGTTTGGTGTTTATAACAAAATTAGATTTATTATACTTGACTAGAAAAATATTAAATGTTTGGGTTTGTGATTACTCTGATAACACTGGAGAAGGAAAACTTGCGAGATTTTTTATTCGAAATCAAAGTCTTGATCTGAAAAATAAATTAAAATTTAATCAAAAAAAAAGACTTAAATATAAATATTTTTCAACAATTCAAGGTATTATATTTTGTTGGAAAAAATATCTCAATAACGAAAGGGTTTGTTATTTGAATTACCTTCCTCTTTGGAATTTTTTTATTTTTATTTTTCTTCCTCCAAAAACAATATTAGGTCCAATTACTGGGGGTGCAAATTACTCAAAAAATATAAATCTAAATTACATAGTAAGAGCTTTTTTATTCCCTATTTTTTATAAATTAAGTGAATTATTTTTAAATATAAGATTAAAAAAGATACTTTTTTCAACTGATCTTTTAAAAAAAAGATTATCAAACATTACGATTAAAAAAAGTGAATTCAATCTTGTCTTGAAATTTTTTTCTTTAAGAAAAAAAAAGAAAAAAAAAATTGATTTTTTAATTTACTATAGAAAACATAAAAATATTTCCATATGATTTTGTTAAAAAAATAATTAAACTAAAATTTAACATTTCTATAATAGGTGATAAATTAGATTATCCTGGGGTAAAAAATTACGGAAAAATCTCTAATCAAAAAGTATCAAGTTTACAATCAATTTCAAAATATACGATCGCCTCAGGAGAAAATCTGTACAGTTTTTTTGTATTGGAATGCTTGTCTAATAACGTAAAAATTATAATAAATAAAATGCAAAATAATAAAATAAAATTCTTAAAAAAAAATTTTATTAGCCTTAATTATAATTCAAAAAATATATTTAAAAATTTAAAAAAACTATGATTAATGTAATATAAAATTCATGAATATTTTTCATTTTAAAAAAAATCTCACAGTACTAATTTTATGTGGAGGAAAAGGTTTAAGACTCAGACCCTTAACAAAAGATTTACCTAAACCATTAGTTAAAATTAAAAATAAAAGTATTTTAGAAAATATTATAAATCATTTTTTAAAATTTAAAATAAATGATCTCATAATCGCGTCTGGTTATAAACATAAGATAATAGATAAATTCATAAAAAAAAAATTTAATGATAAGAGAATAAGAACAATATATACTGGCATAAATTCTGATATAATTGAAAGAATAAAAATTGCCTCTAAATATTCAAAAAAATATTTATTAGTATGTTATGGAGATACAATTATTGATTTAAATCTAAATAAGTATATCCAATTTTATTCTAAAAATTTAAATAAAATTACTGTTGCCTCATACCAGTTAGAGTCTAGTTTTGGAATTTTTAAAATTAAAAAAAAAGATATAATTACAAATTTTCAAGAAAAACCATTATTAGATATTTGGTTCAATGTAGGATATATTTTTTTTTCATCTAAAAAATTTCATTTTTTTGATAAATTTAACAAATTTAAAGATCTAATAAAATTTTTATCAAGAAAAAATCATATGAAAACATTCAAACATTATGGCAACCACATAACTGTTAATACTTTGGCTGAACTTGAAAAAGCAAAAAAAATATCAAATAAGATAATCAAATGAAAAGAGATAATTTTTGGAAAAATAAAAACGTCTTTATAAGTGGTGTGGCTGGTTTTGTTGGCTCGAATTTAGCTAAAAATTTAATGAAGAATGGAGCGAATGTAATTGGTTTGACAAAGAATAAAAAAATTAAAAGTTTACTTTTTTTTGAAAAAATAGATAAAAAGATAAATCTGATTTTTGGTGACATAACAAATAAAAAACTTTTAAACAAAATTTTTAATAAAAATAAAATTGACATATGTTTTCATCTAGCCGCACAAGTAGAAGTTGGATTTGCAAATAGGTATCCTTTTTCTACATGGGAAACTAATATTAGAGGCACTTACACTCTTTTAGAGGTCGTTAGAGAAAATAAAAATAAGATTAAATCAATAATTGTTGCTTCATCAGACAAAGCCTATGGAAAATATCCAAAAAATCTTCTTCCATATAAAGAGGATTATAAACTCAATCCAGAATTTCCTTATGATACATCTAAAGCATGTGCTGATTTAATTGCAAAATCATATTCTACAAATTTATTTAAACTTCCAATATTAATTACAAGATTTGCAAATATTTATGGACCGGGCCAGCTTAATTTTACTGCATTAATACCGGATGCTATTAGATGTTGTATATTAAACAAAAAATTTTTAATGAGAAGTAACGGAAGAGCTATTAGAGATTTTATCTACATAGAAGATATAGTCGATTTATATAAAATCTTAGCAAAAAATTTATACAAAAATCCAAAAAAATTTTCAGGACAAGTTTTTAATGCTGGCACGAACATTAAACATAAAACAAAAGATATAATAAAAGAAATCTTTCTTTACAAAAAAAAGAAAAAATCACTTGAAGTTATCTTTAAAGGTATGTCAAAAAATAAAACTATAGGAGAAATTTCATACCAATATATGAATTACAAAAAATTAAAACTTTATTTAGGATGGAAACCAAAGTATAAATTTAAAGAAACTTTGCCCTCATTATTTAAATGGTATGGATTGTACTTTAGAGAAAGAAAATTATGACAATTGCAATCGATATGATAGGTACATCACTCGGAAGTGGAACAAAAACCTATAATGTAAATTTTTGTAAATATATCAATGAAATTAATAAGGATCAAAAAATATTTATATTTTTAACAGAAGAATATTTAGAAATAATTAATTCAACTATAAATCATAATATTTCGTATATAAAAAAATCATCAATGTTTTCTAATATTTTTTTTAGAATTTTATGGATGCAATTTTTTTTACCATTTGAATTAAGAAAGCTAAAAGTAAAACACTTATATTCTCCAATGAATTTTGGACCTATTTTTTTAAAATTTTTTAAAATTAAATTTACTCTTGCTCTTCATTCTAATTTACCTTGGGTATATTTTTCAAAAATGCCTGGAAATGCTATAAGAAATTATTTAACAAGATTTTTAATGGAAATGTCTATTAATTCTTGTGATAATTTGATTGTTGATTCAAATTTTGCAAAAAAGGAGATTGTTAAAATTCTAAGAATAAATGAGGAAAAAATACATGTAATATATCTTGGTATTGATAAAAATTATTTTAATTTTGAGGAAAATTTACACCATATTAAAAATTTTGAATATAAAAATTATATTATCTCAGTTTCATCTTGTGTAAAATATCATAATATAATTAACCTTTTAAAAGCTTTCAAATTAATAAAACAAAAAAATAATGAAGATTTGAGATTTGTATTAGTAATGCAAATTTTAGATAAAGATTATTATTTTCAAATAAATGATTTTGTTACAAAAAACTTTAAATCAAATGAAATTATATTTTTTCATAATTTAGATAATAAATATCTTGCTAACTTGTATCGAAATGCAACATTTTATATCTTTTCTTCATATTGCGAAGTATTTGGCTTAACATCGCTAGAAGCAATGTCTCAAGGGTGTCCAGTGATAATATCAAAAAAATCTGCACTTCCTGAAATTAATGATAATGCAGCTGAATATTTTGATCCAGATGATGTAAGTCAAATTAAAGAAAGCATGAACAAAGTTTTGTTAAATAAAGATTTTCGTTCAGAACTAATAGACAAAGGCAAAACTCATTTTCAAAGATTTAGCTGGGATAAAACTGTAAGCGATACTTTAAAAATTTTAAAAACTTAAATTAAAAAAATTATGAGTGTAATATTGGGATTAAATTGTAATCACGCAGATTCCTCTGCTTGTATTATCAAGAATGGAAAATTGTTGATAGCTATAGAGGAAGAAAGAATTAATCGAATTAAACACTGGGCAGGATTACCAATTAATTCAATTAAAGAATGTTTGAAAAATTCTAAAACAAATATTAATGAAATTACAGATATTTCAATTAATACTAATCCGCTATCAAATATAAATCATAAAATCTTATACTTTTTAAAAAACTATTTATTAGGAAAAAAAAAATATGAAATTGTCACAAGATTAAAAAAAAAGATTAATTTAAAAAAGGATATAAATTTTCAACTCAGGCCTGAATTATTAAATGAAAAGGTTAAGATCCATTATATAGATCATCATTTATCACATATTGCTTCAGCATATTATCCTTCAAACTTTGATGATGCTGTAGGACTCTCGATAGATGGATTTGGAGATTTTGCAAGCATATGTATTGCGAAGTGTAATAAAGGTGAAATTAAATTGTTAAAAAAATATTTGTTTCCACACTCTCTAGGTGTTTTTTATGAAAGTTTTACACAATTAATAGGATTTAAAAATTATGGGGATGAATACAAAATGATGGGACTCTCCTCATTTGGAATACCAAAATATGAGAGCTTGATTTTAGATAAAGTTTTCAAGAAAGGAAAAAAATACGAACTAAATTTAGAATTTTTTAAACACACAAATAGAAATTTTTCATACAAATTTGAGGGCAAACCTAATCAAAATGATTTATATAGTGAAAAACTAGAAAATTTATTCAATATAAATAATCTTAAAATAGAACAAATTAGTGATATTCAAAAAAATATTGCTGCATCAGCGCAAAAAGTTTTTGAAATAAAATTAATTGAAATATGTAATGAAATTAAAGATATGAATATTTCTAAAAATCTAGTTTATGCGGGCGGGTGCGCCCTTAATTCATTAGCAAATAAAAAAATCTATGACTCTAAAATTTTTGAAAATATTTTTATTCCATATGCACCAGGTGATGGAGGGGGGTCAATTGGATCTGCTTTGGTAGTTAGTAAAAAAAAAAATAAAAACCTTAAATTTTTAAATTTAAAAACTCCATTTATTGGTCCGAGTTTTTTAGATGAAGAAATTAAAAATCAAATAAAAAATAATAAAGAATTATCAAAATTTAAGATTGAATTTTTTGAAAATCAAAATTCTCAATATGAAAAAATTGCTAAACTTTTAAAGGAAAATAAAATAGTTGGATTTTTTAATGATCAGATGGAATTTGGTGCGAGAGCTTTAGGTAATAGATCTATAATTGCAAACCCTTGTGATGCAAAAATTCAAGACATTATTAACAGTAAAATAAAAAAAAGAGAAATGTTTAGACCTTTTGCACCAGCTATTCTTAGTGAAAAAAAAAAGGAATGGTTCAATAATGATCATCCAAATCCGTACATGTCAGCTGTAGAAATAATAAATAAAGATAAACAAAATTTAATTCCAGCGGTTACACATATAGATGGAACTGGTAGAGTTCAAACTGTTACAAGAGATATAAACAGAAATTTTTATAATTTAATTGAAAAATTTTATCAATTATCAAACGTTCCGATTTTACTTAATACTTCTTTTAATGAAAATGAACCAATTGTAATGAGTCCAAAACATGCGATAGACTGTTTTCTAAGAACAGATATGGATGTAATTGTCTTAAATAAATTCGTTATAACTAGATAAAAATTAATAAATTGTTTTGTATTTAAAAAAGTAAAATAAGAAAGCTAATAAATACAAAAAACCTGCAAGAAAATACAATGAAGAAAAACCAAAATACATAGAGTTATATTCTAAAAAACCACCAAGCATCGCACCCAAAATATTTGCAGATATAGCTTGGGAAGCTGAATTTAATTTTGATAATTCTTTTGAAAAAGCAATTCCAGAAAATAAAATTGGTAACGTCAAAATTATTGGGAAAAATAAGTTAAAAACTTTTTGATTTATTAAGTTAAAGCCGATCAAAGAACTAAGATAACCTAAAAAAAGTGAAATAATTAAAAGAGAATAAACATGAAATACCTTTAATCTTATTTTTTTTATAACTAATAAATTCGCTATAAATGCCATTATTAAAACAACTGCTATAACAATACTGGTTACCATCCAGGTACTCCCATAAATTTTAGCCATTTCAGTGATGCATTTTGTTTCAATCAACATAAATCCAGCTCCTAAAAAGAAACAAATGAAAGAAAAATCTGTTTTTTTAATTTTGATAATTCTATTAAGAAACATTATTGAGCTTAAAATTAAAATTATCACAACAAAAAAGTAGGTTAATGGATAAACTTTTAATGGCATATAAAGAAAAGGCCAATCGTCAGTTGAGAGATCTACTTTAATTGAAGAATTATTATCAAAAATTTTTGTTTTTTTAAAATAAGTTAGATTGTCTATTTCCAATTTTGATGAAATATTATTTTTAGCAACAAATACATATCTATCATTCAAATCACTCTTAAGCACTAAAGGCTCATAACCAAAAACATTCTCTAACATTTTATATAATTTAAATCCAAGTTCTGGTGATTGTACAAAAAAACTTAAATACATTATTCCATCCTCATCTAAAATACTCTTTGCTTCCTTAAATGCTTCAATGGTATAAACATAACTATCAAGTCTTATACCACCTTTTGATGACAAATTAGTTTGTGAGTCTAAAAGTCCGTAAACAATCATTTCATATTTTGTTTTACTACCTTTGATAAATGATCTTGCATCATCTATGAAAAGCTTAACGTTATCTTTTAAATAAGGTTCTTCTGGATGATATTTTTTTCCTAATTCAGCGATGACTGGATCGATCTCGACTGCATCAATTTCTTGGATATTAAATCTATTTGCAGCTGCCACATCATTTCCAGCTCCACTGCCAACTATCATAACTTTTTTTGGCAAATTTGAAGTAATAATATAAGGTAAGTTATAAAATTCAGTTTCGTGATTAACATCTACATGGTGACCAAATATATTTCCCTCTAATCTGCCGTCTATTTCGTATTTAAGATTTTCAGATAAATTTAACAAAGCTTGATAGAAAAGATGAGAAGTTTGAATTATTATTGGATTTAAAGGTGTTGTTAAATGTTGAACTGATATATTTTGATATGGCGAATAAATTGTTTGTTTCTTATCTTTTAAAAATGATGACAACAATGTTACTAATAAAATTACGCATACAGCAGAAAATAAATTTTTATTTTTATTTTTTGAATTAATAATAAAAAAGAATAAAAAACTAATTAGTATCCATATAGTTGGTGGAAACCACAAAAAAGATAAAACTAAAAAAAGTAAAATTCCCAAAAGACTTCCAATTAAATTTAAACTATAAGCTTTTAGCCCATTCACTGGTTTCATTAATCTTGCAATCAAATGTCCAATTGGCACAAAACATAATGCATTTAACAAATAAATAAAAACAACAAAAGAATAGATTAATATTAAATGAAAAATACTTTGTGCTGTATCTTGACCCATTGCAAATCTTTCAGCAATCGGATTTATCAACATTGTTGAAACTGGAGTTTGATTTAAAAAATAAAGAATAATTATTTGTATAGTTAACAAGGGATATATCCAATTCATCGAATATAATTTGTAATTTTTTAAAGCATAACCAATTCCCAAACCAAGAAAGCATGAAATTAAACTAATATTTTTAAAAAAACTAAAAAAATGGATAAAAGATGAATGAATTCTTATAATTGAGAGTTCTAAAAAAAGACTAAAAGCAGCTGCTAAAATTATAAAAAAATAAGTTTCTTTTTTTTTTAAATTTTTAAAAACATCTCCTTTTTCAGATAAATAATAATTATTAGAAAAAATGATTTGATTACTTTTGATAATGAAAATGATGCCTAAAAAAATAAGAAATAGTGAAATATAGATATAAAAAAAGTTAGTATCGGCTAATTTGATTTGTGATAATAGAGCGTGTTCATTGCCAATGAAAATAAATTTCAAAATATTTTCAAATCCTGATGAAAACAAATACTCAAATACATGTCCGTTTAAAGTAAAATAAGCAAGAGATCCACATAATATATAAATCAAAAAATAAATAAAAATTTTATTAAAATTTGTCATGATTTACTTTTTTAATATTTGTGAAAAATAAATAAAAATAATCTTTAATTTCCTTATTATATTAGTTTTTTTAAAAAAAAAATAAAAACGTTTATATTTTTTTTCAGTAAGGCTTAATTTAGCAATTTCATAAAAAATTGCTTCTTTAAATTTATTAAAGTTTTTATATCCTTTAAAAAATTCTCTATTTTTATTAGACCAATATAAAAGTTCTAATGTTAATAGTTTAAATTTTTTTATTGTTTCATTATTTTTATGGCGTTTTATATTAACTAATACATCATTTATTCCAAAAATATTTTTATTCAAAGAATTCTTCATTACAAAATCAAAATCACCAATTATGTGATATTTTTCATTAAACATAGATATTTGAACTTTTGTTTTATTAAACATTATAGTAGATAAACCTACTATATATTTTTTTAAGAATAAGTCAGTAAGGTTTGCTTCTTTAAATTCATCTTTAAAAGAAATTTCTTTTTTTTTACTAAGTTCATTCTCAATTTCAAAATTACAAAAGACTAGGCTTGCATTTTTTTTTGTTATAAATTCAATTTGTTTCTTAATTTTATCTTTTTTCCAATAATCATCTACATCTAAAAAACAGATTAACTCCCCTCGAGATTTTGAAATAGCAAAGTTCCTGGCTGTAGACAAATTTGTTAATTTATTTGAGTAAAAATAATTTAATCTTTTATCATTTTTCATATATCTGAAAAAAATTTCTTTACTGTTATCTGAAGAACAATTATCCCAAAAAATAATTTCCCAATTCTGATATTCTTGATTTAGAACACTTTGAATACATGTAGATAAAAATTTTTCACCATTGTGACAATTAATAATTACACTAACTAACTTGCTCATATTTGATCTTATATCTTATGGTTTTTTTTAAACCTTTTTGAAAATTTACTTTTGGATACCAATTTAATAAATTTTTGGCTTTTAGAATTGAGGGATAATAATTAATAGCTTCATCTTTTCTTAATTTAATTCTTCCATAAAGAGCAACACCACCATTTGTAATTTTAATAATTCTTTGTATTATATTTTTTAATTTAAACTTGTTTCCAGATCCGGCATTTATGATTTGACCTTTGGCATTTTTATTTTTAATTGATTTAATTATTAAATCGATCAAATCACTTACATATAAAAAATCTCTAGTTTGTTTTCCGTTTGAGCAAGAAAATTTTTCATTTTTCAAACATGACTTAATTATGATTGGAATAAATCTATTATAATCTTGTGTGGGGCCATATGCTAAATATAATCTCAAAATTGTACAAGGAAATTTATTTTTTTGATATAATTTAAGTAAATGATTGGTAGCTAACAATTTTGATTTTGCATAGACTGAGTTTAAGCTTTTTAAACTTGTTCTCATTTTTTCATTATGTGGTGGTTTTAATTTCCCATATTCTAAAGAGCTACCCATTTGAATGAATGAATTTATATTTTTTTCAAGAAAAAAATTTGATAAATTTTTACACCCAACATAGTGACTATTATATGTTTTAATTTTATCACTATGATTTACATATCCTGCTAAATTAACAACGTAGTTAAAGTCTTCTTTAATTTTAGATACCAAATTTTTTTTTTTGGAAATATCACATTTTAAATATTTTACTCCAATAATCTTGTCCTTATATCTTACAGTTTTACTAGAGATACTTGTCACTTTCCATTTTAATCTTAAACATCTTTTAGTAAGCTCATTACCAATAAAACCAGTTCCACCAACAATCAAAATTTTTTTTTTCAATTATTTTTCAGAATTTTTTCAATTAAATTTTTATCTCTTTTTGTATCCATACACTGCCAAAAATCATAATGTTTATAGGCTAATAACTGTTTTTTTTTTGAAATAATTTCAAGAGGTTCTTTTTCTAAATAGGTCTTATCATTTTTAATATATTTAAATATATTTGGTTCAAATACAAAAAAACCTCCATTTATCCAACCTTCATCTAATTTTGATTTTTCTTTAAAAACTTTAACAGTATTACCTTTGATTTTTATAGATCCAAACCTAGCTGGAGGCCTTACAGCTGTCAAAGTGGCTATCTTTTTTTTTTTAATATGAAATTTTAATAATTTTTTTAAATCTACATTCGATATTCCATCGCCATAAGTCATAAAAAAGCGTTCATTGTTTAAATATTTTTTTAAACGCTTTAATCTCCCTCCGGTCATTGTATTCTTACCAGTTTCAATCAATTTTACATTCCATTTAAATTTGTTTTTTTTGAAATATTTTCTTATTATGTTTCCTTTATAACCTAAGGCAATATAGAATTGATTAAAACCAGCTTTATTAAAATGTTCCATAATATGAATAAGAATTGGTTTATCTTTTATTTTTACCATCGGCTTAGGAATAGTTTTTGTCAACTCAGACATGCGAGTTCCTAACCCTCCAGCTAAAATTACAACTTTCATAATTATTTAAATTTCCTTATATAAGAGTAAATTTGGTCTTCAGAAAATTTATAAAAATTTTTTATTTTTCTCTTGTAAAAAAAATTATACCAATCTGCAACGAGTTTAGCACTTTGATCTATACTCATTTTAGATTGCCAATTTAAAATCTTTTTTGCTTTATTCGAATTTAGTTTTAGAAGTTTAGACTCAAAAACATCTTTTTTGGTCTTTTTTACTTCCCATTTAAAATTTGGCCAATATTTTTTAATTTTTTTTAATAGGAAAATAACTTTATAATTTGATTTTTTATTAGGACCAAAATTAAAAACTTCTCCATGTAAATTTTGGCTTTTAAATAGTTTTGATCCTAATGTTAAATAACCATAAACTACCTCCAGAACATGTTGCCAGGGCCTTGTGGAATTAGGATTTCTAATTATCACAGTCTTTTTTTTAGAATAACTTTTTATACAATCAGGAATAATTCTATCATTTGACCAATCTCCTCCTCCAATTACATTTCCTGCTCTTGCAACAACTATGAAAATATTATTTTTTTTGCCAGAAAAGAAAGAATTAATATATGATTGAATTGCGAATTCTGCTGCACCTTTAGATGCACTATAAGGATCTTTACCTCCCAATAGATCAGTTTCTTTATATCCTCTTGAAATTTCAATGTTTTTATAACTTTTATCACTTGTAATAAGAATTACGTATGTTTTTTTTTTTAATTTTTTAAGTGACTCTAAAATATTCAAAGTTCCTATGGTGTTTGTATTCCATGTTTTAAGAGTTTCTAAATATGATTTTTTAACCAATGATTGAGCGGCTAAGTGAAATATAAAATCTGGATTATGTTTTTTGAATTGATTAGATAATTTTTTAAAGTTGCAAATATCTAATGTTAAATGTTTAATTTTCTTTTTTAAATTTATTACATTAAAATGTGATGGTTTAGTAGGAACATTTTTTGAAATACCTATAACTTTTGCTCCCAATATTACTAACCAAAGACTTAGCCAAGATCCTTTAAATCCTGTGTGCCCTGTTACAATAACTGTTTTATTTTTATAAATATTATTGAATAATTTCATTTAATTTTTAATTAAATTTTTTTGAGAAATAAATCAAAGGTTAAATTTATTTTTGTTAAAATACATAATATCAGCAAAAAAAACAATTCCGGAAAATAAATTGTTATTGCTAGTATTAATACCTACTAATCTAAAATTGTATGGAATAAGTATCTTTTCATAATCTGAAAAGGTAAAATATTTTTCATATACATTATCTAGCATTATCTCACTTTCAATAATTCCAACTATATTTTTTTTAAAATTATTTTTACAACCCTGTAAAACTTTATCTTCATAGCCTTGAGTGTCTATTTTTAGAATATCAATATCATTTAAATTATTTTTAAAACAGTAGTCGTCTAGTGTCTTTATTTCAATTTTTTGTATTTCTTTAGTGAAATCATCTAATGTTGTATTAAATTGTTTACTTCTTTTTTTTATCCAATCTGTATTTGGTTTTAGTTTATTAAAAGAAGAATTTCCTGTTTGAGCGGTGATATAAAAATCTTTTATTTCATTCTTATCGCCTATCGCATAATTATTTAAAATAACATTTTTATCGTTTGAATATTTTTTCTTCAAAATATCAAATTCAAATTTTATTGGTTCAAATGCATGGATTATAGGATTTTGAAAAATTTTTTTAAATCTTTCAATGGATTGACCTTGGTTTGCTCCTATATCTAATATAATA
>CACNWC010000014.1 GCA_902624075.1 uncultured Pelagibacteraceae bacterium | reverse complement strand
CAATTTTTCATATTTTTCAGATTTTAAAAAAAAAATTATAAAGGATACAGCAACAGATTTTTTTAAATAATAAATTTTGCTTTCATATCTCAAATTTGAAATTAAGTTAAATAATCTTAAATTGTCAAAAATTTTAATTGTTTTTACCATTTTGGAAGATCAAGTGTTTTTAACAATTCAATTCTTGCATTTTTGAAACCACTACCAATAAAATTTAATAAGTTTGCAGTTGAAACAGCATTAATATCTTTATGTTTTAACCCTTCTAATAAATGTTTCCAATTGCCTGCTCCTCCTGAAATTATAATTGGACTTTTAATTTTAGATTTTGACTTATCAATAATATTTAATAAATAACCTTGTCCTGTACCATCTTTATCTATTGATGTTATATACAACTCTCCAATATCTTTACTAGGAATCTTTTTCAATAGAAAACCTAGTTCAATAACAGCTTCACATTTATTATTATCATAAACATAAAAATTGTGATTATTTTTTATAACATCTAAAGAACCTATTATACTTTGCTTACCAACTACTTTAGCTATCTTTCTTAATTCATTTCTATTTTCTAATAACAAACTATTTATAACTACTTTATCTGCACCTGATCTTAATAATTTTTTAACATCTTCAACTTTTTCTATTCCACCCCCTGCACCAATGGGAATAAAAACTTCCTTTGTAATTTTTTTTATCAAGGAACAAAAATTTTCAAAATTTTTTTTCTTATTTCTCACATTTAAGATAATCAGCTCATCTATATAAGATGAAATATTAGAAAAATTATAATTATTAAATAACCAATCAATGTTGCCAACTTTTTGTAAATTAAAATTTCTACTTAAAACAAATTGATCTCCATCAATTAGCAATGTAAATATTAGTCTTTTTTTTAACACGTCAATTTAAAAAATTATTCAATAATGTAAGTCCATTTTTTTGACTTTTTTCAGGATGGAATTGTGTTCCAAAAATTTTATCATTTTCAAATGAAGAAATAAATTTTTTTCCATATTCACAGTAAGAATATTTTAAATCTGAGTTTTTTGTACTTGGTTCGAAATAATAGGAATGAACAAAATAAAAATATTTATTTTTTTCTACATTTTTAAATAATTTACTTTTTTTATCACTAGTTATTTCATTAAAACCAATGTGAGGTAATATATTTTTAGTTTTATTTTTAAGACTAAGTATAGAGCCATCAACTAAGCCAATGCCTTTAGATTTTCCTTCTTCTGTACCATTCTGAGCCAAAAGTTGCATGCCAAGACAAATTCCTAGAATTTTACCATTATTATTTAGTATATTTTCTCTTATTGAATCGACTAATTTTAATTTATGTAATCTTTTCATGGCCTCTTTGAATGATCCTACTCCAGGAAGAATTAATATTTCACTTTTTCTTATAGATTTTGGGTCATCTGATAAAGAACTTTCATAACCCAAAAAATTTATAGCATTTTGGACAGATAATATATTACCCATTCCATAATCTATTATTGTAATTTTTTTTTTTGGTTTTTTTTTAATACGTAAAGACTTCATCAACTATAAATTTTGGCTTCCAAATTTTTTCCTTACTACATTTATAAAATATTTTTTTATTTACCCATTTATCCAAAACTTTAGAAAATTCTTTTTTACTCATCTTATAATAATCAAGATATAGATCTAAATTATGATTTGGAAATTGACCATCATATAATTTAACTAAATTGACTCCCTGATCTCTTGTCATTGCTCCTCTTCTAATTTCAATACCAACATCTTGAGTTGCTCTACCAAAGCCAAATTTTAAATACATTAAATACGTGTGCAAATCATACAAAGCTTGGTCCGTTTGAGCAAAATTTGTGAAAGTTCCAGGGTTTGTCATTTTTGACTCAGTTAAATTACAGTGTTTTTTTGCTACCAAATAATTCCTATATGAATCCCATGGCTCAAAATAACTCCAATGAGTTACAAAAAAATCTTTCTCTTTTGTTCTTGGCATTTCAAACCAAAATAAATTTTTTTTATCTTTTTTAAGTTTATTAAAAATTTTTTTATAACCACCCTCCAAAAAAATTTTAGATATTTCTTTTAATGATACTTTGGGTGTATTTTTATTCAAATTACCCCCATATTCAACTTCTCCATTTTCTCCATAAAAGATTAAAGGAATTTTAAATAATAAAGACATTTTAATAACAACTGACCATATCGAAACTAACCAACCATAATAAGGAAAACCCATTTCAATAAAACCTTTCTTATTGAAAACTCTCATCACTTCCTCGTTAGGTGTGACATGTATATGATCATAGCCTGATCGCACAAAATTTTCCAAATTTTTATTGCCTACTGATAAAGTAAGTGGTGGTCTAGAAGTAATAGTAAGTGGTCGCATACCAAACTCATGCTTTAATTTATAAGATACATAACTTCCATCTTTGCCTCCGCTTACTGGAACAATGCAGTCAAAACCACCATTTTTAGATTTATATTTTTTAATTAATTTAGATAGTTCTTTTTTTTTTTTGTTCCAATTTAGTTTCTTTTTTTTTTCAGACCAACTACACGCGTTACAAATTTGATTTTCATTAAACTCTATTCGTGGTCTAGTTGACATATTTAAACATGACTGACACCAAAAAATTTTCTTTTTCATAAATTATTTTGGTAAAACTCTTCCTTTTGGTTTGCCAGTAATTTTTTTATTTAGATATTTTATAAATAAGCTGTTAGATCTTAATTTATCATTTTTAAAAATATTTTTTATTTTCCACATATGACCCTCATACCAGCTTCCTGCAAAATGTAAGAAATAATTATCTTCCAGAGAAGTTTCAATACATTTTCTAATTATATCATTTTTTTTGTTTTTATATTCATACAAAAAGGGAAATTTATAAGCTACTTCGTAAAGCCATAATGCTTGAAATTTGTATTCCAAAATTTTTATTTGACCAGTATTAAACATTTCATAGTTAAATATTGATTCGTCCCCACCGTCTGACAACGTTTTTATATTACTTTTATATTTGTAAAACCAACTTTTCATTTTATTTGCAAACTTATTGTTATTGAACATTATAAATCCAGCACACGCAAAATCTTTTTGTGGTTTTAAATTGTGATATTTATAAATTTGCTTGATATTCATAAAAAGAGATGAATCTAATTTATATCTTTTTGAATAAAACTTATTTCTATTAAAAGAAATTTTTCTTCTTATAAAATCTAAGTTATATGGTAATCCATATACTTGTGACACTAATGAAATTTTTTTATTCTCATGATTTTTAAATACATTAGGAGAATTTGGATTTATCAAAATATCAGTATCTAAGTAGCAAATATTATTTATATTTATACCTGAATTGGATAAATGACTGCCTATCAACATTTTTTGCCAAGTAGCCTTTTTCCAAAAAGGATCTTTTTTACTTAATAAATCTTTTACTATTACAATCAAACCTAGGGAATGTTTCTTGCAATACTTTATCCATAGTGGTTTTGCATATTTTGTCCAATCATTTAAACATTTTTTTCCTATCGCAATAGTAACAAGATAATTTTTTTTATTTTTTGATTTTAAGATTATATTAAATGTTTTTTTCATTTATTTATATTTAAAAGAATATTTAAATTAATATTTTATACCAGTCGATCTAAGCCAATCTATCGAAATCTTATGACCTTTTTTTGCTTTCTTTTTAAGTTCTTTAATAGTCTTAGTTGGTATATACAATTTTTCAGATGGATATTCTGAATTAATAAAATTAATTGAATAATTGTTTTGATTATCATTCAACCCAAACTGATAGTGAAAATTAAATTTTTTATCTGTCTTTTTTCTAAATACATATGATATGTCTACACCTTTTACTTTTGTTAAATCCAAAGTATTGAATAAATTTTTGTTACAAGGAACTACAATTTGTTCATATTCTGAAGGATAAATTAAATAACATGAATGCACTATTGAAAGATTATTTGCTGCCGCGTAACCTTCAAAAAAACTTGCATCAAAATTAAAAAAACCATTACCTCCAAATACTGACTGAAAAATCCATATAAATCCGTCTTTTTTAGTCAAATTGTACATGGTTTTATATGCTTCTCCAATATTGAATATGTGCTCATTATTTCCAAAGTCAGTCACTAAATCGAATTTCTGTAAAAGTTTTTTGTCAGTTAAGGGTTTATTTAAATCTATATAAATGCTGTCATGACTTTTATTAATGTCTGAGCACTTATAATCATTTATTTTAAGCTCTTGCCAAAAATTTTTAGTTGATATTCTTTTACCTTTGGGAAAATTTTTTAATTTTTCGAATTTTTTTTTATTAAATTTTATATCTGTTTGATCAAAGGCGTGTTTAATTTGATCATACGAGACTCTTAGTTCTTTTGAGCCCATATCAAGAATATTTTTTACTGATTTAAATTTCTTGTTTTGAAATAACTCTAATGCTATGTTTATTAAACCAATTTTCATTATTACGTCAAATTTTAAAATAGATCAATTACTTGCAAATATTTTTTATAAAATAGTTTTGCAATAGGATTTTCAATTTTTTTTGTTACTAATTTTGTTAAGGTAGCCTCATTAATAAGATAACGGCCCCCTCTTATACATTCATTACACAAATCTAGTTTTTTTAATTTTTTGATATCATTTTGACCTTCTTGATATCTTTTCATCACCTCATTATTCCATATATCAATAATATTATTTTTTAAAATATTACCAATTTTTACTACCTTTTTATAATCTAAGCTGCACAAAACTACCTCGCCATCATGCTCTACTGCAATTTGATTCCAAGGTTTAGGACAAGGATACGGTTTATTGGATTTTAATATACCCTTTCTTTTTTTTTCAAATTCTTTACCATACCACCCTGCTCTATTCCATAGTGGACCTAATGAGATTCTTGCTCCCTTTTCTTGTAAGGAAGTTGCAAAATCATTCCATTGACTTAAAGATGCTCCTTTTAGTCTATGACTAAACACAACAATATCCATTTTAACATTATATTTTTTTTTAAGTTCTAAAGCTAAATCCACATTACCTTTTACCTTTTCATAATTAGTTTTCATTGCTTTCTCATGATAATCTTTGTTTACACCCATATAGTGTAGCTCTAAAATATCTAAACCAGCATCAACAAGATTTAAAAACATTTTTTCGTTTAAAAATACTGCATTCGTAGAAAGATCTATAATTGCATTTGGGTGATACTTTTTCCAAGTTTTTATCTGATCAGGAAGCTCTTTACATAATAGTGGTTCACAATTTAAATGAGGCGAAACTCTCTCAATCTTTTGACTCTTTGTCTGTTCAATTAAAGTTTCAAAAACTTCTTGTGAAATTGAATTTCCTTTTAATTTTTGTTCTCTATTTAAATGTCCAACTGGGCAATATGTGCAATTGGCATTACATATTGAATAGGGTTGATATTCAATAATTTTAGGGAACAACATCATAATTTAATCTATATCACAATTTTTTTTCATTCAAGTAAGGTTTATACAGAAGATCTATCGCTTTATGTGTTTCTAAGACATTGTCTATTAAAACTTTTGATTTTTTCTTTTTAAAAAATTCTTTCCATATATCTTTATAACTACCTAGGCTTATTTTTGAAAAACTTTTTAAAACATAACCTTTTTCATTATGTTTTTTTGAAATATTGTAAACTGTATTGTTTTCTAATTTAATTGACATTTTTTCTCCATGCACTTCTATGGAATTTTTGAGATTTTTATTTGCACAATATGTGGCATTTAAAGAAGCTATTTTATTGTTATTAAAAAATATTAGTCCTGAAGCTGTATCTTCTATGCTAAATTTTTTAAATTCATTTGACAAAAAACCAATTGCTTTAACTACTTTTTTATCAATTGTATATATCAATTGATCAATGGTATGTATTGCATGGTGAATGAGAATTCCTCCTCCACTTTTTTTTCTATTTTTAATCCATTTCATTTTGCTAAAGTAATGATTGTTTCTAGACATAAATATATTTAATTTGAAGAAAATAATTCTTCCAATTTTTTTTTTTATAATCTTTTTAAAAAAATGCGTGCTAGAATCAAATCTTCTTTGCATAACAACTAGAATTTTTAATTTTTTTTTCTTTGCAAAATCAGCAAGTTTTTTTGTTTCTTTGAAATTAGTCGAAATTGGTTTTTCTAGAATAATATTTGCACCCATTTTTAATGCGAACATAGTATCTTGATAATGGTGAAAATTTTGATTTGCTATCAAAGCTAAATCTACTTTTTCATTAAGGAATAATTTTTTTTTATCTTCGTAAATATTAACATTCCAATTTTTTCCTAATTTTTTTAGTCTTTTAACATTTCTTCCAAAAACACAACAAACTCTTAGTTTTTTATATTTTTTGATTGTTTTGAAATGCTCTTCTGCTGATATTCCAGTTCCAAATATTGCAATATTTAAAAAACTCATAAAAATAATTCAAACATTAAACAAATAAAGATTTTTTTAAGTAATAATTTTTTTTTTTCATGAATCACTTTGATTAGTCTAGGGCATTATATAAACACATAAAAGCTTCTGCATATTCAAATCCTGACTCGCTGCCTCTCAACAATGCTTTTGATTTAATTGCAGTTTCACTTCTTGGAAAGGGATGTTTGCCAAGTTCGCCCTTATATATTTTCATTGCTTGTATTTTTTTTTTTATAAACTTTGTAATATTGTTAAACTCATTTGGAGAGAAAACTGGATATATATAATTAAAGTTAGTTTCAGAAAGTGTTTCGTATACTAATAATTTTTTTAAATTTTTTGATCTAAACCATTTAAAACAGGATGTTACTGCCTCATTAACAACTTTATGATCTGTATGATTGTCATTAAAAAAAGGAGCATAAACAATATCAGGATTAATCTTATTAAATTCTTTTTTTAGTTCATTTACCAAAACACTTAATGGTACACTATCAAGCATAGTAGTTTCGAAATTTAGATTCTTAAAATAATCAAATTTATAAAATTTTATAATTTTATTTATTTCTTTTTCTCTTTGCTTGATTTTATTAAAATTTTTATTTTCAGTATTTTTTATTGACGTAAAATTTAACCAATATATTTTATCCTTTTGAAATTTATGTTTTAAAATGGTTCCACCACAACCTAAAGTCTCATCATCTGGATGTGGTGATATAAATACAACTCTACTCATAATCTATTTACAATATTCTAAAATATTGTTTAAATTAAGTACCCTATTTAAAACATTGTAATTACAGTCATTAATCACATATTTTTCCAATTTTTTTTTATCTATAATTGAAAATATTGCTGCATTAGAGCTTAAATAATTTGAGGAAAAATTTATAACTGATAAATCATTTGGTGTTCCCCAGATATTTTTTTTTTCACTTTGTTTGTTAGCAATCATGTTTTTAAAAAAAATATTGTAAATTTTTTTATTTTTTAAAGAAAACTGAATAAAATTATAATATAAAGAGTTTTTAAATTTTTGCATTTGAGTAAAATGTTGTTGGGGAATATCTGTCTTAATCATATTTTTAAATCTCCAGAAATTAGTATAATTTACTGTAGTCAAAGGGAATCCTCTAGTGCAGTTAATATTAGCAAGTTTAGGATTTAAATTTTTTAAAATTTGTCTCTGAATTCTAAATTTTTTTTTTACTTCCCATGAAGTTTCAAACATGAATTTTGCAAAATTAAAATCTCCATAGGGAGTATAAAATGGTATAATGCTATTTGCGAGACCATGATACCTTGTAAAATGTGTTCTATAAAAAGCAAAATAGTCTATATAAGAACTTAGGTCTTTCGCTTTATCATACTTCAGTTCTTTTAAATTTTTATTATAAAAATTTTCTAAATGAGAATAATAATCTTTTTTTTCAAAAATATCATCTCTTAAAATATCTACCAAGCCTACATACTCGTTTAAAAAATTATCTAAATCTAATTTTTCATATTTTTTGAAATACTTATAATAAGACAATCTCATAAGTTCAGTTCCACACATACCTGATAAATTTAAATCGAAATTATTTTTTTTAATATTTAAAAAATGACTTGTTCTACGATTGTAAGTTTGTTTGTTGGATAAATATAATGTAATTTCATTAATTAAATCTTTATTTGCATTATAATCAACTTCGTCTGTAATATTTGTATTTAATTTTAATAATTCTTCTATTTGTTTAACAATTTTTTTTTCACTATATCTTCCATAATTTGAAAAATCTTCATACTGGTTAATTAATTGTATACCCGTTTTAAATTTAATATTTTTCTTATTCAATAGAGCTAAAATTACTCTAGTATCAACACCTCCTGTTAGGTCGCTATGAATATTTAAGTTATCATTTTCTAAAAATGATAAGTTATCTTCTAAAATATTGGTTGCATCATCAACAACTTTATTAAAGTCATTATTTTTTCCAATATTCAAATTATTTTTTAAATTATAATATTCATTTATTTTCAATTCATTATTTTTAAATTCATAAATTGACCCAGGTTTAAAATAAGTTATTTCATTAAATATATTTTGATCACAACATGCATAAGTTAAATATTTGTAATTTTCTGATAAATATTGTGCAATGCCAATAAAATTTAGTGAAGTGGGGTTATTTTTTCCCAGTGCTAAAATTGAGTTTGATACTGCAAAATTTGTATTTTTTTGGTAAAGATACAAGCCATACATTCCAAGCTTATCAGTTATAATTTTTAAATTTTGTTGATTTATAATTACAAGAATGTATTGACCTCCTATTTCTTCAGATTTTAAAATATCATTTAAATTTTTATTTGACTCCAATTCATTGACTATAAGATTTAAAGCACTTTTATTAAATTTTTTTTTGTAAATTAAAACACCTAAACTTAAATAGCTTACACCTTTAGAGGTAATTAATGATTTGTCTTTAGCATAAAAGAAATTAGAATGAAAATTTGAATTTGAAATAATTTCTTTTTTGAGGTATTTGTCGAATGTTTCAGTGTTAGGTGCGCTCTGAGTATTTGATATATATAAAGACTGCATGAAAAATAACTTTAAAAAAAATTTAACTTATTAAAATTTTAAAAATAATCAAGGAAACAACTTTATTAATGATTTTTTTTTATAATTTAAATTAGAAAGTATATTTATAATTTTTTTTGAGGAATTTCCTGTTCCATAAATATTTTTACATTTTCTCAATTTTTTTTGATAATTTCTATTATATAGAGAATATTTTACCGCTTTAATTATCTCATTTTTTTTATGACTAGCAAAAATTACGTTTCCAGAGTTTTGCCTTTTAGTTTGACGTTTTCCTATATTTACAACTGGAGTTTTATTAATTGCAGATTCAAGTATTCCCATGCTTGAATTTCCTAAAATTAATGACACATTCCTCATCAAGTTTACAAAATAACTTTCAGGAATATTTTTAAACTTGGAAACATGCTTATTTTTTTTAAATTCATATTTATCAATTATATCAATTATTTTTGAACTTCCAGGGTCTGAGTTTGGTTTTACGATAACTGTTGGAAAGTCTAATTCATCTATAGCCTTAAGCGAATCCTTAAAGTATTTTTGTTTTTCTGAATAATCATTACTCACTGGATGCTGAATAAATAAAATTACCGGTTTTTGAGAAAAAGATATTCTAAAAAATTTTTCTAATTTCTTTTTTGATATAATTTTAGATAACTTGTACCTATCTAATGCAGTATGTCCAACATTGTAAATATTACCTTTATTTTCACCCATCTTTATTAATCTTTTTTTATTTTCTTCTGTCGAGGTAAATAAATATTGTGCTAATTTTGAAACAGCATGACGAATTAAAACATCAACATTGTACTCTGTTTTATCCCCAGCGCCAAGATGAGCTACAGGAATATTATTATAAGTTGCTGCTAAAGCTAATGTTATCGCTTCTTCCCTGTCGTAAGGAGCTATTGCTATATCAGGTTTTATTTTTGCAATTATTTTTACTATTTTATTGAATTGTTTTGATGCTCCTAGAGATCTACTCTCCAAGCTATCATCATCATGGAATGATTTCACTGATATCAACGATCCAAACTTGTCTTTCTTTACAATTTTAGAAGTATATCCATACTTTTTAGATAGATGCGCACCAGTTAAAATTATATGAACTTTAAATTTTTTATTTTTTTTTAGTAAATTTAGTATCGGTCTTTGAATAAAATAATCTGATCTAGAGCCAGTAATAAAAATTATTTTTATCATTTTATATAATGTTAAATCCTTTATTAAAAATTTTATCAATAATTGATAAATCTTTTATAAATCCAATGTCCATAAACATTTGATCATATAATTCATTTTTGGGAGACATAAAATTTATATCTATATTCTTTTTTTCAAATTTTTCTAAATTAAGATAACTTTGTGACCCCATTCCTGTTATGTACTCTTTAGCTTTTAATTTAAGACATATGTCTAATATTAAATCAGATTTTTTGGACTTAATTTTCATACTTGAAAGATTTATAAAATTACATTTAATATTTAAAAGATTGCTAATAAGTACTATCAAATCAATATTGAGTTGACACAAATTATCATAATTATTTTTTAATATATTTTCTAACTCTCTATAGAAAATCTTAAAATACTTAGTATCTTTATAATTTTCTTTGATAATTTCTAAATGTTGCTCCCTCCAATTTTTTGAGTTATCAATTTTTATGTTTGAAATTAATTCAAATCTTGAAGTTTTTTTTATGGGAACAGTAAGCCTCTTTTTACCTGATTTTGTTTTAATATAATTTCTATTTTGAAAACTTCTTCTGTTATATTGCACATCGTCTAAAAAAATAAAAGTATCACTTTCTTTTGCTTTTTCAAATAGATGAGGCCAGGGTAAGTACTCTGGTTGATGAATCAAAATTTTAGTCAAATTTTCTTTTGAAATAAATTAGCATTTAAGCAGTGATTGACCTATAAAATGAGCATCTTTGATGCTGATTTTCATATGTAACGGCAAATGAAAGTGCCTTTGCATAATTTTCTCTGATCTAGGAAACATGCCCTTTTTATTTTTTAATGTTTTAATATAAAGTGGCTGCAAATGTAAAGCGGGTGCATAAGCCCAATTAATATTAATACCAAATTCATTCTTGAGCTTAGCTTGTAATTTAATTCTGTCACCTTTTTCTTTTATTAAAGTTATATGTTTCCATAGTGAATATTTAATGTTGTCTTTTCTTGGTAAAGTAGTAAATTTTTTTGATTTTGAGATATACTCGTCATAAATTTTTGTTATTTTATTTCTATGCTCAATAATTTCATTTATGTGTGAAAGTTGATTGATACCTAAAATTGCACTAAATTCAGGAAACCTACAATTTCTCCAACTTTTATTATAAATTTCAGTAGGGTGGCTCCAATCACGACCCCTCTCACGTAATGACTTGGCATGATTAAAAATAGATTTATTATTGGTTGTTAACATTCCACCTTCACCAGTAGTAATTGTTTTTGTAGAAAAAAAAGAAAAACATCCCACATCTCCAATATTTCCCGCAACAACACCATCTATACTTGAGCCTACAGCATGTGCACAATCTTCAATTAAAAAAATCTTATTTCTTTTACAGAATTTTCTTATCTCAAGAGTGTCATGTGCTAAATAACCTGAAAAATGTACTAACATTATAGCTTTAGTTTTAGAAGTAACCTTTTTTTTAATTTCTTGAAGGTCTAAGCAAAAAGTATCTTTATTGATTTCAGCAAAAACTATTTTTCCACCTTGAGATGTAACAGCAGTACCAGTTGCAATAAATGTTTGTACGGGCACTATTACTTCATCACCAGATTTCAATTTCAGAAAATCAATAGAGATTTCTAAAGCACTTGTGCAACTATTAAGCGCAACAGCATATTTAGTTCCAACAAATTTCGCAAATTTTTCTTCAAATTCTTTAACAAACGGCCCAGTGCTTAACCAGTCAAATAAAACATTGTTAACTTTTGATTTGATCCATTTTGAGTCCTCTTTACTGAAATGAGGCATCGCTACTTGATATATCTTTTTATTTTTCATTTTTTTTTAACTCTTTTAAATATTTTAAAGTAGTTTGATTAACAGATTCTGGTTTGTAGCCAAGTATTTTTTTTGCTTTTTTTAAATCTAAAAAAATATTCTTAACATTTGGATTTGATTTTTTAATTCTAATTAATTTTGATACAGAATTTAAGTTTTTTTTAATTAAGTTTGCTCTTTTATAATTAGAAATTGGTTGACCGCCTCCAATATTAAAGGTGCCCTTTTTTATTTTTTTTATTTTTTTAATAGATAAAATAATTGAGGCAATTGCGTCATCTATATAAACATGATCTCTAATTTGCATCCCAGAATTGAACAACTTTACATCTTCATTTTTTACAAATTTTTCATAACACATTTTTGAGAATCCAGGTAAATTTTGTTTACATCCAAATATTCCATCAAATCTTAAAATAATATAATTCATATCAAATTTTTTTGAAAAAAGATTTATTTGTTGTTCAGCAAATATTTTGGACATCCCATAGAAATTTTGAGGTAACTTTATTGCATTTTCCTGAATTGGATTTTTTTGTTGACCATAAACACTAAAGCTTGAAGTATAAATTAAATTTTTTATATTCAATTTTTTACAAATCTCGAGAATATTTGTCGTCCCAAATGAATTTACTAAAATCATTGATTTCAAGTCTTGATCATTAGAAATTGGTTGAATCGCAGCAGTATGAATTATTAAATCTATCTTTTTTTTTAAAGATTTTATTTTTTTATATAATTTTGTTTTGTCAGAAATGTCACATTTTAAAAAAGAAAATTTTTTTTGTTTTTTTAAAACATTTTTATTTTTATCTGTTCCAATTATGAAATTATATTTATTTGATATCTTTTTTATAAGTTTTTGACACAAAAAACCATTTGATCCAGTCACTAATATATTCATTTTAAATTTTTAAAATTAAATGGTTGATCTTTTTTTAGATTTACTTTCAATTTTTTTCCTATGATATTTTGAAATTTTTCAGGCCCAATAAATGAAGCTGGTCTTTTAATTGAGATATTTCCTTTTTGAATAATTTGATTTTTTTTTAAATCACTTGATGCATACAAGCCTCTTCTATTATGTTTTCTTCCTTTAAGTTCATTTTGGCAGGGCTTTTTAATTGAGTCTCCTAAAATAATTTCAGTGTTTCTAATTTCATTTACCATTTTAGAAAATTCATTAGGTTCTACAGATGCTAAATGATCAGGACCAAAATCTTTTTTATTTAAAGTAAGATGCTTCTCAATGACTTTTGCTCCCAAAGAAACTGCAATTATTGGAGCGATTGTTCCCTCTGAATGATCAGAATAACCTATTGGATATTTAAAATTTTTTTTTAAAGTATTTAATGCAAGTAAATTTAATTCATTTATTTTCGCAGGATAAATACTGGTACAATGTAAAATATAAATTTTACGACAATTATTATTATTTAAAAATTTAACAGTTTTTTTTATTTCTGATAGATATGATCTACCAGTTGAAATTATTATTGGTTTTTTTTTACTAGCAATTTTCTTTAATAATGGAAAATTATTTAAATCTCCTGAAGAAACTTTAAAAAAGTCCATTTTTAACTTATCTAAAAAATCGACACTTTTATTGTCAAAGGGTGTGGATAAACATTTGATTCCAATTTTTTTTGCATACATAAAAATTTTTTTTGTTTGTAAAAAATTAAATGATAATTTATTTAACATTTTATAAAGTGATTCTTTTTTGCTTGTTCTTACAAATTGATAATCGCTTTTTGTATGATTTTTAATGATCAATTTGTCTGGATCAAAAGTTTGAAATTTTACGTAATCAGCTTTGCATTTTTTTGCTAGTTTTATTAATTTTTTTGCTTTACCTAAATTCCCATCATGGTTAACACCAACCTCAGCAATAATTATGGTTTTTTTGAAGTCTTTTTTTTGCATTTCTTACAGACTCCATCCATCATCAATAATTATATTTTGTCCATTAATGAATTCCGATGAATTAGATAATAAAAATATTAAAGTACCAACAATATCTTTTGCATCTAATAATCCTTTTGATCCACAGGAGTCTTTATATCTTTTAATAAATTTTTTTGGTTGATTATTTCTAATACCACCAGGACTAATACAATTAATATTAATCTTATTTTTTTTATATAGTTTTGCTAAATAAGAAGTCAATGAAACAATGCCTGATTTAATAACACTATATTCGACTGGGGATGACATTTTTAAGCCCTTATAATGTTCAAACTTAGGAGCCCTTACACCTTGAATAGATGAAATAAAAATAATTTTACCATTAATTTTTTTCTTCAAGAAATAATCAACAAAGTATTTTGAAATTAAAATTGAAGAACCTAAGTGATTAAATAAATTTTCTTTTAAGCTTCTGGATTTTAAATTTTGAATTGGTTGTCCCCAATCTTTGGTCATTGGGTATGCACAATGAATTATTCCATCTATCTTTTTAAAATTTTTAACGCTAGAAGATATAATTTTTTTAATATTATCTTCTTTAGTAATATCAATTTTCTTAATCAAACAATTTTTGTTATGGTTAAAAAGTTTAATTTTATCTATTATGATATCTGTCATTATTAATTTTGCATCTAATTTTAATAATTGCTTTGACAATGAATATCCTATTTTTCCATTAGCACCTGTAATTAAGTAAACTTTATTTTTTAAATCTAAGTATTTCATAAATTAATTTTTTTATAAATTATTTCTGCTAATCGGAAATCAAAAATATCATCAATATCGATAGATCTTAATTTCGGTATTTCGATAAATTTAACATTGCCTTCCCAATATGATTTTTTAATATCTAAAACAAATTTATGATTGCAGGCATAAATAATTGTTGTAAGATCAAATATTTTTTGTGACTTCTGTCGATTAAATAAATTTCTATTTTTTTTTAATAATTGAATTTTAGTACCCCTTTTTTTTACCATATTAAAATTCGGAGATTTGTTTGTACTAGAAATACCAACAATAATATCTTTTTTATTTTTTAGTTTTTTAATGGCAGTATTAATATCTTTTTTAATTCTAAGTGGTGAAGTGCATGGTAAACTTAAAAAATTATCAAAATACTCTTTTTTTTCTTGAAGATATTTTACCGCATGTTTCCATGCTTCAATTTCTGAGGAATTATCACCCGATAATGATTCTGGTCTTAAAATAGTTTCTGCTCCATATTTTTTTGCAATTTTTAAAATCTTAAGACTATCAGATGAAACAAATATTTTTTTAATTTTCTTTATTTTTTTCGCTAAATTTATTGAATAGTAAATCAAAGGTTTTCCATTAAATAACTTTATATTTTTATTTTTGAGTTCTTTAGATCCTCCTCTAGCAAAAATAAAAGCGTAATTTAATGACATTAAATTTTAATTTTTTTATTATAAAAATTTGATTTTCTTATAAGTGAGATTAATCTAACAACTTCGATTGAGGACATAATGTTATTTTTATTCTGTTTTTTTTCTACTGATCTTATAAAAAAATTTATTTGTTTATAGAGCATATCCATATTGTCTTGTTTCGACTTATAGAGAACTTTTGTTTTATTTGACTTAACAATTATTATCTCTTTTTTTAATAAATCTCCCTTTATTGATGCAATTGCGCCATTTATTATTAGATTTCTCTCCTCAATTCTTGAATTAAAACTCATTTCAAGTTGTAATACAAAGTTTTCATAATAAAAAAAAATAATAACCTTTTCATCTATATCTTTATTAAATTGATTATTCTTATCGATAAAAGCTTTAAGATAATTTGGCTTACCAAAAATCCACAGCATATAATCTATTTCGTGGCTAAGCTCTAATAAAACGCCACCACCTAATTTTTTTGATAATGATAAAGATTTTTTGATATTTTTTTTTCTCCAGTTGGGCAAAAAACTATTTACACAAATTTTTACGCTATATATTTTACCAAGAGTTTTTGATGATAATAATTTTTTTATTTTGGTTAAAATTTTGTTATATCTTAATTGATAACCAACTAACTCTGTAAGAATTTTTTTTTTATCATAAGTTTTTACAAATAACCCTAATTGACTATCTTTAATAACTGGTTTTTCCACTAAATAATTAATTTTTTTCTTTTTTAGATAATTAGAGTACTCTAAATGTGTATTTGTTGGGCTGCATATAATTGCAGAATGTATTTTAAAATCATTTGATAATTTATCAATTTTGTCGAAAGCTTTTTTTTTATTTTTAATTTTTAGTTTAAAAATTTTTATATTTTTATCTAAATTATTTAAAATATTTATATGTTTTTTAGCGATACTACCTAAACCAATAACTAAAATATTTTTTATTTTCACTAATTTCCAAAAGTCGAAATTGTTTTAAAATACTCTGGCCATTCACCAACATCTTGCCAATCTAATTCAGAAATAGGGTAAATACCTACTTTATATTTTTTTGAAATTAACTTTTTTATAAAATCATTCATATTAAAAATTATATTTTTTGGGATATGTTTAATTAATTCATTCTTAAAACAATATGCTCCAACAATAACTAGATTATTTATAGAAGGTTTTTCGGTTATTTTTTTTAATATTTGTTTTTTATCAATTTCACAGGTCCCATAAGGAATTGTAATTTTCTTAAAAGCAGTAACAACTGTAAAATCATTTTTTTGATTAATATGGTAATCTATAAGTTTGTCAAAATTAATATTTAAAATTGTATCGCAGTTTATTACTAATAAATTTTTTTTTTTATTTTTTTTTATTAAACTCAAACTAGATGCTGTTCCTAAAGGTTTTTTTTCTTCAACGTAAGTAATCTGAGTATTTTTAAACTGATCTTTTAAATAAGATTTAATTATATTTTTTTTATAATTTACAGTTATATTAATTTTTTTTATTCCGATATTTAAAAAATTTTCTATAAGATGATCAATAACTGGTTTTCCGTTTATTGGTATTAATGGTTTTGGAAGTAGATCAGAAAATGGATTTAATCTTTGACCTTTTCCTCCTGCCATTATTACAACTTCTAAAGTTTTAAATGAATTATAAGATTTTTTTAATTTTTTTTTATTTAAAATATCATCTATAGAATAAATTTTAAGTATTTTCCTATTTTTTAAAAGTGGAATTAATGGAGTTTGATTTTTTAAAAAAATTTCATAAATTTTTGTTTTGGATATATCTTTTTTGATATATAAAAATTTCTTATTACAAATATTTCCTACTTTATTATTTAAATCTTTTGATTTAATTAAACTTCTTCTTATATCTCCGTCAGTAAGAGTTCCAATTACTGATTTATTTTTATCTAAAACAAACAAACATTTGTTTTCAGCTTTTGTAAGATACTCTAAAGCTTTTGATAGTGACAAATCTTTATTAATTGTATTATAATTTTTAATCATTTATTTTTTAAAATTTAAGAGTTTTTTAAAATTATTTGTCCTGCTTGTATAAAACTGTTATTTTTAATACTTATGCCTTGTTTAATGATACTTCCACTTCCTATAAAACAATTATTTCCAATTTGGACACCACCATTAATTATTGCTCCTGGAGCTATGTGGTTATGATTACCAATTGAAACATCATGCTCTATTATAGAACCAGTATTTATTATGTTATTAAAGCCTATTGTAACATTGGAATTTACAAATGATTTATTCATTATAATTGTACCGTCTAATATTTTAGAATCTTTAGAAATATAAGCACTTTTTGATTTTATTACTGGAAACTTGAAACCTATCTTTTTTAAATTTTCATAAACTTTTTGTCTACTAAATTTATCTTTTATTTGACCAAATGATACAAGAGCTGATTTGGTCTTTTTAAAAATCTTTAAAAGATTTTTTTTATTGTATGTTTTTTTTTTAAATTGGCACAAATTGTCACTTTTTTCCTTTTCAATTAAATATTCAATTTTGAATTTTTTTGTATCTTTTATAACATCGATACATGATCTAGCATGACCTCCAGCACCAATTAAAATAATCTTTTTCATCTAAATTTACTTTAGATTGTTTTTTATTTTATAATTCCCATATAAATCTTTTGATTGATTTAATTCTAGAAATTTCTTGTTTTTTAAAGCATTTACTATTTCTCTTATTCCGTAATTTACGTCATATTTTGGAGCAAAATTTAGGTTTTTTTTCATTTTTGAAAAATTTACTTTATAATTTCTATGGTCCTTTGTTTCTCCAACAAAAGTTACATTATTTTTAATTTTAATAAACTTATTAATTTTCTTAATTATATTCTCTTTTGTAAAGTTGTTTTTGTTTGAACCAACATTAAAAATATCAAAAAGGTTAATATCTTTTTTCATTATAGTTTTATAAATCGCTCCTGCAAAATCATTTACATGGCAATATGGCCTCCATGTACCAGTATCGTAAACTTCTAAATTATTTTTTAAATATATTTCTCTAACAAACTGATTAATAGTTAAATCAAATCTCATTCTCTTAGAAAGACCAAAGGCTGTTGCAAATCTTAAGATAGTTGTTTTTACTTTGTTTTTCTTATTTTTTTTTTTTAAATATTTCTCAATTCTTATTTTTGAATTAGCATACAAAGAGAGTGGATTTAGTTTCGAATTCTCATTTACCATCTTTTTTGTATTACTTATTCCATAGTTTGAACAAGTTGAGACAAAAATTAAATGACTTACCTTTTTTTCAAAACATAAATTGATAAATTTTATCATAGAAGTTTCATTTATTTTTTTTGATATTTTTGGATATTTTTTCGTAATTGGATCGCCAACTAATCCTGCTAATAAAATAACAACACTATTATAATTTATGAATTTATCTATTTTACTCAATTTACTAAAATTTGAGTTTATGAATTTAAAATTTTTTTTTTTTCCAGGTTTTTTTTGATTATAAATCAAATTATCAATGCTAATAACAGTGTAATTTTTTTTTAAAAAAAAATCCGATACAACTGAACCTATGTAGCCAGCTCCACCAATAATTATAATATTTTGATTTTTTTTCATAAAATTTTAATTTTATATTCTAATTAAATTATCATTAATAATTTTATATAGGCAAAGCTCCGCACTATGCAAAAAGTCTTTTTTTACATCACTCATAATCTAAATTAATAAACAGGTCTAAATAAATAATTTTCTTTAGAAACTGTTGCCGTAAATTTTCCAATCAAAATCTTAAAATTAGAATTCTGTCTACCAATTATTTTGAACCCTATATTCATAAAAGGACCACTTAAAAATTGAAAAATTCCACTTTCTTTAAATTCAAAAAAACATTGTTTTATAAAACCTTCGTTATCCTCATTAGATTTACACTTTTCTACAAAATTTTTAATTTCCTCTTGTTCTTCTTTAAAATTATTTAAAAAATATTTCAGTCCTTTGCAATATCTTAATGAGTCAATGATTTTTTTATTTTCAAAGCTTTTATGAAAACAAAGTAAATAGTCACCTAAAAGAAAACTACCTTTATTTTGAATTTTATTTTTGATTTTTTTTTGTAATTTAATTTTTGGCAAATAAAATTTTACGTCGTTTCCTAAGGAATTTAATAAATCCTTTTTAAGCAAAGATAAGTTTTCTTTTTTAAATTTTAATATTGCCCACATTTATTTGCTATCAATTTCTTTTTTTAACTCATCATATTCTTTTAATTTTCTTTTCATAAAATTAATTGTGAGCTCAGTTTTTTTAGCGATTCCTTTGGGAGTTAGAATGTATCTATAACCAAGTTTGTTAGGATTTTTTTTAAAATTCTGAATTTTAATAAATCCTTTTTCTTTTAGAGCATTCAAGCAATAATTCAATTTTCCTAAACTTAAACCTAAATCTTTGGCCATATCCCTTTGAGATGAATTAGGATTTGATTTAATTTTCCTCATTACATTAAAGTGGTCTAAAATATTTTTCATAGTGTTCAAATATTGAACAATATAACCTCTAATTACTAGGTGTAAAGTGCTAAGTTTTCAAAGAAAAAGTGGATAATTTTGCTTTTTTTTCTATTGGTTTATTAATGTTTTTTAATCTTTGATACGTAGTTTTTTTTAAAACATTGCCTTTATTTATAATATAAATTTTATCAGAATATTGAAGAGCTGAGAGTTTATGTGCAACAATTATTATCGTTTTTACTCTTTTAAATTTCTTCAAAAACTGAATTACATATTTTTCATTTATAATATCTAGTGCACTTGTGCCCTCATCTAAAATTATGATTTCAGGATCTTTAATCATTGCTCTTAATAAAGATATTCTTTGTATTTGACCACCAGATAAACTAGTTCCCCTATCTCCCGTCAAAGTATTTAAACCATTGGGAAGTTTTTTAATGAAATTAAATGCTTTAGATCGATTTATTATTTTTTCAACATCTTTTTTACTTGCTTTAGAGTTTGTCCATAAAATATTATTTAAAATCGATGAATTAAATAAAATTGTTTCTTGAGAAATATAGCCAATTTTTTTTCGTAGTTGATTTATATTCAAATCTTCAATATTTGTATTGTCAATTTTTATATTTCCTTTAGTAGGAAAATCAAAACCCATAATTAAATCAATGATTGTAGTTTTACCACTTCCAGACTCACCCATTATTCCATAGATATTCCCTCTAATAAAATCAATGTTGCAGTTTTTTAATACTAAATTTTTTTGATCGTAAGAATAATTTACATTTTTAAACTCTATTTTTGAGCTAAATTTTTTAATTATTTTTTTTCCGTTTTTAGATATAAATTTTTTATTCTTTTTATTAATAATATTAAGTTGACGTAAGCTTGCTAGAGAAGATTCTAATTGAGATTTTTCTCTAACAATTAAACCTAATTTACTAGTCATTCTAACGAATGATGCAATAACTACTGTTAGCTCAACTATCGTCAATTCTAAAAAATTAAAGGATACATAATATAATATTGTAAAACCAATGGCTGTAACAGGTAGTATAGCATTAGATATACCCGCAAACATTACAGCCCTCAATATTGAAACTCTCATTAAAGTCGAAAATTTATGTGAAATTTGATTGATAGAAAAATTTTGAAGCGAATTTCCTACTACAATTTTTAATCCAGTCAAAATTTCTTGCAATGTAGATAGAAAATTTTTGTGTGCCTTAGTATCTAATTCCCCAATTTTTTTCACATGATTGGAAACTTTGATAAATGGTAAAAATATAATTATCATAGTAGCAAACATAAAAAGAACCAATTTCCATGAGATCATCAAAGGTAAAATAGCTATAATTAAAAATTGAACAAAACCTGATATAATTCTACCAAAAATAGATAGAGTGCTTACTATAATTTGTAATTCTCTATTAATAGTGTTTAAAATAGTTCCTTGTTTTACTCTTGAAAAGAATTTCCACTTTAGACTAAATAGATTTTGTAAAGTGATTGACATTAAATGGTGTGCATAGGAAAATTTTATCCTTTCAGAAAAATAAATACAAAGCGTTGATAATAAAGAGCTCATCAAAGTACTCAAAATGAATAAAAGAAATAAAATCTCTATTTTTAATTCTAAATTAAAATTTTCAAAAAAAAGATGAATTTTTTGCGTCAAAAAACTGCTATTTGAAAGATCATTATTTAGAATATTGTCGACTATAGGCGCAAGAAAAATTAAACTTGTTGTTTCTAAAATTCCTGCAAAAATTAATATTAAACTAAATAATAATAATTTTTGAAAATAATTTTGATATATATTTTTAAAAAGTTCAGAGACTTTCATTAGTTTATTTATTTTCCTTAAATATCTTTAAAATATATTTAGTTTTTCTATTATAAAAAAAAGCTGGATATCTGTTATTATCCACAACTCTTAATAAATTAAATTGAGATTTTAATGATTTATTTATATCTAGTAAGCTATCTTTTGGTTGCCTTTTTTTTAAAAATGTAACTTTTCCTTTTTGATCTCTAGGCTTTATTTTTTTTCTATTTTTTAGAAATTTTTTTATTATTTGAATTGTTTTGATTGCTTGTCTTTTTCTAATATCTACATTTAATTCAAAGCTTTTTACCTTTACTTTTTCTTGAATATAAATTTTTCCACTATCAATTTTTTTTTTTGCCTCATGCAAAGTTATATAAAAATAAGATTTATTATCTAAAATATTCCAAGAAACTGCGGCACTACCTCGGCCTTGAGGCAATTTACTAGGATGAATATTTAAATTTAAATTGTGTAAAGATAAACTTTTTTCTTTTAAAATTTTATTAGTTGCTATTATAAAAAGTATATCCCCCTTTTTAAGTTTTCTTGCACTATAAATAAATCTTATCTTATAATTTTTATTCTTTATTTTTTTGATTAATAAATCTTTATAATCATGAAAAAAACTATCTTTTTGATCAATTAGAATATCAATTTTCACTTAGTAATTTTTTTTAAATAATCTACAATAAATAATAACCAAATTTGGTGTAAATTCTCAATTTGATTATAATTGCTGCTGTTAACCCACAAATTATAATTACCTAGTTTTCTCAAAGGATTATCCTTTGAAAAACCAGTTAATGTAAAAAGTTTATTTTTTTTTAACTTTATGTATTTGGCAGCTTTAATCATATTTTTTGATTTACCACTCGATGAAATTAAAATTATGACATCCTTTTTTTCCATATGAATTTCTAAAACCCTTTTAATCCAATTTTCATATCTAAAATCATTTGAAAAACATGTAATTAATTCGGCATTATTAAAATTTAAACATTTTATATTGAAGTTGTTTGATAAGTCTAAACTAAAGTGGGAAGCTATAGCGGCACTTCCACCATTTCCAAACACAAACACTTTACCAGATTTTTTTTTTGTTTTTTTAATTTCTAATGCAATTTTATCTAAATATAATTTATTACTTTCGTCTAAAAGTAAATTTAAAAAATTTTTAAAGTAATATTTGTAAAAAGTTTTGAAATTCATTTTTTAAAAAAACTTATATTATAATTTAAATCATTTGAGATTATCTTTTTAATGTTCAAAATATTCTCAATGCTTTCAATATCCTTTATCGATTTTAATTGCAAATCTTCTACTGCAAATAACAATTTTTTCTTATTATTTAAAAACATATTATAAATTCTAAATCTTAACGACTTATTAGTTGGTAACATAAGTGCGCTATAAAATACTATTCCATCAATTTTTTTCAGTTCTTTTAGAGCATAAAATAATATTTTGTAAGAATCTTTAATTGCATATTCTGGTTTACTGAGCAAAAACTCATATCCACGTTTTTCACAATAATCTCTTATAATTATATTTTGAACAGATTGGGGGGGCTCTCTCACCTCTAAATGATCTTGAAAATATATAGCCTCTAAATTTTTTCATTTATATACTCAAAAGCAATTTTAGATAATGGTTTTATTGTTAATGGTTCAAAATATTCACCAATTTTTTTCTCACCATAAGGAGAAAAAATACTTTTGAAACGACAATTTAGAGAAAGTCGCGTTTCAGCTTCAGTATTTTCTCTTGCTCCATGTGGTATCGTCGGATTAAATAATAATATTTCTCCAAATTTTACATTTGGCCAAATAACATCCTTTTTAATCTTATTATATAAGTCTTCGGCATTTAAATTATTTTTTTTATCTTTAATCATTTTTTCTAAATTATGTTTTTTTGTTTTTTTTAAATTAAGTAAAAACATTGATTTTGTTTTAAAACAATCTACAAGAGGCAACCAAGCTACTATTTCAAAAGGAGAGTTTCCACCCCATGTATCAGCATGAATATCTAGAATGGAGCTGTTGTCCAATGGTGGTGCTATAACTAAATTGATGTTTTTTTGTATCGCTAATTCATTGCCAACTAATAACTCGAGGTAATTTTTAATTAGTTCAAAAAACTTTAATCTTATTTTTTTATTTTTTTTTAAATCATTTATAATCTTCAATCTAACTTTATTAATATCCTTACTAGGAACATGTTTGTGCAAACTATTGAGTGTTTTATTTGTAATAATAGTATTTTTAAAAAAACCTGTTTCTTTTAA
>CACNWC010000013.1 GCA_902624075.1 uncultured Pelagibacteraceae bacterium | reverse complement strand
TTAAAGATTTAATATTTATCTCAAAAACATTTAACCTATGATACAGATCTTCTCGAAAATTTCCTATTTTAATTTCTTCTTTTAAATCTTTGCTAGAAGAACAAATTAGTCTCACATCAACATTTATATCATTATTTCCATTTAATCTTTTAAATTTTTGATCAGTTAAAACTCTTAAAATTTTTGATTGTATAGCTAATGGAATCTCTGAAACTTGATCAATCAATAATGTTCCCTCATTAGCTTTCTCTAAAGCACCGTATGATATTGATGCATCAGTTTTTTCTTCTCCAAATAGCTCTAGTTCATATTTGTCTGCATCTAAAAGAGCCCCATTAAGAATAACAAAAGGTTTGTTATTCCTTTTAGATTTCTTGTGAATTTTTCTGGCAATAAGCTCCTTTCCAGAGCCCGAAGGTCCGTTGATAAGAACTCTACTCTCAGTTAAAGAAATTTTTTCAATTTGATCTCTTATGTTCGAAATATTTTTACTATTTCCTATTAACTCGTAGGATGAAAATAGTTTACTCTCATATTCTTTATTTTGTGATTTTAATTTTAAATTTTCAACAGCTCTTTTAATAAAATTTAAAAGTCTTGTTTGATCAAAAGGTTTTTCTATAAATTCAAAGGCTCCATGCTTAAGTGAATTTACTGCCATTTCAACATTAGCATGACCTGTTATAATTATTACAGGAACGTCTTTATTCTTTGCTTTTATATGTGATAACAGCTCAATTCCATCATTGTCGCCTTTGTCTAATTTAACATCCAAAATAGCAACATCAGGCATCTTTTTGTCAATCTCACTAAGAGCTTGATTATAGTTAGCTGCTATTCTAGTTTTATAACCAGCATCAAGAATTAACTCATTAAGGATATTTCTAATATCCACATTATCGTCGACTATTAAAATTTCAATTGCCATTTATTCTAAAATTAATTTCAATTTTTGCACCGTCTGAAACTGAAAAAAAATTAAGCTCACCATTATGATCGTTTATTATTTTATTAACAATTGCTAATCCTAAACCTGTGCCATTTTTTTTTGTTGTAAAATATGGGTTTAAAATTTCTTTAATGTTGTTCTTAATTTTATCAAAACCAATTCCATTATCTTGTAATATAAATTTAATATGGTCATTATCTTTAATAATTTCAATTATTATTTTCTTTTTAAAATTGGGGTTTTTTTCTGTTTTTTGCTGAATACTCTCAATGGAATTTTTAATTAAATTAAAAAAAACTCTACTTAATTGTTCTTTATCAGAATTAAATAAGATTTCTTCAAAATTTTTTGAAAAGGAAATTTCTATTGTTTTATCAATTTGAGATAATAATTTTATATTTTCATTTAAAATAGATACTAAATTATTATTTTTAAGTATCGGTTTAGGCATTCTAGCAAAATCGGAAAATTCATTTACTAGGTTTTCAATTTGTTTAATCTGATTATAAATTATTTTCAAATTATCTCTAAAGTTATTCTGATCTTCCTCAGTAAGATTGTATGAATATTTATTCTTTATTCTGTCTATAGTTAACTGTATTGGAGTTAAAGGATTTCTTATTTCATGAGCAAGTTTTCTTGCTAAACTTCCCCAAGCTTCATGTCTTTCATTAATTATTAATTTTTCTTGTTGATATTTAAGGCGACTTATCATTGAATTAAAATTTTTATTAAGTATTTCAAGATCTTTATCAGTTTTCATTTCTGGAACTTTTATATTTAAATTACCTTGTCCTATGGAAGTTGATGCTAAAATTAAATTATTTATAGATCTAAAAAACCTAGATGAAAATCTTATCGCTATTGTGATAGAAATAAATAATAATAAAGATACAATTATTATATAAATAATAGCAAAGGAAATCTTAATACCTGTACTTTTTTCCTCCACATTATAATAAAAGTTCATAGCTTCTTGAGACTCGGTCAAATAATTTGAAATATCTTTATCTAGATATTTTACAATGTATAAAAATCTATTATCAAATGCTTGAAGTCTCATTATTGCTGCAGAAATATTTTCAGGTGCATTAGTTATTTTTAATGGTCTATCATCCTCTAAAACTAAATTTAAAGCTTTATCCACAGGAGGTATATAATTATTTTTTTCGTCTAGGGTAGAAAATAATAATTCTTTATTTTTGTTAATTATGTGAATTTCATCTACATCTCTTATCAACATTTGAGTTTTTAAAAACCTTAAATATTCTTTTGGATCATCATTTAAAAAATTTGCACTTTTATTAGTATCGAATGCAGTTAGAATTATATTGGATTCAATTTTGTTTCTTACTTCATCTAAATAACTTCTAGCTAATTTGTATGAATTATTTACAACAGTAGTCACCTTACGATCAAAATATTTTTCTAATGCAAAAGAAAAAAGGAATAACGAAAAAATAGAAATTAATATTGAAGGTATTAGTGTAAATAGTGAAAAATAAGTAATGTATTTTTTATTTGATGTTAGGCCATCTTTATCAATATCATTTTTTATTGATTTTTTAATATCAATGAAAATAAACAAAAATAATAAAAACAATAATAAGATATTTAAAACTAATAAAAATTGTAGATTAGACTGATTTAATTCTATAAAACTTTTATCAATAAATGTTAAAAAGGTTAAAAATCCTATAAATAGTGTGATACTAGATAGAATAATTATGAATATATTTTTTTTCAAAAATTCTAGCATAAATTAGAATTATAGCATTTAAACAAATGAACAACTATTTTGTAATACTGGCTGCTGGAAAAAGTAAGAGATTTGATAAAAATATAGCTAAACAATTCTACAATTATAAAAATAAAGAGATTATAGATCACTCAATAGATAAATCCTTAAATTCTAAGCTTTTTAAGAAGATAATAATTGTAACAAATAAATTAAATCATTTTAAGAAAAAGAAATATCCCAACTCAATAAAAATTATTAAAGGTGGCAAAGAAAGATCTGACTCATCTTTGATAGCTTTAAAATATCTTAAGAAATTTAAGCCAAAAAATGTATACATTCATGATGCTGCAAGACCAAATTTTTCCATAAAGTTACTTAAAAATATTACAAAAAATCTTAAAAATAATAAAGCAGTTGTCCCAATTGTTTCCTCAAAAGATTCAATAAAATACAAAATTAAAAATCAAATATTTAATCTGAATAGAGATAATTCTTTCTTAACTCAAACACCACAAGCGTTTAGATTTAAAGAATTATATAATCTAGCAATAAATGAAAAAAATAAGATAAGTGATGAAGCCACTCTTTTTATAAATAGAAATTATAAAATTAAATTTATACCAGGTGAAAATAAAAATAAAAAGATTACATATTTAAACGATATTGAAAAATCTAAAACTTATTTTGGTATAGGTTTTGATATTCATAAACTAATTAAGGATAAAAAACTTTATCTTGGTGGAGTAAAAATTCCTTTTCATTCTGGACTTAAAGGACATTCTGATGGAGATGTAATTTTACATGCAATAATTGATGCAATTTTAGGTGCTACAAGAAAAAAGGATATTGGCACTTATTTTCCAAATACAAAAAAATTTATAAATATAAGATCTCCAAAAATGTTAAAACCTATAATAGAGAATATTTATAAATCTAATTATTCAATAAATAACCTCGATATTAATTTAATTTGTGAACAGCCTAAAGTTTCAAAATATCGAGACAAGATAATTAATTCAATATCAAAACTGACAACTTTAAATAAAAGCCAAATTAATTTAAAAGGTAAAACAGTAGAAAAATTAGGTTTGATAGGAAAAGAAAAAGCAATTGCTTGTGAGGTAATAATTTCAATTACAAAATATGCTTAAAACTTTTAATACATTATTTGTCACAATGTTTGGTTTGGGAAAACTTCCTAAAATTCCTGGTACATTTGGATCATTAGCAACAACAATAATTCTTTATATTCTATTCCATATATTAGACTTATCCTCAAATTTAATATTGATAGGTTTGATGGTAATTTTCATTTTTTCTTTTTTAGCAGTTGCAACCCATATCAAAGATAATGAAAACAAAGATCCAAAAGAAGTAATTATAGATGAATTTATTGGTCAATCTATTCCAATTTATCTTTACGAAGTTTCACATGGTACAGAAAAGTCAGCTGATGAAGCTATAATTTTTTATTGTATTTGCTTTGTATTATTTAGATTTTTTGACATAGTAAAACCTTTTCCAGTAAGTTATTTTGATAAAAATTTCAAAAATAGTTTTGGAGTAATCATGGACGATATTTGTGCAGGTTTCTATGTTGTTTTATCTTTAATTTGTTTTATGGTTTTAAGTAATTATTTAATCTAATGAAATCTTTAATAAGAATACTAACTAAAAAAAAACTTAAAATTTCATTTGCGGAGTCTTGCACAGGAGGATTATTAGCCAGTACAATCACTTCTATTAGTGGTGCATCAAAAATATTTAATTTAAGTTTTGTTACCTATTCTAACCAAGCAAAAATTAAAGTTTTAAAAATAAATAAAAATATCATTAAGAAATATGGTGCTGTAAGCCATGAATGCTGTTCAGCGATGGTTAAAAATTTATCTAGAATATCTAAAGCTGGAATAAATGTTTCAATAACTGGTATTGCTGGACCTAAAGGTGGCACTAAACAAAAGCCTGTTGGCCTAGTTTATATAGGAGTTAAAAGAGGTACTAAAATACAAATAAAAAAGTGCCTATTTAAAAATAAAAAAAGATCATCTATACAAAAAGCTACTGTAAAAAAAGCTTTAGATTTAATTCTAAGAATTGCCAAATAACTCTTCAGCTCTTTTCTGGAAAGCATCAGCTATTTTTTCTAAACCGAATTGAAAAGAAACAACCATTAAAGAATTTAAAAACTTGTTTTTAATTTCAAAATCAATATCAAAGGTAACTTCCGTAATACCATTATTTTTGTAAATAAACTTCCAGTTATTTGTAAGATGGTTTAATGGTCCCTCTATGTTTTTAACAGAGATAGAGTCATTTTTTTTGTCAAATGAAACATCACTTTTATATGTATCTTTAAATGGTCCCTTACCAATTGTAAGATCAGCGATTATTTTTTGTAAATTACCTTCATCTTTATTTTCGTAGATTTTTGCATCATAACAAAAAGGTACAAACTGAGGATATTTTTCAATATCAAGAACAAGATTTATTAAATCTTTTTTTTGACATTCAATTAACCTCTTTACAGAAGCTTTTGGCATTAATTTAAATTTAATCTATTTTTTTGAAGTTTAGCAAAATCTTCATCCGCATGATAAGATGATCTAGTTAAAGGAGATGATGAAACTAAAAGAAAACCTTTTGATTTTGCAACAAGTTCTAATTCTTTAAATTCATCTGGATGATAATATCTTTCAAGAGGATGATGTTTTACAGATGGCTGAAGATACTGACCGATTGTTATAAAATCTACATTAGCAGATCTTAAATCATCCATAACTTGTAATATTTCATCGTGTTCCTCTCCAAGACCGACCATTATTCCTGATTTAGTAAACACTTTAGTGTTATCTTTTTTTGCATTTTTTAGAAGTTCTAGTGATGCAAAATACCTAGCCCCTGGTCTAACTTTTAAATAAAGTCTCGGTACAGTTTCAATATTATGATTAAATACATCTAAATCTGCTTCAAGTAATTTTTTATAAGAGTCTCCTTTTCTTAAAAAATCTGGTGTTAAAACTTCAATAGTAGTTTCTGGATTTTTTTTTCTAGTAGTTTCGACTACTTTTTTAAAATGATTTGATCCACCATCCGGTAAATCATCTCTGTCAACGGAGGTAATCACTACATGTCTTAAGTTTAATTTCTTTACTGCATTAGCTATTTTAATATCCTCAAAAGGATCTAATTTTTCTGGTTTACCGGTTTTAACATCACAAAATGCACAAGCTCTTGTACACGTGTCACCCATAATCATAAATGTAGCATGTCTTTTGCTCCAACACTCAGTGATATTTGGACAATTGGCTTCTTGACATACTGTCACAAGGTTACTTCTGTTAACAACAGTTTTTGTTGTAAAAAATTCTTTACTATTAACTAATTTCGATCTTATCCAATCTGGTTTTTTTTTAATTGGATTAATTGGATTCTTTACTTTTTCTGGATGCCTTGGTCTAATTTTTGTTGTCATTTTTTTTAATTATATAAATTATCTCATTTTTTTTTCCAAATAAAAATCTTTCTCTAATTAAAGTTTCAATGTAATCAAGATCAAAATTGTCACTTAATAATGAATTCTTAAAATCCAAGTCATTAATATGTTTAATTAACAATAATTCCTCTTTTTTAAGGTTATTTAAAGTTTGTTTTTTTTCAAAATAAGAAATAAGACCTCTTTGACCTGATAATAGATTAAAAAAAAAATATAAAATTAAAAAAGTCGATATCAATAAAAAATAATTATTTTTTAATTTTTTTAACATTAATGAATCTTATTCATTCTAGCCTTTTTTCCAAGTTCTTCTTCTATACGTAATAATTGATTATATTTTGCTACTCTTTCAGATCTAGCTAAAGATCCTGTTTTTATTTGATTTGAATTTGTTCCAACTGCTAAATCAGCAATGAATGTATCCTCGCTATCACCTGATCTATGAGATATAATAGTTTTAAACCCAATTATTTGTGCAAATTTAATTACATCTAAAGTTTCTGAAACTGTGCCTATTTGATTAAGTTTAATCAGTATCGCATTAGAAGATAAATTTAAAAAACCTTTCTTTAATCTTTCGAGATTAGTTACATAAAGATCATCACCTACTATTTGGACTTTTTTAATCGATTTCATCAATTTGTTCCATGCTGTCCAATCATTTTCAGCAAAAGGGTCTTCAATTGACTTGATTTTATACTTATTGATAATTTTTTTGTATTGATGGATAGATTTTTCAACACTGACAAAATTTTTTGAATGAATAGAGTATGTATTTTTTTTATATAATTCATTTGCTGCAACATCTAAGCAAATTGAAACATCTTGACCATTTACTAATCCAGATTTTTTTATTGCTAAAACAATTAAGTCTAAAGCCTGATCATTACTATTAATCATGGGCGCAAATCCCCCTTCGTCTCCGACTGAAGTTGATAAACCTCTTGATTTAATAATTTTTTTTAGATTATTTATTATCAAAAAACAAATTCTCATTGCTTCTGAAAAACTTTTAGCTCGATCAGGTCTAATCATAAATTCTTGAATTCTTAAAGCATTATTAGCATGTGCTCCACCATTTATTATATTCATTAATGGATATGGTAATTTAAAATTATCTTTAATTAAAAAAGTTTTATATAGAGGTAATTTTCTTATTTTAGCAGATAGTTTCTTTACAGCCATTGATACTGCTAGGATCGAGTTAGCTCCCAATATTTTTTTTTGTCTTGTACCATCTAAATTAATCATAAGAGCATCTATTCTCTCTTGATTATGTACATTTTGGCCTTTAAGTTTTTTGGAGATTTTTGTATTAACTAAATTAATTGCACTTAAAACACTTTTTCCTAAATATTGTTTATTTTTTTTATCCCTTTTTTCAAATGCTTCATAAGTTCCAGTAGAAGCACCTGATGGACATATTGCTTTAGCACTAATATTTTTTGCATATACTTCCGCCTCAATAGTAGGATTTCCTCTACTATCATAAACTTGACGTGCTTTAACTTTTAAAATTTTACTCACTAATTTTTTATTAAATTATCAATATCTGTAAGTTGTTTTAATAAATCTTCCAATTTATTTAATGGAACCATGTTTGGTCCATCGGATGGAGCATTATCTGGATCTTGATGAGTTTCAATGAAAACTCCAGCAACACCTACCGCAACTGCTGCTCTTGATAAATATTCAACAAACTCTCTTTGTCCTCCACTTTTCTCACCTAATCCACCGGGTTGTTGAACTGAATGAGTTGCATCAAAAATAACGGGATAACCATCTTTTGCCATTATCGGTAATGATCTCATATCTGAAACGAGAGTATTATAGCCAAAACTTGCTCCTCTTTCTGTAACTAAAATATTTTTATTACCTGAGTCTGAAATTTTTTTTGTAACATTTACCATGTCCCATGGAGCTAAAAATTGCCCTTTCTTAACATTTATAATTTTATTTGTTTTAGCTGCAGCAATTAACAAATCTGTCTGTCTGCATAAAAAAGCTGGTATTTGAAGTACATCAACATGACTTGAAACAATTGAACATTGTTCAGAATTATGAATATCAGTTAAAATTGGAACATCTAATTCCTTTTTAATTTTATCGAATATAGGAAGTGAAGCGTCTAAACCTGCGCCTCTTTTGCCTTTAAGACTTGTTCTGTTTGCTTTATCAAAAGATGTTTTATAAATGAAACCGACTTTAAATTTTTCGGTAATATCTTTTAATTTTCCAGCCATATCCATAGCATGTTGTTCTGTTTCAAGCTGACATGGTCCAGCAATAATACAAATCTTATTATCGTTTGAGATTTCTATTTTTCCACATTTTACTTTAATATTACTCATTTGTGATTTTTTGATGCTTTGATAAAAGATGAGAATAAAGGATGAGGATCCAAAGGTCTAGATTTAAATTCAGGATGAAACTGAACACCGATAAACCAAGGATGATTTTTAAGCTCAATTATCTCAGGTAACACGCCATCAGGTGATAAACCAGAAAATAACATCCCATTTTTCTCAAATTTTTCTCTATAATTTATATTCACCTCATATCTATGACGATGTCTTTCTTTAATTATATTTTTCCCGTAAATTTTTTTAATAATTGAATTCTCTTTTAATCTTGCCTCGTAAGATCCTAATCTCATTGTTCCACCTAAATCTTTGTCCGTACCTTTAATTATTTTACCATCTTTTATCCATTCATTAATCAAACCGACAAAAGGTATGCCTTTTTTATCAAATTCACTCGAGGTTGCTTTTTTTATATTAAGTTTATTTCTAGCAAATTCTATTATAGCCATTTGCATGCCATAACAAATTCCAAGAAATGGAATTTTGTTTAGTCTAGCATATTTGATTGCTTCTATTTTTCCGTCTGTACCTCTTTTTCCAAAACCTCCAGGAATTAAAATTCCAGAAATATTTCTTAGTTTTGATCTAATTTCAGATACTTTAAGTTTTTCAGAGTCAATTCTAATCAGATTTACTTTTATATTATTTTCAATAGCACCGTGAGTTAAAGCTTCATCAAGAGATTTATACGCATCTTTCAATTCAACATATTTTCCAATTATTGCTATATTTATTTGATTTCTTGTATTTAAGATAATTTTTGTAATTTTTTTCCAAGGATTTAAATTAACTGGTTTTTTAGATTTCAACTTGAAATAATTTAAAACTTGAATATCTAATTTTTCCTTAAAAAAACTTATAGGTGCTTCATATATAGTTTTAACGTCAACTGTCTCTATAACATTTTTGATATCAACATTACAAAATAATGATATTTTTTTTCTATGTTCTAAAGGTATTGGTCTTTCTGATCTGCAAATAATAATGTCTGGTTGAATACCTATGCTTCTTAATTCTTTAACAGAGTGTTGAGTTGGTTTGGTTTTAATTTCATCCGAAGATCTTAAATAAGGAACAAGTGTTAAATGAATAAATAAAGTATTTTTTTTTCCAATATCGTTTGCAAATTGTCTTATCGCTTCAACAAAAGGTAAACTTTCTATATCACCAACTATTCCTCCAATTTCGCAAATAACAAAGTCTTCTTTAAAAGAGTCTTTTTTAATAAACTCTTTAATACGATCTGTTATGTGTGGTATGACTTGAACTGTTTTACCTAAATATTTTCCTTTACGTTCATTTTTTAGAACATCATTATAAATTTTTCCAGTAGTAATATTGTCAGACTTTTTTGCAGATACTCCTGAAAATCTTTCGTAATGCCCTAAATCAAGATCAGTTTCAGCACCATCATCTGTTACAAAGACTTCTCCATGTTGAAATGGGCTCATTGTACCAGGATCAACGTTTAAATAAGGATCTAGTTTTCTTAATCTTACTTTATATCCTCTAGATTGAAGCAGGTATGCTAATGAAGCTGAAGAGAGACCTTTGCCTAATGATGAGACCACGCCGCCGGTGACAAATATAAATCGCGCCATGGAATTATCTTATAGCGAATAAAAAAGTAATTGAAAAGTATTAATTATTATTTTCTGGTATTGATGGCATATCTTCAGTTTTTTCATCAACAATATCTAAAACGGAGCCAGTAGGAGCAAGTTCTTCTCTTGAAACAATTGTCAGAGCTAAACTGCAAATAATGAATAAAGTGGCAATTACTGCTGTTGCTTTTGTCATAAAATTACCTGCTGACCTAGAAAACATAAAACTCTCTTGTGAAACACCGATGCCTAAGGCTCCACCTTCAGATTTTTGCATTAAGACCAACAAAACTAAAATTATAGCAAATACAATGTTAAGAATTAGTAATATATTTTCCATGATGGTTAATTATATGTTTTTTTTACTATATCAATAAATTTTTTTGGATTTTGTGATGCTCCACCGATTAAAAAACCATCTAGATCTTTGATTGTTTTTAGATCTTTAATATTTCTTGGATTTACAGATCCCCCATACAATATTTTAGGGATTTTTTTTTTAAATTTATTTTTAATAAATCTTATTGTTTGTTCAAGTTCTTTAATACTAGGAATTCGACCTGTACCTATAGACCAAACAGGCTCGTATGCTATAAATAAATTTGAGTTATTATTTATCTTATTAAGACCAAATTTAATTTGCTTTAATAAAACAGATTTAGTTTTTTTATTTTTTTTTTCTGCGAGAGTTTCTCCAATACAAAAAATAACTTTTAGTTTTGAGCGCAAAGCACTTTTAATTTTTTTATTAATAAGTTTATCTGTCTCACCATTTGTTCTATTTTCAGAGTGACCAATTATGACATAGTTAGCACCAATGTTTTTTAACATTCTGGGATTAATATATCCAGTATGTGGACCATATTCATAGTTTTGATGACAATTTTGTGCTCCAATATCAATTAAACAATTTTTAAATTTTGTAAAAAAAGAATTGAGTAAAGTATACGGGGGACAATAAATCAATCTTCCTTTCTTGATTTCTCTTGATTTTGAAAATTTAATAACTTTATTCAACGAATTTAATGAATTCAAACCTCCATACATTTTCCAATTTGCAATAAAATACATATATTTATTTGTCATAAGGTTATTTTTAATTTATAGGTTTGTTTTTTAGAGATCAATAAATTTATAAAGTAATGATAGGTAGTTTTAGAAATTTTGCCAAAACTAAATATGCTGGCGTGCTAGTTTTTATAATGATTATTCCATTTGTTTTTTGGGGTATGGGAAGTATGTTCAGTAGTGGAAACACAAATAATTTAGCAAAAATAGATAAAACAAATATATCCACACAAGAATTTATAGATTATTTAAATAATTCAGGAGTACCACAAGAATATATAAGAGAAAACTTAGAAAAAAATATAATTCAAGAATTATTATCTACTTTAATATCTTCAACATTATTGGATATGGAAATTGAAGATTTAAATATAATAATTTCTGAAAATACACTATTGAGTAAAATTAAAAAAAATAAAAACTTTTTAGATGATGATGGAAACTTTCAAAGAATAAAATATGAAAAATTTCTTTTAGAAAATAATCAGTCTGCTTCAGGATTTGAGCAGAGATTAAAAAAAAGAGAGTCGGAAAAAAATTTATTTGACTACATTGGGGCCGGCACCACTTCACCAGAGTTCATGGCAAAAAGATTATTCATTGAAGAAAATAAAAAACTTGAAATTGAATTTATAAATTTAAAAAATTTTTATGAAAAAAATGAAAATATAACAGAAAATCAAATTGATAAATTTATTAATGAAAATAACGAGCTGTTACTAGTTGAATATATTGATTTTAATTATGCAATAATTAATCCAAAAAATTTAATGGGTATAGATGAATTTAATCAAGCCTTTTTTGATAAAATTGATCAAATTGAAATTGATATTTCTAATGACATTCCATTTGAAACAATAGTTTCTAATCTTAATATTGAACCAATAATTAAAAATGATTTTAGTTTTTCTAATGAAAAAAAAGATGTTGAAAAAAAAATATTTGAACTGAAGAATACAAAATATGACTTGTTTGAAAATGAAAATGACTATGTAATTTATCAGGTAAAAAATATAGAAAAAAGAAAACCTGACTTAAGTGATACAAGAACTAGAAATAGAATTATTCAAATGATAGTACAAAAAAAAAAATTTGAATATAATAAGAATTTATTAGAAGAAATTCGAAGTGGAAAATTTAATGACATTGAATTTTTTAAAGGAAATAAAAATCTAATTCAAAAAACAAAATTAAATTCCATAAAAGATAATAAGAAATTTGATATTAATGCTGTTGAATTGTTGTATTCATTACCATTAAATTCTTATACTTTGATAAATGATGAAAATAATAATATTTATTTGGCAAAAATCATAAATTTTGAAAATAGAAAAATAGATGTAAATAATGATGAATTTAAAGAATATATAACAAAACAAAATTCAAAAAACAAAAAAAGTATCTTAAGATCCTATGATATATTACTTAGTGAAAAATATAATATAATATTAAATCAAAAAACAATTGAACGAGTTAAAAATTACTTTCAATGAAAATAAATCGAAGCTTCAAAGAATTTAAGTTTCGACATAGAAACAAAGAAAATCAAATAATCTATTCATCGAAAAAAATTACTAATGATAATGAAATATTAAATCTGATTAATAGTTTTTTGCTAGAAAAAAATAGTTTTATTTTTGAATCAGTTGAGAAAGGTAAAATTAGAGGAAGATACACAATTTTTGGGAAAAGGCCTGATAAGATATGGGAATTTAATAATAATAATTCATATATCATTGAAAAAAATAAAAAAAAAAAATTAAGGGATAGACCGGAAAATTTAATCGAAAAAATAATTGAGGATTTTAATTTTAAAACTCCACAAAATTTACCTAAAATTTGTTCATTAATATCTGGATATTTTTCTTATGACTCAATTAGGTACATTGAAAAAATTCCTAATAATTGTCAAAATGATCTTAAATTACCAGACGTAAGATTACTCCGTCCTAGAATACTTGTAATTCACGATAATTTAAAAAAAGAAATATTTTTTATATACAATATTTTTAAAGATGAAAAAATTACAAATTATAATAATAGATTTCATAAAATTAAATCTGATCTCTTAGAATTATCAATTCAGTCATCTTTAAAAAATAAAAAAAAAAAAGATAATCAATATTCTAAGAATATCAAAGTAAGATCAAATACTACTAAAAATAAATTTATAAACATGGTCAAGAAAGCTAAAAATTATATTAGATTAGGAGATATATTTCAGGTGGTTTTAAGTCAAAGGTTTGAGGCTAAGTTGACAAAAGAACCTTTAGAAATTTATAAAAAACTTAGAGTTACTAATCCCTCACCTTTTATGTTTTTTTTTAATTTTAGTGACTTTCAAATAATTGGTGCAAGTCCAGAAATACTTGTTAGACTTAGAGACAATAATATTACTGTAAGACCAATCGCAGGAACAAGACCGAGAGGTAAAACCAAAAAAGAAGATCTTTATTATGAAAAGGATCTTCTAAAAGATAAAAAAGAACGTTCAGAACATCTTATGTTATTAGATCTAGGTAGAAATGATGCTGGTAAAGTTTCAGAAATTAATTCTGTAAAAGTAACAGAAAGTTTTATTATTGAAAAATATTCCCATGTAATGCACATAGTTTCAAATGTGATCGGTAAATATAATAAAAAATTTACAAAATTTAGATCTCTTTTAGCGGGTTTTCCTGCTGGTACCGTTTCTGGTGCTCCAAAAATAAGAGCAATGGAAATTATAGACGAATTAGAAAATACAAAAAGAAAAGTTTATGCAGGCGGTATTGGTTATTTTTCTGCTAATGGAGAATTTGATACCTGCATAGCTTTAAGAACCGCTGTTGCAAAAAGAAATAAATTTTATGTTCAAGCTGGAGCTGGTATAGTTGCTGATAGCAAACCAATTAATGAATATAAAGAAACAGTTAATAAAGCAAAAGCACTAATTAATGCACTAAAATGAAAAGGTTAATTTTAATTGATAATTACGACAGTTTTACTTTTAATCTTTATCACTATTTGTCATCTTTAAAGGTAAATGTTGATGTAATTAGAAATGATATGATTACATCAAAGGAAATTTTGAAAGCAAAATACAATAAAATTGTTATTTCACCTGGTCCAGGTAATCCAAATCAATCGGGTAATTGTCTCAATATTGTAAAATCTTTATATAAAAAAATTCCAATACTTGGTGTTTGTTTGGGTCATCAAATAATAGGACAAGTATTTGGATCAAAGATTATACAAGCTAAAAAATTAATGCACGGAAAAACAAGCAAGATAATGTCAAAAAAAACTGGCATATTAAAAAATCTTCCAAAAACTTTTGAAGCAACTCGTTATCATAGCTTAATTATTGATAAAAAATCATTATCTGAAGATCTTGAAATTACTGCTGAAACTAAAGATGGGCTAATTATGGGTGTGAGACACAAAAAATACCATGTTCATGGAGTGCAATTTCACCCTGAAAGTATTAAAACTAAGATAGGTATCAAAATTTTAAAAAATTTTATTAGAATTTAGGATTAATGAAACAATTCATAGAAAAAATTAAGAGTAAAAAAAATTTATCTTTTGAAGAAAGTAAAGCAGCTTTTGAATTATTAATGGAAGGCAAAGCTGAAGACCAAGAAATATTTGATTTTTTGACACTTTTATCAGCTAAAGGTGAAGCTTCAGATGAAATAGCTGGTGGAGTTTTTGTGCTCAGAAATAAATCCAAAAGAGTAAATGTAGAAAATTGTGTTGATACATGTGGAACTGGTGGAGACGGAATGAATACACTTAATATATCTACAGCATCTGCGTTATTACTTGCAAGCATGGGTATTAAAGTAGCAAAGCATGGAAATAAGGCTGTATCTTCTAAGTGTGGATCAGGTGATGTTTTGGAGGCTTTAAATATAAAAATAAATTTAGAACCAAAAGAAATTGAAGATCAAATTAATAAAAATAATTTTGGTTTTATGTTTGCACCTAATTATCATAGTGCAATGAGATTTGTTGGTCCAACCAGGAAAAAAATTGGAAAAAGAACTATATTTAATATGATTGGACCATTAAGCAGTCCTGCCCTAATTAAAAGACAAGTAGTTGGTGTCTTTGATAAAAAACTATTAAAAATATTTGCAAATGCCTTAAAAAATTTAGATATTAAATTTGCATGGATTGTAAATAGTGAAGATGGCTTAGATGAAATTTCACCTTACGCTAAAACTAATGTTATTCAATTAAAAGATAATAAAATTTCTGAAATTACAATTAATCCAAAAGAATTAAATGTAAATGCAGATAAATTTGAAAATCTAGTTGGTGATGATGCAAAATTTAATGCAGAAAAAATGATTAATATATTTAAAGGCGAGGATAATGACTTTTCTAAAGCTGTTTGCTTAAACGCTGCTGCAGGTCTTATTGTGAATGAAACTCATAAAAGTTTTGCTGATGCTTATAATAATACAAGGGAACACATTTTATCGAATAAAGTTATTAAACATTTAGAAAAAATCCAAAATGGCTGAAAATGTTCTTGAAAAAATAATTAAAAAAAAAAATGAAAAAATAGTAAATTTAAAAAAAACTATTACACTTGAATCATTAGATGAATTAATTAATACAAATAAAACATTTGTTAATTTTAAAGAAAAAATCGAAAATAACATTAAAGAAGACAAATTTTCAGTCATCGCAGAAATTAAAAAAGCAAGTCCCTCAGCTGGTATAATTATCAATGATTATGATCCTGTTAATATAGCAAACATATATAGTGATAATAAAGCTACTTGTTTATCAGTTTTGACTGAAGAAGATTTTTTTTTAGGAAACCTGATACATATTAGCAAGATTAAACAAAAAATTAATTTACCAATTTTATGTAAGGACTTTTTTGTAGATAAATTTCAAGTACCCTTGGCAAAAAGTTACGGAGCTGATGCAATATTAATTATATTAGCTGGTGTTAGTGATAAACTTGCTGATGATTTATATAACGAAGCACTTAAATTAAACATGTCAGTAATTGTTGAAGTTCATACCGTTGAAGAAGCAAAGAGTGCCCTAAGATTTAAAGATGCTTTAATTGGAATAAATAATAGAAATTTAAAAACTTTAAGAACTGACATAAATACAACTTTTGATATTCATGATGTTTTAATTGATCACCCTGGTCCATTAATTTCTGAAAGTGGAATTAAAACAAAAGATGAACTGTTGGAACTCTCAAACAAAACCTCTATTAAAACTTTTTTAATCGGTGAATCACTTTTGAAAAATTTAGATAATAATTCTATTTTTTCAGTTCTTTAGCTAAATAATCCCCTATTTTATTAGCTTTTTTTACTATTGTGAATTGTAGAGAACTTTTATAGAACATATTTTGTACGATATTTGTTCTTATGCTAACAAAAAAACAAAAAAACCTGCTTTTATTTATCAACAAGAAGTTGAGAAGCTCTGGTGTATCTCCTTCTTATGAAGAAATGAAGGAGTCTCTTAATTTGAAGTCCAAATCAGGAATTCATAGATTAATTAGTGCATTAGAAGAAAGAGGATTTATTAAAAGGCTAGCTCATAAAGCAAGAGCTTTAGAGGTAATCAAATTACCAGAGACAGCTTCAGCAAATGATATTTACAACAGTTTTTCACCTAGCGTTATTAAAGGTGGCTTAGATAATGATAAACCTATGTCTGACGATGTAGAAGTACCAGTTTTGGGAAAAATAGCTGCAGGAACACCTGTAGAAGCTATTCAAAATGAAGTTTCGAGAATTCCATTACCAAGTAACTTAGAAAAAAATGGTGATTATTTTGGTCTTAAAGTACAAGGAGACTCAATGATTGAAGCAGGAATTAATGAAGGTGATACTGTTATTATTAAAAGAACTGATACAGCTGAAAATGGAAAAATAGTTGTTGCATTAATTGATGAACATGAGGCTATGCTTAAAAGAATAAGAAAAAAAGGTAAAGTTGTTGCGCTTGAAAGTGCAAATAAAAACTACGAAACTAAAATTTTTGGCCCAGATAGAGTAAAAGTACAGGGCGTGTTAGTATCTTTATATAGAAACTTCTAGTAAAATAGTCTAAACATTTTCAATGAAAAAAGTAGCAACAAGATTTGCTCCATCTCCAACTGGACCTTTGCATATTGGTGGTGTGAGAACAGCTTTATTTAATTGGTTATATTCTAAAAATCAAAAAGGGGGTTTTTATCTTAGAGTTGAAGATACAGATAAAGAAAGATCAAAAGATGAATATAAAGATCAAATAGTTAAATCCCTTAAATGGATTGGTATTAACTATGATGGAGAAGAATATATACAATCAAAAAAAATTAAAGATCATATTAATGTTGCAAATGAATTACTTAAGGGTGGTCACGCGTATAAATGCTATTGCTCCAGCGAAGAAATAGAGGAACAAAAAAAAAGGGCAAGACAAAAAAAAATTCCTTATATCTATGATAGAAAATGGAGAGATAAAAAAGAAGCTGATGCTCCAAAAGATATTAAACCAGTTATCAGATTTAAAAGTAAAATAGATGGAACATCTATATTAAAAGATTTGGTTCAAGGCGATGTTGAAATTGATAATAATACTATTGAAGATTTTATTATCTTAAGAAATGATGGAACTCCAACTTACAATTTATCGGCATCCGTTGATGATCACCAAATGAATATGACACACATAATTAGAGGTGACGATCATAAGATCAATACTTTTAAACAAATTCAAATTTATAAAGCCATGAAGTGGGAATTACCTTCTTTTGCACATATACCTTTAATACATACAATTGAAGGAAAGAAATTATCAAAAAGAGATAAGGCATCTACTTTAGATGATTACTCTAAAATTGGTATTATGCCAGATGCTCTAAGAAATTATCTTTTAAGACTGGGATGGTCATATAAAGACAAAGAAATATTTACCTTAGATGAAAGTATTAAATATTTTAATCTGGAGGGAATTGGTAAATCTCCATCAAAGTTAGATATGAGCAGAATTTTATCAATGAACGAGCACTATATTAAAAATATCAATGAAAATGATTTATTCGATCAATTAACTCAATATTGCAAATTATATAAAAGTGAAATTAAATCAGATAAGAAAGATAAAATTAAAAAATCCCTAATCTTCTTAAAAAATAAAGCTAAAACCTTAGAAGATATATTTAATAATGGTCAATATATAATGGTAAATGAGGTTAATTTTAATCAAGATGATATTAAATTAATTGATGATAAAGCTAAAAAAGTCATATCTGATTTTAGAGCTAAATTTGCAAAAATAGATCAGATAACAAGGGAAAGTTTGGAATCAACAATAAATGGTCTTATTAAATCACATAATACAAATTTTAAAGGAGTTGGTCAGCCTTTAAGAATTGCTTTAACTGGATCTAAATTTGGGCCTGGCATTTACGATATTATAATTTCTCTTGGTCAAGATGAAGTAACCAAAAGATTAAGTAACAAGATATTTACTTAATATTTTTGCAGCCTCCTCGCTTGATGATGTTCTGGATCTAATTTGTTCAAGCGTACGAGTACAATCCTCAACTTGTTTTTTTGCAAAATTTGGGTTTTTTAAGAAATATTTAACAGATCTAAATATTTCTTTTGCGTTACATTCATTTTGGAGGAGTTCAGGAATAATTTCTTTATTATTTATAATATTAATTATATTTGCAAAATTAACCTTAACTAAAAATTTCATAATTAGGAAATTAATGTAATTAATTTTGTATATTATTATTGATGGAACTTTTGCATTACAAATTTCAAGTGAGACTGTACCTGATTTTGCAACAGCAAAGACTGAATTTAATAAGATTTCAGATTTTATATCTTTGTCAGAAACAATTTCGGTATTTTCAAAATGATAATCATTTAACTTTGATTTTATTAAATCTTTGTTTTCATCTGTAGCATGAAAAATAAAAATATATTGATTAAATTCTTTATTCATTAATTTAACGAAATTTGCCAAAATTGGAAAAAGGGTTTTTAATTCTGATAATCTACTACCAGGAAAAAGAGATATAATTTTTTTTCCTTTTGAAATATTTGATATATCAATTTTTGAAGTATTCTTTTCTAATAACGGATGACCAACAAAAGTATTTTTTATATTTTCTTTGTCAAAGAATTTTTTTTCAAAGTCAAATAAAAGTAAAAAATGATCAACAAATTTTTTGAAGTTTTTTACTCTACTTTCTCTCCAGATCCAAACTTGAGGTGCCACATAATGAATTATTTTTATATTAGATTTTATTTTCTTAACTTTTTCAGAAACTCTGAGTGTGAAATCGGGACTATCAACACTAAAGATTATATCTGGGTCAAATTTAAGAATTTCATTTACAGTATAATCAATTTTTTTTTTAATTTTAAAAATATTCAAAATAACACTTGTAAAACCTATATAAGTAATTTCATTTATATCGAAAATTGATTTAATTCCTAATTTATGAAGATTTGATCCTCCGACTGAAAGATAATCAATCTTATCATTATATTGATTAAGTTTTGAAATCACTGTTGATGCTAATTTATCACCAGAAGCTTCACCAGTTAGAATAAATATTTTTTTTTTCATATTATATAAATAAAAATTTTATTCTTATTTGCAAATTTTATAGATTTTTCCTTGTCCAAAAAAATATTTTGCTTAGATTTTAAAACGATTCCATTAATACCAACTTTTTTACAATCTTTCAAAGTATCAAGACCTATTGTTGGTAAATCAACTCTTAAATCTTGTTTTTTTTTTGGAAATTTAATTAATATTCCAGCATTATTTTTATCTTTTTTTATAGATTGTATCATTTTTTTTGTACCCTTTGTTGTCTCTCGTGAAATAATCTTTTTATTTCTGACAATTAAACCCTGTACGTGATCATAAGCATTTATCTTTTTCAAAGTATCTATTCCAATTTTAATATTTAAGAGGTTGAATTTCGAAGGTCTTGTTCTTGTATAATTGCCTTTTAACATTGTTAATTCAGGGTTATAAAAGTTTGATTTTATTACTCTTATTTTATTTTCGCTTAAAATTTTTATTAATTCTTTTAAAATTGCAGCATCACCAAGTTTTGCAGCTTTTATGATCCTGGGTATGTAATAAATACCCTTTGCATCCAATCTTAAATTGGAAATTTTGGGCTTATCTATTTTTCCAGCAAATATAACTTTTCTACATTTTTTTTCATTGATTAGATTAAGAATCCCTCCAAATCTACCTATATTAATAAAATGTGAATTTTTATCTTTTTTAAAAATATTTTTTTTTGTTAAATCTATTATAAAATATTTTATCTTTCTTCTCTTTAAATTATTAAGTATTTTTTTTGGGAAATCTGTTTTTCCAAGAAATAAACCTATCATTTTATTTTGAATAAGGTGTACAAATTGGTCTTTTTTTGTCCATATTTATAAAGTTTATTATTTCCTGAACAAAAATATTATCTTTAAAATTTCCATTTAACTTTGATAAGTTTTCATTCAAGCTTTCAGTTTTAAATATTTCTTTATAAGCATCTGTTAAGCAAATTATATCTTTGTTAGAGATCTTATTTCTTCTAAGACCAATAATGTTAATTCCATCTAGATAATTGCGGTTCCCTAAAGAAAGTCCATAAGGTATTACATCTCTTGATACACCCGTCATACCACCAATCATTGCAAGTTTTCCAATTCTTACAAATTGCTGAACACCACAATTACCACCGATTATAACTGAGTCACCTATTTTAGCATGACCAGCTATAGCTGCACTATTGGCAATTACTACATTATTACCAATTATACAATCATGAGCAATGTGAACGCCAATCATTAAAAGGGAATTATTACCAATTTTAGTTATTCCTCCTCCACCTACTGTTCCTGTATTTAATGTTGTATACTCTCTAATTATATTCCCATCACCAATTTCAAGTTTAGTATTCTCCCCTTTATATTTTAAATCTTGAGGCTCATTACCTATTGATGCAAATGGAAAAATTTTATTATTTTTTCCAATTCTTGTTTGTCCTGTTATACTTACATGTGACTGAATTTTTGTGCCTTCTTGAATTTCTACATTTGGTCCTATAACTGTGTAAGGACCTATTTCAACATTTTGATCAATTTTAGATTTATTATCAATTATTGCTGTTTTATGTATCATCTATTATCTTTTAAAAAATTTCTTAAGTTTTTTGCTGGATAGCCCATTACTTTTGAGTTATCAGGTATATCTTTAATAACACCACTACCTCCAGCAATTTGTACATTGTTTCCAACTTTTAAATGACCTGAAACTCCAGCTTGTCCACCAATCATCACATTGTTACCTAAAGATGAGCTCCCCGCAAAACCAACTTGCCCAGCAATAATACAATTATCACCAATCTTGTTATTGTGAGCGATGTGTACCTGATTATCTATGTATGTATTTTTACCAATTATTGTATTTGATAACGAGCCTCTATCAACTGTTGAACCACATCCAATTTCACAATTTTCATTAATTATAACAATACCAATATGAGGATATCTTATATTTTTTTTATTGTTTGGAAAAAAACCAAAACCCTTTTTACCAATAACGCATCCATCTAAAATACTCACATTATCCTTAATAATAGTATTTCTTATAATAACATTAGAACCAATTGTACAATTTGAACCAATAACTACATTTTTTTCAATTATGGTGTTGTGACCAATTAAACAATTTATACCTATCTTAACATTTTTACCTATTAAAACATTTTTTCCAAATTTAACTTTTTTCTTTAAAGAAGTTTTAGAAATATCTTTTACAGTGTCATCAAAATCGTCAACAATTGATTTAGGATAAAATTCTTTTGTAATTTTTGCTATTGTTAGTAATACATTTTTAACAATAATCTTTTTACAGGAATTTGGTAAAAAGTGGGATAGATTTTCTAAAGTAACACAATAAGATGCTTTTGTTTTTGACGCTAATTGAGAATAATTTTTTGAATGAAAAAAAGTTAAATCCTTTTTTGTTGCTGTTAATAAATCTGAAACATTGTAAATTTTATCTATTTTAAAATTTTCTTTATTTTCAGTATCAGTCTTTTGAAGCAATTTTTCTATATTAAAGGGACCAAAATTTTTAAAAAAAGGATTTAACATAAAAGAATATTTATCAAAAGTTTTAATATTCTTTGTATCAACTATTATTACTAATTATTTTCTGTCTACAATAGTAGCTGACCATTGAGCATCTGCCATTTTTTTATCTCCTACAAAAGCTTCACCTTTATATTTCCACACTCTTCCATGAGATCTGATAGCTTCAATTTTTAATTCTAACTTACAATCTGGTATTACAGGATTCCTAAATCTAGCCTTTTCAACACTCATTAGAAAAACAAGTTTATTTTCGTAGGTTTCTTTATCGATACCATGAGCTGTCAAAGCTGCAGCTGATTGACCAAAAGCTTCAACTATCAAAACACCTGGCATAACAGGTTGTCCAGGAAAATGGCCCTGTACATAAAAAGCGTCTTTTTTAACATTCATAATAGCTGTAGCTGAATGTAATTTTTTTATATTTATTAATTCATCTATAAGCAACATAGGTTCTCTATGAGGTAGTAAATCAATAATTTGTTTTTTATTTAATTTATCTGACATGATAAAAGATTTATTATTTAATTTTATTATTTATAATATCTAAAATTTGTTTGGTCATATCCATATTTATAGCTGATACAACTATAGCTTTTTTATTTACAATCAAGTCTATATTATTTTCTTTAGAATATTCGATTAATAATTGATCTATTTTCTTCTTTAACACAATATTTTTTTTAATAAATTCGTCATTTATTTTTTTTAAATCTTTATTAATTTTCACTTGATATTCCCGAACATTTTTTTGATGCGAAATTACTTTTTCTTCAAATTCTTTTTTATCTAAAATATTTTTTTTTGACATTATGTCGTTTTTTTGTTTCTCTAAATTACTTTCAATTTTTTTTTTATCCTTAACTATAGCTTCTTTTTCACTGATAGATTGTTTACTAAGTTTTTTTGCTGCATTTGAATTTTTAAAAATATAATCTAGATCAATTATAACTAAATTCAAATTATCATTAGAAAAAGTATAGTTTTGAAATAAAAAAAATATAATTATGAATCTTAAAAAGAACATTTATTTAAAAAGTTGTACCTAAATTAAATCTAAAAGTTTCTGTTTTATCAGAAGATTTTTTTGACAATGGTTGAGATAAACTAAAACTTAACGGGCCAATCGGCGTATACCAGTCAAGCCCTAATCCAGTGGCACTTCTTAATGCTGAGGAGTCATTTATGCTAGAATTATAGTCAACACCCCACACATTTGCGGCATCATAAAATAAATTAAAATCTATTGTTTCTAGTGATTGAAAAATTGGTAAATCAGCTGAAACGTTAAATGCTGTTACATAATTGCCTCCAACATAATCTCCACCATCAATAGGTCCAACTTTTCCAGATTGAAAACCTCTTAATTTTTTTGAAGGTATATAAAGTCTATCCGAAATTTTAACATCATCATCGCCTAATGAATTTGCTGCTTTTGCGAAAATTGAAAATGTAAGTATTTGATCATCAAGATATTCAGAAAAGGTTGTAAGTTCATATCCGTTTATTAACGTCTGATTTTCATCAATATTTAAAGGTAAAGATTGATTAAAAAATGATATGAAACCATCTGTTGGACGATAAGATTGATCTCTTTTGTCATATAGAAAAGAATAATCTATTGTTGTGTCAAAATAACTTCCTTCTTGTTTTTTTAATAGACTTGAAGCTGATGATGAAGTTGTTAAAGATTCTGAAAAAACTGAAAGTTTAGGAGAGAAATATAAATCTTCCAAATACTCATAGTTAGTTCCAATCATAAAACCAGTGTCATTTGACTTATATCCAAAATCATTTAATCGATCAGTTTCTTGACTTTGAAAAGTTAATATCAAATCTTTATCAGAATTGTTGTAGTTTGGTTTAGTGTAAGAAAAAAGTCCTTTAATATTTTCTTCACTTACCATAAGATTTGTATCTAGTTTAATTCCTTTTCCTAAAAAATTATTTTCTGCTATACCAAAAGCTGTTGATGTTCCTGAAGTACCAATACCTGCACCAATTGAAATTTGACCAGTTGGCTTTTCTTCAACAATTATATCTATATCTTTTTGAAATTTATCTGAAGTATCAATTATATCTGAATCAACATTCTTAAAAATATTTAACGATTTTAAATTTGATATAGATTTATTAAATAAAATTTTATTTAAAGGGTCTCCTTCATCTATAAGTAATTCATTTCTAATAACATCCTCAATTGTTATTGAATTTCCTAAAATATTAATTTTATTTACATAAAAATTTTCTTGTTCATCGATAATTGATATTTTGACATCAATCTTATTATCATTAGTAATTTTTTCTTTTATAGAAGCATTTATAAAATCATATTGTTTACTTGCTGCAATTTTTTCTAACTCAGAAAGCATTTTTTCAATTATTTTTAGTGAATATTTTTCTCCTGAAAAAGAATTCAATTTTTTTTCTATTTTAGAAAAATACTTACGGTCGTAACTATCTGGTAAATCTA
>CACNWC010000012.1 GCA_902624075.1 uncultured Pelagibacteraceae bacterium | reverse complement strand
TTAATGTAAATATCTTTAAAGAAATCAATTTCAACCAACTCTTTTAATTTGAATAGATTAGCGTTTATTCCATCTTGAATATCATGATTATTATAAGCTATATCGTCAGAAATTGCTGAAACTTGAGCCTCTAGTGATGGGTAAGTTTTGAAATTAATCATATTCTTAAAATTTTTAATTCCTATTAAGTTATCTGTTAAATCTAAATCATTTAATGGACCATTGTGCTTTAAAAGTCCCTCTAAAGTTTCAATTGAAAGATTTAATCCTTTAAATTTTAAATATTTATTTTCTAAAAACATCACAACTCTTAATGTCTGTAAATTATGATCAAAACCACCATAGGTTTCCATACATTCATTTAAAGCATCCTCCCCCGCATGACCAAAAGGCGTATGACCTAAATCATGAGCAAGACTCAGTGTTTCAGCTAGATCTTCATTTAAATTTAAATAACGTGCTATAGATCTTGCTATTTGAGCAACCTCTATTGAATGAGTTATTCTCGTTCTATAATGATCACCTTCAGTATTAACAAATACCTGTGTTTTATGTTTTAGTCTTCTAAACGAAGCACTATGAATTATACGATCTCTATCTCTTTGAAATGGAGTTCTGTATTTTGATAAAGATTCCTTAAATATTCTTCCTTTACTTTTAAACAGACCTATCTTTGAGTGTTTTTTCATCCTTTAAAATAAATATTTAAGTATTATATTAGTAATACCAGTGATCAATTATGATTAAAGAAATTAAATTTACTGATAAAGCACTAAAACAGATCAATGTTTTGTTGTCAAAAAAAGATAAAGGATCTTTTTTTAGAATCGCTATCAAAGGTGGAGGATGTTCGGGCTTTCAATATGAATTTACTTTCGATAAGGAAAAAACAGCAGATGATTTGAATTATGAAAATATACTAATCGACAAAACATCTGCAGATCTTTTAAAAGGATCAGAAGTTGATTATGTATCTGAATTAATTGGTGAACAATTCAAAATCACAAATCCACAAACAAAATCTTCTTGTGGCTGCGGTGTTTCTTTCTCTCTTTAATGATTATCTCCTCGTGGAATGTAAATTCTGTTCGAGCTCGTATTGAAAATATTAAAAGTTATCTTTTAAAATATAAACCAGATATTGTAATGATGCAGGAAATTAAAACTGAAGATATAAACTTTCCTTATGATGATTTTTCAGCAATGGATTATGAAAGTCATGTATTTGGTCAAAAAAGCTATAATGGCGTTGCTATTATCTCTAAAGGTAAATTAAATAATATAAGAACAGACCTAATCAAAGATAAGCTAAAACAATCTAGAATTATTTCTGCAGAGGTTGAATATAAGAAAAAAACTGTTCAATTAATTAATATTTACACACCTAATGGGAACCCAGTTGATACTGAAAAATATGATTACAAAAAAAATTGGATGGATCAGTTAATCAAACAACTAAAAACGTTGTCAAAAAAAAATTCAAATATAATTCTTGCAGGTGATTTTAATGTCATTCCAGCCGCAGAAGATGTTTATAATGTCAAAAGTTTTGAAGATGATGCTTTATATAGATTAGAAATAAGAAAAAAATTCAGAGAAATGATTAATTTAGGATTTAACGATGTCTATAGACACTTTAATGAAACAAAAGAAGGTTATACTTTTTGGGATTATATGAGAGGTGCTTGGCAAAAAAATAATGGTATGAGAATTGATCACTTCTTAGTCTCTAATTCTTTAATTGATCAAGTAAAAGGTATAAATATTAATAAAGATCCAAGGGGTCGAGAAAAACCATCAGATCATACACCGATTGAAATAACTTTAGCTTAAAGATTTTATTTTATTCACTAATTCCTCATTTATATTTCGAGGACCTTTGTCTAATCTATTTTTGTGTCTTCTCTCCCCTGGTAGTCTAACACCATTAAAAGATTTCATCTTATCGAAAAATTCATCAGCATGTTTTTGCCAATTAGTTCCTGAAGTTTTATCCGGTGAAATTGCAATAATAAATTCTCCTCCACTTGGCGGTCCACCATCATTATTATCTTTTGCAGCTGTTTCAAAACTAAAATTGTCACCGACTAAAGCGCCTGCCATTAACTCAACCATCATTGCAATTGCTGAACCTTTATAACCTCCAAAAGGAAGTAGTACACCACCGTCTGCTATTGCTGCTGGATCAGTTGTTTCTTTACCATCTTTAGTCAAGCCTGTTCCAAGTGGAACCTTATGCCCTTCTCTTTTAGCAACTTGAACTTCACCCATTGCCATTGATGCTGTTGCCATATCATAAACTACTGGAGTTTTTCCAGGTCGAGGCCATGCAAATGAAATAGGATTTGTACCGAACAATGGTTTGATTGCACCAGCGGGAGCTACTGCAGGCTTATATGATGTACATGCAAAAGCAACTAGACCTTCTTCAGCTAATTTTTCTGTCTCAGGCCACATCGCTGCCATGTGATGGGAATTATTTATTGCAAGTACTGCAACACCATTTTCTTTTGCTGCTTTTGCTAATTCTGGCAAACCTTTATTTAAAACAACTGGGGCTAAACAATTATTACCTTGAACTTTAATTACTGATGCTGAAATCTTTTTAACTTCTGGTTTTCCTTTACCATTAATTTTTCCACTCTTTAATCCACTTACATAAGCAGGTAATCTGAATAAACCATGAGATAGAGATCCGTCTCGCTCTGCATTTCTTATTAAATCTGAGAGAATAGACGCTGTTTCATTATTGCAACCATTGGCTAATAAAGTCTTTTTAGTTAAATTAAAAATCTCATCTAATGTAAGGGAAACTGTATTCATCCCATTATTAGATATTATTTATAACTAAAGATCAATTTTTATTTAACAACCTTTAAAAGATTTTGACATGTTGCTAATTAAATCAAAATAAAGATCTTTTCCAGGGTTAAGAGTTGCTCCCAATGGATCTATAACCCCTGTTGCAACATTAGTATCTTTTGCTACAGCCTTAATTATATCAGGATTAAATTGTGGCTCTGAAAATATACAGCTTACTTTATCATGTTCAATTATTTCTCTTATTTCAGCTAACTGTTCAGCACCTGGCATTACGTCTGTATTTACTGTAAATGCACCAAGAATATTAATGCCAAATCTTTCTTCAAAGTATTGATACGCATCATGAAAGACGATTGATTTAAAATCTTTGTTTAATTCAGATTTTACTTTCTTAGTAAGTTTATCTAAATCTTTATGAGCTTTTTTTAAATTAGCTTTATATTTAGCTTCATTTTCTTGATCATTCTCAATCAAGTGTTCTGCCATTTCACTTAAAATCACTTTTGCATTTATTGGATCTAACCAAATATGTGGATCATATTCACCGTGTGCGTGTCCTTCATGACCATGCTCATCGTGATCATCTTTTTTATGTTCATCGTCATGTCCGTGTTCATCGTGACCATGTTCTTTCTCTTTTTTATCGTGGTCATGATCATGATCATCTTCTTTCTTAGCATGATCATCGTGGTCATCCTCTTTATGACCGTGATCGTGCTCTTCAAAAATATTTCTTTCTCTAAACTTAAGTTTTGTTAAACCATTTATTTCTATTAACTCAATTTTCTCAGCTTTTTTTGCAACAGATTTCAATGGTTTTTCTAAAAAATTTTCCAAATCCTCACCAACCCAGAATATAAGATCAGCATTTTGTAACATTTTTGCATGAGATGGTTTTAAAGCAAATCCATGTGGAGAAGCATAGCCATCTACTATTAAATCAGGTTTTGCTACGCCATCCATTAAATAACTAGTTAATGAATGAATTGGTTTAATTGAAGTAACTACTTTAATTTCAGCATTTGCTGGTACAAAAATAGTTAAGAATGATAGTATTGATAAGATAAATGGTAATTTTTTAATGTTTTTCATATGTTGTATATTTAAATTGTTATAATATAACATTATGTAATAATATAACATTTATTAGTCAAGGAATAAAATGAAGTCAGATCAAAATATACTTGTGAAGTTAAATAAAGCTGGTTTTATTTTAAATAATAAATGGCTTGTAAGAGGAGTATCACTTAAAGTTGAAAAAGGTAAAATAGTTACTCTCATTGGTCCAAATGGATCAGGAAAAAGTACGACAGCTAAGATTGCTTTAGGTATTTACAAAAAGATTGATGGTTCAGTTGAAAAATACACAAATAAAGTTGGATATGTACCACAGAAAATATCAATTGATTGGACATTGCCGCTAAGAGTAAATGATTTCATGTTATTAACTGAAAGTCTTGATAAAGAAACTATTGATGAAGCTCTATCTCTGACTGGTGTTATTCACCTTAAAGATAAAAATTTAGGTGACTTATCTGGTGGTGAATTCCAAAGAGTATTACTTGCAAGAGCTATTTCAAAAAAACCAGAGTTATTGGTACTAGATGAACCTGTGCAAGGTGTAGATTTTACTGGTGAAATCGCTTTATACGAACTAATTAAGAAAATTTCTGATGAATTAAACTGTGGGATCTTACTAATATCTCATGACTTACATACTGTAATGAGTGCTACAGATCATGTAGTTTGTTTAAACGGTCATGTATGTTGCTCAGGTTCTCCAATGGATGTTGCAAAAAATAATGAGTACAAAGCTTTGTTTGGTGAACAAGCTTCTCAAATTTTATCAAGATATGAGCACAGACACGATCATGTTCATACAAGTGAAGGTGAAATAAAGAAAAACTAAATGTTAGATGATTTTTTTATAAGAGCTTTAATAGCAGGTATTGGAGTTGCAATTGTGACGGGACCTCTAGGATGTTTTGTTATATGGAGAAGACTTTCATATTTTGGTGATACCCTATCCCACTCTGCATTACTTGGTGTTACACTAGCTTATTCAATGGAATTCAACATAGCGTTCTCGGTATTTATTATCTCTTCTCTGATAGCCTTAACTTTAATACAACTTCAAAAAAGAACAAATCTACCAGGTGATGCTTTACTTGGACTTTTAGCCCACTCATCACTGGCGGTAGGACTAGTGGTAATAGGTTTTTTATCATTTATTAGATTTGATATTATGGGACTATTATTTGGAGATATATTAGCTGTCACTGTTGATGATCTTTTTATTATATGGATCGGAGGAGCATTAATCCTCTTAGTTTTAAAATTAATTTGGAAACCTTTGTTTGCATCAACTGTTAATTATGAACTAGCTGAAGCAGAAGGATTAAATCCTGATAGAGCAAAAGCTATATTTACAATATTAATGGCAGCAATCATTGCTATATCAATAAAAATGGTTGGCTTATTATTAATAACTGGAATGCTAATTATACCTGCCGCAATGGCTAGAAATATTTCATCAAGTCCTCAAAGAATGGTGATGTATTCAATTATAGGTGGATTATTATCTGTGATTTTAGGATTGTTTTCCTCATTAGAATTTAATACTGCTTCTGGACCATCGATTATAGCAGCTTCTTTATTTCTATTTATTTTGTCACTGCTAAACATAAAACAATCGATTAAATTGAAAAATTAAGAGGAATCAATAGAATGAACAAAATGCAAAATCTTTCAAAAAATCAGCAAATCATTTTTGATTTAATTGACAAATCACCTGAACCAATGAAAGCTTATTCAATACTACATAATGTTCAAAAGAAAGGTATTAAAGCTCCGTTACAAGTCTATAGAGCACTAGATAAGTTGGTTGAAATAGGAAAAATTCATAAAATTGAAAGTCGAAATGCCTTTATTGCCTGTCACAATTCAAGTTGCATGGTATCAAAAGCCACTGCGTTTTCTATCTGTGAGATCTGTGAAAAAGTAACAGAAATTAGCAGTTCAAGTCTTTCTAAATACTTAACTAATTTCAAAGACAAAGATGGTATGAAATATAGTAAATACAATCTTGAGTTTTTTGGATTATGTAAAAAGTGTAGATAAGTTATTATTTAAAATCTAAATAAAACAAGCTGAAAGGAAAACGTATGTTTATAAAAAAGTATCTTAAATGGATTAGTACATTTCTAGTTTTAGTTGGTATTCTATTAACAAACCTAAATATTTATCCTTTAAATATATACTTTCACGGATTAGGGGTTGTTGGATGGACTATAGCTGGATTCATTAGTAAGGATAAAGCGATATTAACTAATTTTGGATTACAGGTACCATTATTTTTCATTGGTATTTATAAGGTTGTATTTTAATTATAAAGTAGACTTTGGTTTTTATTAGTTTATTTGTTGACGAATCTACTCTTTGATTCTCAAATCAATAAACTTTTATATAGATTTATTTTCTGTCTCAGATTACATACTCCTTAAGTCATGAATCGATAGGAACCGAAAACAATAATATTAAGGAGATAAAAAATGGAAATGACTTTAATTTACACGGTTATAGGGTTTGGCCTTGCCGGTTATAGCGTAATCGCTAACGACTCAATTCAAACATTAGGTACATTTATAGCTTCAAAAAAGAAGTGGTTTAAATGGTATGTACTTGCAGGATCAGCCTCGAGTGTAATGATTTTAGCTTTAGCGTGGGGATGGTATTCATATGATGGTGATATTTCATATGGAAGATTAACTAGAATACCTTATCAAGAAATTCAATGGTATCATGCAGTAGCGCCTGCAATACTCTTGTTATTAACAAGAGTTGGTATACCTGTATCCACAACCTTTTTAGTTCTTTCAGCGTTTGCTTCAACAGTTGTACTTGAAAAAATGTTGTTAAAAAGTGTAGTTGGTTATGGTTTAGCAGCAACGGTCGCTTATATTGCTTGGATTGTTGTATCAAAATTTATCAATGAAAAATTAGATGAAGTTGATGAAAAGTATATAGGCTTTTGGAGAAACTCAGTATGGGTCACTTCAGGTTGGCTATGGTGGGTTTGGTTATCTCATGACGTAGCAAATATTGCCGTATATCTTCCAAGACAACTAGATATAACAATTCTTTTAACTGTAATGGCATATTTCACGGCTTTATTATTTTACATCTTCTACATTCAAGGTGGACGGATACAAACTGTAGTTTTGGAAAAAACTGGAACTAGATATGCAAGATCAGCTACAATTATCAATATAATTTATGCTGCTGTTTTATTCTACTTTAAGGAACTAAACGACTTACCAATGTCAACAACATGGGTATTCGTTGGTTTGTTATGTGGAAGAGAACTTGCAATTTCAACAATGAACAAAGATTATAAATTTAAGTATGTTTTCCCATTAATTGGTAAAGACTTTCTTAAAATGATCTTTGGATTAAGTGTTTCAGTTGGAATTGTTTTAGCAATCCATTACATAATTATTCCAAATAATTGGTTCTAAACAAATCTATATGGTCGTGTTAATCTAATTAACACGGCCATTATCTTGTTTTAAGAGCTTACTTTTCCTAAATAGTTTACAAGAATTACACCAGTAATTATTAAGATTATACCAATAGTTCCATAAATATTAGGTAATTGATTATATTTTAAAATACCAAAGATAGTTACTGCAGTAATTGTTAGTCCTCCATATGTTGCATAAGTAAAACCAACGGGAATTATATTCATTGCTTTAGATAAACAAAATAAACATAAAACGATTGAGACTACACAAAATACTGTTGGAAAAACATTTGTAAAACCATTGGTGGTTTTTAAGAACCCATTTGCACAAATTCCAAGTATAATTGCTAAAAATAAATAAATGTATCCTGATGAGAAATTCATCAGGTTATATTATTTTATTTTTGATCTAATAAAAGCAGAAAGATGGTCAATAATAAAGATTGTTACAAAAATAAGTATAATTATTGCTGATACTCTTTCATACTCAAACATTCGGAAAGATGATTGTAACTCATAACCTATTCCACCAGCTCCAACGATTCCTAGCATAGTAGCCATTCTTACATTTCTATCTAATATATATAAATTATTAGCAACAAAAGCTGGAAGGATCTGAGGTATTACTCCAAATGAAATAATTTGACTTTTAGTTGCACCAGATGATTTTAGAGCATCTATTGGTCCTTTGTTTATATGTTCGATATCTTCTGCATAAAATTTTGCTAAAAAACCCATCGTGTGTAACCCTAACGCAAGCACCCCAGGCATTGCTCCAAAACCAATCGCGATAACTAAAATCATAGCAATTATAAATTCAGGTATTGCTCTAAAGAATATAACTATAGTTTTACAGATTAGGTAAACAAAATAATTAGGAGCTAAATTTCTTGCTGAAAATAATCCAAGTGGAATTGATAAAACAATAGCAATAAAAGTACCAAGAAAAGCAATTTCAATAGTCTCAAACATTGCATAAACTAATTCATTTAAATTACTAAAATCCGGTGGAAGCATCCTTGATAAGATATCTCCAAAATATTTTGAAGAATCTGTTACTAATTTTATAAAATTGATTTCTAAGTCTTTAACAACAAATATAAGAACAAAAACAAATACTAATATTGAAATAAGAGTTTTAAAAGACCATTGAGGTTTAATATACTTTTCAAGGTCTTTTTTATTATTATTTACTTTCAATTCTAAGATCTTTTTATTCATAAATTATGCGTATATTTTTTCCAAATAATTTTTATCAATATCATTGGATTTTTCATTAAATATGACTTTTCCATCAACAAGTCCCACTACTCTATCAGAATATTTTTTAGCTAAATCTACCTGGTGAAGATTACATAAAATTGTAGTTCCATATTCCTTATTGATTTTTTTTAATAATGATAAAATTAGATCAGCTGCTTTTGGATCTAAACTTGCGACTGGTTCATCAGCTAATAGTAATAAAGGTTTTTTGATAATAGCTCTTGCTATTCCAACACGTTGTCGTTGACCTCCAGACAATTCATCAGATCTATTGTAGGATTTTTCTAATAAACCTACAGTTTCTAAAGATTTTAAAGCATCGATTTTTTGATCTTTTGAGAATAAATAAAATAAAGATAAAAATTTATTACTTGAACTTAAAAGTCCCGTTAAAACATTATTTATTGCTGACAAATTATTAACCAAATTAAATTCTTGAAAAATCATTCCAGTTTTATTTTGAACTTCATTAATAGTTTCCAAATTTACTTGCTTATTATCAAGATAAATTTCACCACCACTTGCTGTTTCAAGACCATTTATGCTTCTTAATAGTGTTGTTTTACCAGATCCACTTCGCCCTAAAATACTTACAAATTCTCCTTTATTAATTTTTAAATTTACCCCTTTTAATGCTGGAGTACCGTTTGCAAAAGTTTTGGTTAGATCATTTATTTCAAGCATAAAATTAACTTTTATTCTTATTTAATAATTCAATTACTTCTCTTAAAACATTGTAGTCAGAATCTTTAACTTCCATATAGTGAGACATCTTTCCACCATACCCACCTATTTCTCCATGCTTATGAGCTTCTAAAACTGCTTTTTTAATTTTTTCTCTGTCTTCTTTTGGTATAATTTTTGAATAAGCTAAAGGTGGTGGTGGAACTCTTTCAGATGTATGAATAATCCTTACATCTTCTTTTCTAAAAGTTCCATCTTCTAATCTTGCTTCAAAATTTCTTGAACTCATTCCACAAACATCTGATTGATTATTTAATACTGCTAATAAACATGCATCATGACTGCCAGCATAAAAAACTTTTTTAAAATGGTCCTTATTTTTTATTGAAAGGTTTATTTTGTTAAGTTCTACTTGTGGGATCAAATCACCACTTGTTGAACCAATGGTATTAAGTGATAAAATTTTTCCCTGAACATCTTTAAATTTTTTTAGTTTACTATCTTTTTTAACAACAAAATAAGTATAATAACCTGCATCTTTTTCTCCAGGTCTAACACCTGCAGCGAAAGCTTCAGCATTAGCTATCTCAGCAGCTTTAACATACGTTTTTCCACCATACCAAGCTATATGAGCTCTACCAGCTCTCATAGCTTCTACTGCAGCATTATAATCTGTAACTTTAATTGTATCGATATTAAAACCAGTCAGTTTTTCAGTGATTGAAATTAAAGTGGTATAATCGCTTTCTTCACCTTTTTCACTAGCTGGAACAAAAACCATTTTATATGTCTTTATCTCAGCACTTAGATTTTCAGTTAAAAAAACTAAAAATAAAATTAGTGTTAACTTTTTTATCATAATTTAGACTGTTAATTATCATTAACTTTGTTCGCTTACAAGTTAATTTTTAATATACTAAAAGATTGAATTAATGGCTTAAAGACTAACTTTTTGTAAATTTCTTATTAAATCCTAATAAAGCTTTCTTATAATCTTCTACGGTATCTATTTCCTTCCATCCGCTTTCTATAATTACACAGTGAACTTTTATGCCAATATCAACAAGTTCTTGGATAAAATCAGTAAGATATGCTTTTTGAAATGTTTTAGCTCTTTGAAAAGGCTTGTTCCAATAAATTTTTTTTAATCTATGAAAGTGTTCTTTAAATATTTCTGTTCCCCTATTAGATAATTTTATCATACCAATAAATTCACCATGTATTTCTTCTTTACCAGTATTAATTTTTCCAATTTTTTCAACTTCATTATTTGAATTAAATATTACATTTTCTGCTTCAGAAATAGGGTGATCTTTACGACCCACATAATAACCGCGCCAATCAATATCAACTACAACAGAAATATCATGGTCTGAATCTAATGTTCTTTCAACAACAGAAGAGTCAAACAATATATCAGAGTAAGAAATTACAATGTTTCCGTTAATTATTTTTTCAGCATAAAAAATAGAATTTAAAATATTATTATTTTTGTAATCTGTATTTTCAAAATACTTAATTCCTTTGTAATTAATTTTTTCTTTTTTATAACCTCTTATTAAGGAAATGTCTTTAATTTGACATTTTTTATATGCATCAAGTTGTCGTTGAAGAAGAGTTTTACCACCAAAATCTAACATACATTTAGGAAGATTTTCAGTATGTTTTTTTAATCTACTTCCTAAACCGGCAGCAATAATCAATGCTTTATTATTTTTTTTATTCAAAGAGTTTTCAATTTTTTTAATTTGTTCTTTATCAAGAGAATTTTCTTTAATAGATCTAATTAATGAGACTATTTCCGGATTATTTTCAATATATTGTCCAATATCAGGAGCAACATCTCCTTTAGATATACCTGCTAAATCATTAAGAGTATTAATATTAATCTTAAGTAGTTTAGAAATTTTTTTAATTATAATTTGTTTAGGAGCTGATCGTTTTTCTTTTTCAATATCATTTAAGTAAGAAGCTGCAACTCCAATTTTAGTTGCTAATTCTCTTTGTCCAAAACCATTTTTGATTCTAGCTTCACGAATTAATATTCCAAAACTTCTTTTTTTATTCATTAACCAATCTATCTATGTTCTTCCATATACATCTTTATATCTTACTATATCAGTTTCCTTTAGTATGGAACCTACCTGAGCTTCAATTATTTTGACTGGTTTTTTATAAGGATTTTCAATTCTATGAATTGCTCCTAGTGGAATAAAAACAGTTTCATCCGGTTTCATAGTAAAATATTTTTTATTTAAAGTAATTTTGGGTGTACCTTGAGTAACGACCCAGTGCTCTGCTCTATGATGATGCTTTTGAAGACTTAGTATACCTTTTGGTTTTACATACAATTCTTTAATCAAGAATTCTTTACCATTAAATAAATTAACATAACTACCCCAAGGTCTATGAAAAATATTCTTCTTTTTAAAATAATGTCGTTTATTTCTTCCATACATTTTACAAATTTCTTTCCAAGAACCTAAATCAGACCAAGGAATATCTAATTTGATAGCATTTATTTCTTTAGTTTTTTCTAAGATCGCATAGTCAAATGACTTAGCAGTTGCCTTGATAAATGATTGTTTATTTAAATAGTATACATTGCTTTTATATTTTGCTTTTAAAACAGCATTGCTACAATTTCGGTAAATATTTGGTTGATATCTCCTAAAATTATTAATAATGGAGTCTTTTCTCAAATAAAACATTCCAGAATTCCAGTAACCTTTTTTACTAATTATTTGTTTTGCTTTAGCTTCTTTAGGTTTTTCTACAAATCTAGTAACTTTATTATTTCCTTTTAAGTTTTTTGTTAGAAAGTAACCAAATTCGCTAGATGGTATTGTGGGTTTAATCCCAAAAATAAATATATTATTTTGAGTTAATTTATATTGATTTTTTTTAATAGCTTTATTAAATAAACCAACCTTCTCTATCAAATGATCTGCAGCTAAAAACATCAATGGTTGTTCGTTTGGAATATCCTGTATTAATGCAGTACTTAATATAGCTGGTGCAGTATTTCTCTTTGCTGGTTCAAGAACTATTTTAAATTTTCTTATTTTGTGCTTCTTTAAATGTTGTTTGACTTGTTTTAAAAATTTAGAGTTTGTGCTTATAATCGGTGTATCAAATATAGATGCTTTAATTCTTTCTAAGGTTTTGCCTAATAAGGTCCAATTACCAAAATCAATGAACTGTTTAGCTTGATGTTTTTTAGCATTTGGCCAAAGTCTTGTTCCCGCGCCACCGCATAAAATAACTGGACGAATTTTCATTAAATTTTTGAATAATCCTTTACTTCTTTTTTCTTACCAGGATGTGTTGGTGCTCCTAAAAATGCAGGACCTACTGTTTGCGCATATTTCCAAAGTGTTCCTGATCCAAAATCAGATTTTTTGGCTTTCCATTTTCTTTTTCTTGAAGTTAATTGCGCTTTAGTTAATCGAACATTAATTGTTCCCTTTTTAGCATCAATATCAATTACATCACCATTTCGTAAAAGAGCAATTGGTCCACCTAAAGCAGCTTCTGGACCCACATGGCCAACACAAAATCCTCTCGTTGCTCCTGAAAATCTTCCATCAGTTATTAAAGCAACCTTCTCACCTTTACCTTGACCATAAATTGCACCAGTTGTTGAAAGCATTTCTCTCATACCTGGTCCTCCTACTGGTCCTTCGTATCTGATAATAATTACATCACCATCTTTATATTTTCTGCTTTGAACTGCTTTCATTGCACTTTCTTCATTATCAAAACATCTTGCTCTTCCAGTGAATTGTAATTTTTTAAGTCCAGCAATTTTAACTATTCCACCTTCTGGAGCTAAATTACCTTTTAATCCTACAACACCTCCATCAGGTGATAAAGGTCTGTTGTAAGCTCTTAAAACTTTTTGTTTTGGATTAAATTTAATTCCTTTTAAATTTTCTTTCATTGTTTTACCTGTAACTGTCATACAGTCACCATGGATGTAACCACCATCATAAAGAGTTTTTAAAAGCATAGGAACGCCACCTGCTAACCACATATCTTTTGCAACATATTTTCCACCTGGTTTTAAATCTGCAAGATAAGGTGTTCTTTTAAATATTTTTGCAACATCCATTAAATCAAATTTAATTCCAGCTTCATTAGCGATAGCTGGTAAATGTAATGCTGCGTTAGTTGAACCACCTGTTGCAGCAACTATTGTTGCAGCATTTTCTAATGCTTTTCTTGTAACGATATCTCTTGGTTTAATTCTTTTAGCTAGTAATTCCATTACCATACGACCACTTGCTTTTGCGTACTTATCTCTTTCTTCATATGGAGCAGGTGTTCCTGCTGAATAAGGTAATGCTAAACCAATTGCTTCTGACACACATGCCATAGTATTAGCTGTAAATTGACCACCACATGCTCCAGCTGTAGGACACGCAACTAATTCTAATCTTCTTAATTCTTTTGCTGACATTTGACCTGATGAATGTTTTCCAACAGCTTCAAAAACATCTACCACAGTTACGTCTTTACCTTTATATTTTCCTGGAAGTATTGATCCACCATAAATAAAAACACTTGGTACATTTAATCGTACCATTGACATCATTAAACCTGGTAAAGACTTATCACAACCTGCGATACCTACTAATGCATCATAACAATGACCTCTTACAGTTAATTCAGCACTATCTGCAATTACCTCTCTTGAGATCAATGAAGACTTCATACCTTCATGACCCATTGCGATACCATCAGTAACCGTAATCGTACAAAATTCTCTTGGAGTTCCTCCTGAGGCTCTTACACCCTTTTTAACTGACTGAGCTTGTCTCATTAAAGCAATATTACATGGCGCTGCTTCATTCCATGTTGACACAACACCTACAAATGGTTTGGAAACATCTTTTTCAGTCTCACCCATTGCATAATAAAAAGATCTATGTGGAGCTCTATCTGCACCTAGAGATGTATGTCTACTTGGTAATTTTTTTTTATCAAATTTCCGCATTATAAATTTTCAATAGTTAATAATATTTTTTTGATATCATCTTTTAAATTACTATAGTTAGTTTTTTCTTGTTCAACAATATTTTTTGGTGCTCTATCAGTAAATCCTTTATTAGATAATCGTTGAGATATTTTGTCCATTTCTTCCTGATATTTACTCTGTCTTTTGACTAAATTTTCTTTTATTAGATTTAAATCAACATTCTCATCAAAATATATCTTAAATATGTCTCCAGATATAACTAATGTAGCTGAAGGTTTTTGTTGTTCTTTTTCATAAAAATTATTTATCCGGCCAAGCCTTTTAAGGACTACTTCATTACTAGTAATTAAAGTTTTGTTCTTTTTAGCAATTTTATTAATTGAAATATCAACAAATGAGCCAGGACTTATATTTAGTTCATTTTTAAATGATCTTAATTCTGAAATTATATCAATTATCTTTTCAACATCTTTTTGAGATTGATCTTTTTTCACTTTACCAGATGGCCAATTTTCATACATAAGAAAATTTTTATTCGATTTATCAAACTTATTTTTCAACCATATTTCTTCGGTCACAAACGGAATAAAAGGATGAAGCATTACAAGTATTTGTTTGAAAATATAAGCAGATACTTCTTTCACCTCTTTTTGAGCTTTTTTATCATCTGAATAAAGTATTGTTTTTGAAAGTTCGATGTACCAATCACAATATGAGTGCCAAGCAAATTGATAGGCATTTTTTGCTGCCTCATCAAAACGATAATCCTTAACATTTTTTTGAATTTTGGTTTTAATTTCTATTAATTCGGAATATATCCATTTGTTTATATTTAGTGTGGTTTTTGGAACTTTATCAGTTTTCTGAAAATCACACTTATTTGTAATTAAAAAATTATTAGCATTCCATAATTTATTTAAAAAATTTCTATAACCTTTAACTCTATCTTCAGAAAGTTTCACATCTGTTCCTGGAGAGGCCATAGATAATAAGGTAAATCTCAAAGCATCTGCACTGTACTTTTTAATTAAATCTAATGGATCAATAACATTACCTTTTGATTTTGACATTTTTTGTCCTTTTTCATCTCTAACTAATGCATGAACATAAATATCTTTGAAAGGTTCTTTGTTTAAAAATTCCATTCCAAACATCATCATTCTAGCAACCCAAAAAAAGATAATATCAAAACCTGTAACTAAAACCGAAGTAGGATAAAACTTCTTCACATAATCTTTTTTATCAGGCCAACCTAATGTTGCAAAAGGCCATAAACCAGATGAAAACCATGTATCTAAAACATCTGGATCTCTAGTTATTTTAACGTCTTTTTTATAAAATTTTTTAGCTTGCTTTTTTGCATCTGTTTCATTTGTTGCAACAAATATTTTTTTATCAGGTCCGTACCACGCTGGTATTTGATGACCCCACCAAAGTTGTCTAGAAACACACCATGGTTCTATATTGTTCATCCATTGAAAATAAGTTTTAGACCAATTAGTTGGAAAGAAATTTGTTTTTTTTGATTTAACTATTTTTTTTGCTTTTACAGCTAATTTTTTTGCATCTACAAACCATTGTTCAGTTAAAAAAGGTTCTATAACCGAATTAGATCTATCACCGTAAGGAACTTTATTCTTAATATTTTCTTCTTTTACAAAAAAATCTTTTTCCTTAAGTTCTTCTAATAACTTTTTACGAGCATCAAATCTATCAAGTCCAATATAATCCTGAGGAGCATTATCATTTATTTTTCCTTCTTCAGTAAATACATTAATGATATCTAATTTGTTTCTTTGCCCTACATCGTAGTCATTAAAATCGTGTGCTGGTGTAATCTTTAATGCACCTGTTCCTTGTTCAGGATCTGCATAATTATCTTTAATAATTTTAATTTTTCTCCCTACAATTGGTATTGTGACAATCTTGCCAACATATTTCTTATATCTTTTATCTTTAGGATTGACTGCAATCGCTGTATCACCAAGCATTGTTTCGGGCCTAGTTGTAGCAATTGTTATAAATTCTGAAGAATTCTCGATTGGATATCTGATATAGTATATTTTAGAGTTCATTTCTCTTTGATCAACTTCTAAATCTGAAATGGCTGTTTTAAGTACGGTGTCCCAATTGACTAATTTTTCAGCTTTATAGATTAATTTTTTTTTATGTAAATCAACAAAAACTTTGATTACAGATTTAGATAAATTTTCATCCATAGTAAACGCATTACGTGACCAATCACAAGAACATCCAAGTTTTTTTAATTGATTAATTATTATATCTCCATATTCATTTTTCCATTCCCATACTTTTTCAATAAATTTTTCTCTACCAAGGCTTTTTTTATTTAAATTTTCTTTTTCTAGTTTTCTCTCAACAAGAGCTTGAGTTGCAATGCCTGCGTGATCAGTACCTGGTTGCCATAATGTTTCATAATTATTCATTCGATAATATCTAACTAAGAAATCTTGAATTGAATTATTTAAAGCATGACCCATGTGCAAACTTCCAGTTACATTAGGTGGTGGAATTACAACAGAAAATTTTTTAGTTTTTTTTTGAGGTTTGAATAATTTGTTTTTTTCCCAATAGGCATAAATCTTATCTTCTACTTCAGAATGTATATATTTATCACTTATCATGGGTGTAATTAGTTTATAATTTAATAATCTAAATTAACAATAATCAAATTAGAACGTTATTTGATAGACTAATTGCAAATATTTTATATAAAACCCTTGTAGCTATCATCTAAAACACATGGCAACGTGGCGGAATGGTTACGCAGAGGATTGCAAATCCTTGTATCCCGGTTCGATTCCGGGCGTTGCCTCCAAAAAAAATCTTGTTTTAGTTAAAAAAAAAAGTAAGTTGAGTTTTTATATTCCTCGGTAGCTCAGTTGGTAGAGCAGTTGACTGTTAATCAATTGGTCGCAGGTTCGAGTCCTGCCCGAGGAGCCATTATCAATTAGCCTACTTTTGAGATATTGTTACTGGCTACTTGTAAAGATTTATTAAATTTTAATTTTTGATCAGCGTTTAATTCTGAATACAGTTTTACCAAAAAATTATAATTTACATTCAAATGACCCTCTTGGGATTTTTCTAAATTTATTAAATAATCTGAGAAATCCTCAAAAAAATAATTAATAGGAACTTTTAAATAATTTGATAGTTGCAACAATCTGATGGAACTAACTCCATTTGTGCCTTTTTCGTATTTTTGAATTTGTTGAAATGTAACATTAATTGCTTTTGCTACTTTTGTTTGTGTTAAACCTAAAGCTAATCTTCTAAGTTTTAACTTATTACCTAAATGCTTGTTAAAATTATCTTCCATTAAGACCCCTCTTAATTTATTTCTAAAAGGTTATTCAACAGTTTTTTACAACTCACTTCAAGAAATATTTATTTTTTTTTTGATGATAAGAGGCATTTATAGACATCCTGTCAAGCAATAGATTCGGCAATTTTTAATAAAAACTTGTTGATATTTAACTTATCTATAGTATCTGGCTTAAGAAAAGTTTTGTCCTTTCACTCTTAGGATTAGCAAAAAATTCCTTTGTATCAGCCTTTTCTACTATCATTCCTTCATCCATGAATATCATTTGATCTGCAACTTCTTTGGCAAAACCCATTTCGTGAGTAACAACTATCATTGTCATTCCTTGTTTTGCTAAATTTACCATAACATCTAAAACTTCTTTTATCATCTCAGGATCTAAAGCAGATGTTGGTTCATCAAAAAGCATTATTTTTGGCTCCATACAAAGCGCTCGAGCTATAGCTACTCTCTGTTGTTGACCTCCAGAAAGTTGACCTGGATATTTTTGTGCTTGATCTAATATTTGAACTCTTTCTAGATGTTTTAAAGCTAATTCTTCAGCTTCTTTTTTTGGCATTTTTTTTACCCAAATTGGAGCTAATGTACAATTGTCTAGAATAGATAAATGTGGAAATAAATTGAACTGTTGGAACACCATACCAACTTCTGCTCTAATTTGTTCTATGTTTTTTGTATCCTCAGTTAATGTCGTGCCATCAACTACTATATCACCCTCTTGATGCTCCTCTAATCTATTAATACATCTTATTAAAGTAGACTTACCAGAGCCTGAAGGACCACAAACAACAATTTTTTGTTTTGGTTTAACTTCCAAATTTATTCCTTTTAAAACTTGAAAATCTCCAAACCATTTATTCATGTTGTTTATTTGAATTATATTTTCTGACATATTTTTATCTATCTGTTTTATATTTTTGTTCTAAATTATAACTATATTTACTCATTGCATAACAAATAATCCAGAAAATTATTGCTGCAAAAACATAGCCTTCCATCGCAAAACCTAACCATTCTGGATTAGTTTTAGCTAAATTTAACATTCCCACTATTTCTAACAAACCAACCACAAAGATTAATGGGGTATCTTTTACTAATGCCAAAAATGTATTTGCAATTCCAGGTATTACAAGTTTAAGAGCTTGTGGTAAAATTACAAATATATGCATTCTCCAATAGCCCATACCTAATGATTTTGCAGCTTCATATTGACCTCTAGGAAGTGCTTGTAAACCTCCTCTAATAACTTCAGCAACATAAGCAGCTTCAAATAGTGAAATAGCTATTATACATCTGACTAGTTTATCTATAAAAAAGTCTGCAGGTAAAAACATTGGAAACATTACAGCTGACATAAATAAAACTGTAATCAAAGGAACACCTCTCCAAAATTCAATAAAACCTATAGATATATACCTTATTAATGGAAATCCTGATCTTCTACCAAGTGCAAAAGCCATTCCTATTGGAAAACAGAAAATTAAACAGAAAAATGAGATTATAAAAGTTAAAGATAATCCGCCCCAAGCTCCAGTTTCTACCCAGTTTAATCCATCTAATTTTCCTAATTCGATTAATTCTTCGTAAAAAATAAAATATTTTAATAAAATATACAATGCAAGAGGAACAATTAAAAAATAATAAAATTTAAACTTACTAGGAATGAAAAAGCCAATTATGATAGATAGAATTGCAGCAATAATTCCATATGAAAAATCAAAAAATACTGGACCACCTGAAATAAAAAAAAAGATGAATAAGAAAGCAATAAAAGGATAAATTACAACGTAGTAAAGTGTTAAATATTTTTTAAATCTGTCAGTTGCAAAATATCCAACTGATCCGAGTAATGCTAAAGCTATAAATGATAAATTTATTCTCCACTGTTCCCCATTTGGATACATTCCATACATAAATCTTCTCATCCAAACTTTTATATATGTCCAACATGCTCCTGAACCGGTACATACATCTTTTGAGTCACCGGCAAAACTAGCATCAACGAAAAACCAACTTAATATAGGCGGAATTGATTTTAAAATTATGAAAATAATTAAAAGCGATAAAATAGCGTTAAAGTTGTTTGTATTTATATGTTTATTTAATAAATCTAATTGTTTAATTCCACTTAACTCTATTCTTATAAAATAAAGCCCAACAAAGCCTAATATTAATGGTAATAAAAAACTTAAAAAACCAGGTAAAAAACCTGTTAAATTTAAACTAAAAAAAGAGTTTAGAGAGACATCCAAAACACTAAAAAAAAATAAGAAAGATCCTAAATACAAAAAAGTATTTAGATTGGATTTATCTGGTTTTAAAAAGTTAATTTTTGTCATTATTTTTCAGTTATTGCTATTTTTTTGTTGTACCAATTCATCAATATTGAAATTGAGATACTTAAAGATAAGTAAGTAAACATTGTAATAGATACAATTTCAATAGCCTTACCAGTTTGCATTAAAGCCGTGCCTGCAAAAACCAATACTAAATCAGGATATGCTATTGCAGCAGCTAAAGAGGAATTTTTAGTTAAATTTAAATATTGATTAGTTGTTGGTGGAATTATTATTCTAAGAGCTTGAGGCATTACAACTAATTTTAGCACTTGATTTTGTGTAAGACCAATGGATGCTGCAGCTTCTTTTTGGCCTTTACCAACTCCTTGAATTCCTGCCCTTACGCATTCAGCTATGAAAGTTGCTGTGTATAATGACAAAGATAAAGCTAAAGCTATTAATTCAGGAGGCAAACTTACGCCCCCTTCATAAATGAATGATGTTGTTGCTAATTGTTTTAAAACAGGAACTTCGAATGATAATCTTACGCCACCAATTAAAAAACTTATAAGAGGTAAAATCAAAATTAATCCTATTGAGATCAATAAAACCGGTGTTTGTTTACCTTGTGTTTCTTGTAATTTTTTTGCCTGAATACGAATGACAATTATAGCAATTATTGCAGCGACTATTGAATAAAAGAAAATATTAAAATTTTGCCAAATAAATGCTGGAACGTAAAGACCTTTAATTGTTAAGAATGCAATTCCAAAAATTGCATCAGCATCTTGAGGAAGTGGCAATGCTCTTAATGCAGCGAAATACCAAAAAAATATTTGTAATAATAATGGAATATTTCTAAAAAATTCTACATAAAATGCTGCAAATTTATTAATTAAATAATTTGGAGATAATCTTGCTATACCAACTATGACTCCGAGTATCGTAGCAAAAATAATTCCAATTACTGATACAAGAATAGTATTTAATAGACCAACTAAATATGCTCTGAAATAAGAATGAGATCCATCATATTCAATTAGAGAAAATTGAACATCAAAAGAAGACTCTTGTGATAAAAATCCATAACCAAAATCAATACCTCTGCTCTCCATATTGACTTGGGCGTTATAAGTAAAAAAACCAAAGACAAGAACAACAGCTATTACTGTCATTAATTGTGGGCCTATATCTTTAAGTTTAAAATTCACTGTGATGATAATATATGAGTTTATAAAAAAAAGGGCTAGAAGAATCTAGCCCTTTTTATGTAATTTATGACTTAAATTATCTTGATGGTGGAACGTATAATATACCACCTTTAGTCCATAATTCATTTGGACCTCTGTCTGGTAAAATACCAGTGTCAGCTATATTTCTTTTATAACTTTCACCATAATTTCCAACTTGTTTGATAATTCTTAAGTTCCACTCATTATCTAAACCAAATGCTGCACCCATTTCACCTTCAGCACCAACAAGTCTTTTGATTTGTGGATTGTCTGAAGTTTTCATTGAGTCTGCATTAGCTGAAGTAATACCGTATTCTTCTGCTTCGATCATAGTGTTCAAAGACCATCTTACGATATCTTCCCATACTGAGTCACCTTGTCTTACAACTGGTCCTAAAGGTTCTTTAGAAATAGTTTCTGGTAAAACAATGTGTTCATCAGGGTTTTTCATTTTTGTTCTTTGAGCAGCTAAACCAGATTTATCAGTAGTGTAAGTATCACATCTACCTGCATCATAAGCAGCTACAACTTCGTCAGCTTTTTCAAAAGCAACTGGCTCATAAGAAATTCCTCTTGAATTAAAGAAGTCTCTCATGTTTAACTCAGTTGTTGTACCAATGTTTGTACAAGCTGAGATACCATTTTTGAATTGATCTACTGAAGTTATACCTGAACTTTTTCTTACCATGAAACCTTGTCCATCGTAAAAGTTCACACCTACAAAAGTAAGTCCGATATCAGCATCTCTAGAAAGAGTCCAAGTTGTGTTTCTTGATAAGATATCAATCTCACCAGAAGTTAAAGCTGTAAATCTTTCTTTAGCACTTAGTGGTGTAAACTTAACTTTGTTTGCATCACCTAGTACTGCAGCAGCTACCGCTCTACATACATCAACGTCAACACCAGTCCAATTTCCTGCAGCATCTGCGTTAGAAAATCCTGGAAGACCTTGAGATACTCCACATCTTACAAAACCCTTCTTTTGAGTGTTTTTAAGTGTTTTAGATTTTTTAGCAGCCATAGACTCTGTTGTAAAAGTAAACAACACAGCTACCATAGCAACTAAAGAAGTTAATTGTTTTAAGTATTTAAACATTATTCTTCCTTCTGTTATTATTTATTTGTTAACAAATAATTCAAAACTAAGTTTTGAATATATATAATTTAATCATGTAAGAAAAAACTCTTCAAGACATATTTATCGCGACAGAATGGTTTTTAGAATTCTAGTCAAGGTTTATATTTTATTAAAAAGATAAGTAAATAGCATAAATATGGCGCGCCCTGATGGATTCGAACCACCGACCCTCGGTTTAGAAAACCGATGCTCTATCCAGCTGAGCTAAGGGCGCAATATTTAAGGTATACATATATAACAATAACTTAATTTTTAAAAAGAAATTTTTTCAAAAGAAGAAGAATTGTTAATAACTCTATTCTTCCAATAATCATAAATAAAATAAGATTATACTTTAAAAAATAATGTAAATTATTAAAATCAAAATTAGCTAAACCGTAGATAGAAGAATTAACAGTATTCATTAGTGTTAAAATTGATAATTTTAATGAGTTTTCAAAATTAATTCCACCAAAAGTTAATATAGAAGATAAAATTAGTAGTGAAAGTATAAATATTAAAATCGACAGAAAATATTTATTTATTTCATCAAAATCAAATTTAATATTTGTAAAAATTAGTTTATTCATGAAAATATTTTTTGGTTTACTGAAAGATAAAATTTGATTTAATGAATATTTAAATAATGAATATATTTTTATAAATCTTAATCCAGAGCTAGTAGAGAAAAAAGATCCACCAATAATAACTAAAATTAAAAATATAAATGACAAATTATTTTCTTCAAAATTCATAGATAAACCAATATTGGATATGCTGCTTGAGATAGATAAAAAATTTATCAAAAAATCATTATTAAAACTAAAGAATAAAAAAAAGATGGAGACAACAATTATAAAATAAAAAATTAAATGCAAATCTTCATAAAAAAAATTTATATTTTTATTTCTTATAAAAATTAAATTATAAATAAAAAAAATACTAAAAAAAGACAGCAGCATCATCGATGAAATAACTATTATTTGAGAATTTTCTTTAAGAATATTTGATAAATTATCAACTGGTAAAAAACCACCAGAAGAAATTAAAGTGAAAGCTAAATTCAAAGAATTAAAGGCTCTTATTGAAGAAAAATTTAAAATTATAAAAATAAATAATGTTAGACTAGAATATAATAAGAAAATTTTTATGGCTTGTTTAAAAATTTCTGAACTATCAAAAGAAATAAAATTTGTTAAAGTTTTTTTGAAATTTTCGTCATAAATATCAATTAAAAAAATAATTGAAAATAAAAAATATAGACCACCAATCCATTGAGTAGATGATCTCCATAAAATTAAACTTTGATCAATAAGTTTTATATTTTCAAAAATAGTAAATCCAGTTGAAGTAAATCCAGATATTGACTCAAAATAAGAATTCAAAAAAGTTAAATTATAAATACTGAAATAAAATGGGATAGACAAAATTAGAGGAATTAAGATATATCCAAAAAATACAGTTAAAATTTTATCAAATATTGTTTGTTTTTTTTTTGATATTTTTATCAAAAAAAATAAAATTGATACCAAAAGAGAAACAAAAAAAGTTGCGTAATAAGTATTTAAATTTAAATATAAATTTAGATAATATGAATAAATAATATTAAAAAAAGATAAAATTGAAATTAATCCAAAAAAAAAACTTAGATATCTTGTTTGTATTACTAGCATCTAATTAAACAGAACTTAATCTAAATATATTTTCGACATAAGATATAGAATCTTTTTTAACAATAAAAACAACTCTATCTTTTTTTTTGAATATAAAATTTGATCTAGGAATAATAATTTTTTTATCTCTAAGAACTGCACCAATTCTTGACTCTTCCGGTAAGTTTGAATTCTTAATTTCTTTATTAATTAATTCTGAGGTTTCAACTATTTCAGCTTCTATCACCTCATACTCACCGTTAGATATAGTATAAGCATTCTCAATTGTTCCCTTATGAATATGTTTTAAGATACTTGAAACAGTTGTCATTCTTGGATCTATCAAATCATCAATTTTAAGAGATGATTGAAGTAAAGAGTAGTTTGGTTTGTTGGTTAATGCCATTGTTCTTTTGTCATCAATTTTTTTTTGATCTTTTGTAAATTTTTCTACGAGTACACTAACCATCAAATTGTCCTCATCATCATTAGTTAAAGCCAAAACAGTTTCTGCTTCATCTAGATTGGCTTCAGTCAGAACTTCTTCGTCTAATCCGTCACCATTAATTACAATTGTGTCATTGAGTTCATTTGCTAAATATTCTGCACGCTGTTTATTTTTTTCTACAATTTTTACTCTTACTGTATCAAGTGTTTCTTCAATATTTTTTGCTAAATTAAAACCAATATTCCCTCCACCAATAATCAATATCTTTTTAGATATTTTTTCAGAATGACTAAAGGCCTCTAGAGTTTCTGACATTTGAGATGAGTTGATAATTACATATATTTTATCATTTTTTTTAACACTATCAGTCTTCTTTGGAATAAAGAATTTATCTTCTCTATTGATACCAATTATATTTGCTTCAAGTTTTGGATATTTTTTGGTTAATTCATTAAATTTGATATTTATAGATTTACAATCGTTCTTTATTAAAATTTCTAATAATCTGATTTTATTATCAGCAAATGGAACACTATCTAAAGCACCTGGAGCTTCCAATTTTCTCTGTATTGATTTAGCAATTTCAATTTCGGGTGAAATGATAACATCTATTGGTAAATTTTCTTTATTGTAAACTCGTGTAAATTTAGGGTTTAGATAATCTTGAGATCTAATTCTTGCTATTTTTTTTGGTATATTAAAAATTGAATATGCAATTTGACAAATCAACATATTAATTTCATCATTTCTAGTTACAGCTATAATCATATCAGTTTCAGTTGCATTAACTTTTTCGAGAATTGAAGGATATGTAGCCTTCCCTACAATTGCTTTAACATCTAAACTATCGTTAATTTTTTGAATATCTTCACTAGATTGATCAATCACAGTAATTGAGTGACCTTGCTCACTTAAAAGTTTAGCAATAGTAAACCCTACTCTTCCAGCGCCACAAATAATAATATTCATTTTTAATTAAATTCTTTTATACCTAAACCCTTTAATTTTCTATGGAGAGCACTTCTTTCCATACCAACAAAATTTGCAGTTTTAGATATATTTCCATTAAATTTTTTTAATTGGATAGTTAAATATTCTTTTTCAAATTTTTCTCTAGCCTCTTTTAATGGTATCGATAAATTATTTTCAGTTATTTTATCGCTAAAATCATCACTTTTTAAGGATTCTTTAACAATATTT
>CACNWC010000011.1 GCA_902624075.1 uncultured Pelagibacteraceae bacterium | reverse complement strand
CAAAATTACGTTTAATTTTTTTATAATTCTTAATTATCTTATTATAGTCTTTTTCAGTAAATTCAGGCCATAGTTTCTTTTCAAAAAAAATTTCTGAATAAGCTAATTGCCATAAAAGAAAATTACTTAATCTTTTTGTATTTCCTGTTCTAATCAATAAATCTGGATCTGGTATACCCTTGGTTTGAAGGTATTTTTGAAAATTTTTTTCATTTATTTTAGCTCTATTTTTTTGTAAATTTTTAAAGGCATTTAATAACTCAAATTTTGATCCATAATTTAAAGCTAAATTTATTTGTAGTTTTGAGTTTTTGGAAGTTTTTTTTTCAGATAAAATTAAAAGTTTATTTAATTTTTCTGTAAAGTTTTTATTTCCAATTATTTTTAACTTTATATTTTGTTTATGTAGATCTTCTATTCTATTTTTTAAAAAGGTCTCTAACAATTTAAATAAAAAATTTATTTCTTTTTTTGGTCTTTTCCAATTCTCTGTAGAGAATGCATAAAGAGTAAGATATTTAATCTTATTCTTAATAGTCTGTTTAATAACTTTTTCAACTGTTTTTAGCCCAGCTTTATGTCCTGCATTCCTAGAATTTTTATATTTTACGCCCCATCTTCCATTACCGTCCATGATAATGGCTACATGATTTAATGGGTTCATATCGTCATTATTTCTTTTTCTTTTGATGATACTTTTTCATCCACTATAGCAATATGTTTATCTGTAATATTTTGAACACTTTTTTCAAAAGATTTTTCTTGATCTTCTCCAATTTCCTTCGATTTTAATAATTTTTTTAATTCTTCGTTTGCATCTCTACGAATATTTCTTATGGAGATTTTACATTTTTCACCCATAGATTTAATTAATTTTTTAAGTTCAGTTCTTCTTTCTTCATTTAATTCTGGAATTGGTAATCTTATTAATTGTCCATCTATTTGAGGATTAAGTCCTAATTCAGATTTTTGTATAGCTGCATCTATCAAGCTAACATTATTTTGGTCCCAAACTTGAATATTAATCATTCGAGGTTCTGGTGTAGTTATGCTTCCAATTTGATTAATTGGCATTTGTTGCCCGTATACATCAACTTTAACTATGTCTAACATAGCAGCGTTGGCTCTTCCAGTTCTTAATGAAGAAAGTTCTTTTGTAAAAACTTCGATAGCTTTATCCATTTTGATATTATAAGATTTTTCATCAAACATTTATTCGCCTATTTTAATTCTGCTAAACTCCTTGATCTTTAAATCATTAATGGCAAGTTCTTTTATAACATCTTGAACTTTTTTTTTAGGTTCCATAACCCAAGCTTGTGTTAAAAGTGCATTTTCCTCTTTGAATTTATTCATCTTGCCTAAACTTATTTTTTTAGCAATATCTTCAGGTTTACCAGAGTTTTTGAGTTCTTCAGTTACTAATTCCAGTTCTTTATCTATAATATTCTTATCAATTAAACTAGACTCTAATGCTAGTGGATTTGATGCTGCAATATGCATTGATAATTGTTTACCAAAATTTTTTACTGTATCAGATTTATCTTTTGTTTCTAATGAGACAATCACTGCTAACTTAGCTAAGTTATCTTTTACTACAGTATGTAAATATTGATAATTTACAGATGAAGAATTAGAAATTGTTTTTGTTTTTCCGATAGTAATTTTTTCTCCAATTTTTGCAATTAAAGCAACTAAATTTTCTTCAACAGAAATATTATTTTTCATTTTAGTTTTTTTTAACTCATCAATTTGTGAGTTAGTTTTATTATTCAACTCGCTTAATTCTTTTACAAAATTTATGAAGTCATCATTTTTGGCAACAAAATCAGTTTCACAATTTACTTCAATTATTGATGTTTTTTTTTCATCTCCACTAATAGCAACTACACCTTCTTTGGCATCTCGTGACATTTTTTTTGATGCTTTTGAAATACCTTTTACTCTTAAGATCTCAACAGCTTTATCTAAATCACCTTTAGATTCTTTTATAGCTAAATTACAATCTTTAAATCCAGCTCCTGTTGCTTCTCTTAGCTTTTTAACTTTTTCAATGTCACTCATACTAGTTAAGCTTTATATCTTTTTTTTTTGTAAATTTTTTTTCTAATTTATCACGATCTATTTCAGCAACAGTTTTGGTCTTATCTTTATTTTCTTTTTTTTCAGTAGATTTTTTAGGATCTGTTGATGGAGCAGCTTTTTTTGCTGTATTAATTGTTTCTTTCAATAGATTACAATAAAGATCTATTGATCTTCTAGCATCATCATTTCCTGGAATTGGATAATCTATACCGTCAGGGTTTGAATTACTGTCTAAAATAGCAATTATTGGAATTCCTAATTTAACAGACTCTTGAATTGCTAAAGACTCATAATTTGTATCAATAACAAATACTAAATCAGGGACTTTTTTCATTTCTGCTATTCCACCAAGTGATCTTTGTAATTTATCTTTTTTTACACTCATTTTTAGAAGTTCTTTTTTTGTAAAACCTCTATTCTCAGCAACCAAATCATTTTCTAGTTTTTTCAATTTTTTGATCGAATTAGAAATGGTTCCCCAGTTCGTAAGCATACCTCCTAACCATCTGTAATTTACAAAATATTGGTTAGTGTCTTTGGCTACCTCTGCAATAGCTTCTGATGCTTGTTTTTTTGTTGATACGAATAAAATTTTTCCATTACTCGCAATTGTATCATATACTTTTTCTAGTGCTATTTTAGTTAACTCTAGTGTTTGGGTTAAATCAATAATATGGATAGAGTCTCTTTTACCAAAAATGTACTTTTTCATCTTCGGATTCCATCTTAAAGTTTTATGACCAAGATGAACACCAGCTTCTAATAATTGTTGTATTGTAACGTTAGGTATCTTCATATTTATTCCCGGTTAAGCCACCACAGTAATTTCCACTTAAGGACCGGAGGTATAAAACCAATATACTGTGTGCGTATTTGTTTTAAAATTTGACTTTATTTACAAATATTTAATGAAATAAACAAGCATTAATTAATTAATAATTGCTGATATTTCCTTATTTCTTAGAATATTTAGAGTTTTTCTGTCTAAATTTCTTTTATTCTCTAATTGAAACTTAAGTTTACTATTATCATTATTTAACTCTATATTAACTAAAGTTTCTCCATTTTTGTTTAGTAATTGAGAAATTTCATTTAATTGATTGATTGATTTTAAATCAAAAGTAACCTCTTTAATCGGTTTGTTTAATAAATCATTAATTGAAACAATTTTTTGAACATTCAATCTCTTAAATCTATTATTTTCATCACTAACTGATTTAATAAGCGTTAGAATTAACGAAGAGCCCTCTTTTAAAATTTCACGGTTCATTTCTAAAACTTCAGAAAAAATAAATAATTCAAATACACTTGATAAATCAGTTAATTTTATCACAGCATAAGAATTACCTTTTGCAGTTTTTCTTTCTTGTATCTTGAGTAATGTCGCTGCAATATTTCCATCCTTAAAATCATTATTATTAAATGATTGATAGTCTATAATTTTATAATCATCAAAAATTTCTTTAAATTGATTTAATGGATGATCAGAAATAAAAAAACCAATTGACTCAAATTCTTTTGATAATCTTTCCTCAAATTTCCAATCATCTATAGATGAAATAATATTGTTTTCATTATTTGTCTCACCAAATAGATCTATTTGATTTGCTGATTTACTATCAAATACATTTTTTGATTTTAGGATAAAATTAGGAATTGAAACAAATAAAGATTGTCTATTTGAATGTATATTATCAAAAGCACCTGCTTTTACCAATCCTTCTAATTGAAGTTTATTTATGTCTTTTGGATTTATCCTATTAATAAAATCATCTATAGAATTAAATTTTCCATTATTTATTCGTTCATCAACGATATTTGAAATTGACTCAAATCCTACTGCTTTTATTCCACCTAGCGCATAATAGAATTTGTCATTTTCAGTTTTAAAATCTGCAAAACATTCGTTTATATCTGGTCTTACAACCTTTACATTCAATCTATTTAATTCTTCATAAAATTCACTTAATTTATTTTGATTAGAAATATCCATAGACATTGAAGCTGCAATAAATTCCTTAGGATAGTAGGTTTTTAGAAAAGCTGTCTGGTATGAAATTATAGCATATGCAGCAGCATGACTTTTGTTAAAGCCATATTCAGCAAATGGTTCAATCTTCAAAAATATTCCAGCAGCTATATCTTTGGTAATTCCATTTTTTAAGGCTCCTGCAATAAAATTTTGTTTTTGTTTTTCTAGTTCTGATCTTTTTTTTTTACCCATAGCTCTTCTTAAAATATCTGCTTGACCGGCAGTGAAACCTGATAGTTTTTGGGCTATTTGCATTACCTGTTCTTGATATATAATTACACCATATGTGGGCTTTAAAATTTCTTCTAGTAAAGGATGAAGATAATCAGGTTCTTTTCTTCCATGTTTACAATCATTATAAATAGGAATATTACTCATTGGACCCGGTCGATAGAGTGCAACTAATGCAATTATATCCTCAATATGATTTGGTTTCATTTGTATGAGAGCTTCCCTCATACCAGCACTTTCAATTTGAAATAAGCCTACAGTTTTACCAGAAGATAATAAATCAAAAACTTTTTGGTCTTCAAAGCTAATATTTTCAATATTAAAATCTTTATTATTTTTTCTTATTAATTTTTGTGTATTGTTAATAACTGTTAATGTTTTAAGTCCTAAAAAATCAAACTTAATTAAGCCCGCGTTCTCAGCAGAATACATATCAAACTGTGTTGATGGTAATAATAGATTGGATGTAGAATCTTTGTACAATGGAACAACGTCTGTAAGTTTTTTGTCAGCAATTACTACACCTGCTGCATGTGTTGCGACATTACGATTCAAGCCTTCTAATTTCAGCGAAAGATCAGTAAGTTTTTTTACTCTTGGATCTTCTTTAATTAGTTTTTGAAGTCTAGGTTCTCCAGCAATACATTCAGTTAAATTTTGAGGTCTTGAAGGGTCAAAAGGTATCATTTTTGAAATAGCATCGACGAAACCGTAAGCTAGTCCTAGAACTCTTCCTACATCTCGAATAACCATTCGAGCTTTTAATTTACCGAATGTTATAATATGAGCGACACTCTCTTTATATTTTTTATTTAAATATTGAAAAACATGATCTCTTTTCTCCTCACAAAAATCTATATCAAAATCTGGCATTGATATTCGATCTGGATTTAAAAATCGTTCAAAAATCAAATTAAATTTTATTGGATCAACATCAGTAATAGAAAGGCACCAAGCTACTAACGATCCAGCTCCAGAACCTCTGCCTGGACCTACTGGTATATCATTTTCTTTCGCCCATTTTATATAATCAGAAACAATCAAAAAATAACTAGCATATTTCATCTCAATTATAATTTCTAATTCATGATCTAATCTGTCTTTATATTCTAAAAAATATTTATTTGATGAAATTTCATTATTTTTAATCTTGAACACTTTTTGAAATTTTTCTTTTAATCCATTTAATGAATTTTCTTTTAAAGTTTGATTTGCATCACCGCTTTTTTCTGAACTAATATTCGGAAGAATAGGTTTAGATGATTGTGGCTTAAAACTACATCTTAATGGAAAATTATAATTATTTTCTAAAGCCTCTGGTAAATCTGCAAATAACTCCAACATTTCAGAATTGCTTTTAAGAAAATGTTGATCGCTGAAACTTATTCTATTTTTTTCATTAATATATGTTTTATTTTTTATACAAATTAATGCATCATGTGCTTCATGCATATCTTTGTTTATATAAAATACTTCATTAGTTGCTATTATAGGTATTTCTAATTCTAATGATTTTGATAAATTAAATTTCTCAAAAGCAACCTCATTTAAGTCGCCATGTCTTTGAATTTCAATATAGAAAAATTCTTTATATATAGATTTTAATTTATTATATAAATTACTTATTTCTGAAAATTTACCTTTATCAAATAATTTTCCAAAAAAACCATTTACCGTACCTGAAAATAATGCGACGCCAGTATTTTTATGTAATAATTCATCAAAAATTAAATGAGGATCAGAAATTTGATCATTATTAAGGTACGATAATGATGATAATTCAATTATTCTTTTGTATCCTTCTTGATTCAAGGCATATAACGGTAATAAACCAGTTGTGTCAGCATATCTAAAATTAATTTGAGTACCAATAATTGGTTGTGTTCCAGCTTTTGAGATTTTTTCAGCAAATTCTAAAGCACCACACAGATTTGAGGTATCGCATAAACCAAATGATTTAATTTTGTTTTCTTTGGCAAATTCTTTTAATTCATCAATTTTAATTGCACCTTCACATATCGAAAATTGAGAGTGTATCTTTAAATGATTATAATTTTTAAAATTAGACTCGGCCATTAATGGTTCTTATATTACCATTAACTATTTCCAATAAGCAATCTGACTTACTAGCAAAAAATCTATTATGGGTTGCAAAAATTATTAGTCGTTTTGAATTTATTTGTTTTTTGAGGATATTAAATATTTCTTTTGCTGTTTCAAAATCTAAACTACCCGTAGGTTCATCTGCTAAAATTATTTCAGGATCGTTTATCAAAGCTCTAGCAATAGATACTCGTTGTTTTTCACCTCCAGAAAGTTGTGATGGATAGTGATCTGATCTGTTCAATAAACCAACTCTTTTTAATAGATTTTTCGCTTTCGATATTGACAGTTTTTTTTTATCACCACTTGCAAGACTAGCTAAATATACATTTTCTAATGCAGTAAAATCAGGAAGCAAATTATCTTGTTGATAAATAATACCAATCTTCTTTGCACGTAAAATATCATTTTTATCAGAGTCGCTAAAATCAATTTGTTTATTATCAATTATAATTACTCCAGCAGATGGTCTATCAATTAATGAAAGTAAGTTTAACAAAGTAGATTTTCCTGAGCCTGAAGGACCCATTAAAGAATAAATTTTACCTTTTTTAAATTTATAGGAAATCTTTTTTAAAACTTTTAATCTTTTTAGGGTGTCAAAAGATTTATTAACATTTTTAAGTTGGATAAAATTATTCATACTTTAGTGCTTTTATTGGATCTAATTTAGCTGCTTTCATAGCTGGAAATATTGAAACTATAATAGTGATTAATATTGAACTTACAGAAATAATAAGGATAGAAAATGGATTTATTTCAGAAGGCATTGTACTTAAAAAATATATTTCTTCAGGAAATAAACTTATATTAAATATAGTGCTTAAAAACTGCCTTATATTTTCTATGTAAATTGAAAAAATTATACCCAGAAATATTCCAAATATTGTTGCTGAAGTTCCTATAAATACTCCAATCAAAAAAAATATCTTTATAATAGATTTATTTAAAACACCTATTGATTTTAAAATTGCAATTTCTCTTGTTTTATTTTTAACTAATATGGTTAAACCTGATATTATATTAAAAGCTGCAACAATAATTATAAGAGATAATATAATAAACATTACGTTACGTTCTACTTTCAATGCAGAAAATAAAGAACTATTCATGTCAGACCAACTGTAAACAAATTCATTTGGAAAAACTTTTTGAACAATTTTTTTTTGTTTTTCAATATTTTGTGGGTTTTTTAAATAAATTTCTAAATTTCTATTATTTAAATCATAATTAAAAAAATCTTCTAATGTCTCTAAATTTATAAATGCAATATTATTATCAAAATCAATTAAGCCACTCTCAAAAAGAGATACAACAGTAAATGTTTTTTGTTTGGGCAAATTTCCAATAATTGTTTCAACACTAGATGGTGACATTAATGTAATTTTATCTCCAATATTTACATTAAGAGTAAAACTCAATTCTTTACTGATTGAAATATTTTTATTTATTAGACTATCTTTACTTCCAATGAATGTGTCATTATTAATTATTTCTAGTTTTTGAAAATCATCACTTTTATAACCTCTTAATATAATTCCCTTTGAAGTTTTATTTTTGATTATTATGGCTTCTCCAGAATTACTCAAAATTAGATTTTTACTTATCAATTTTAACTCTGTGACATTAAATTTAGCTGGACTTATTTCAGTATTATAAGGTTTAATATTTATATGCGGATTGAATCCAATAATCTTGTTAACTAATTCAGTTCTAAATCCATTCATAACAGACATAACAATAATAAGCACTGCTACTCCAAGACTTATTCCTATAAATGAAAAAATTGAAATAACATTTAAAAATCCATCCTTTTTTCTAGCTTTTAAAAATCTAAATGTAATTTCTTTTTCTAATGTGGAAATCAATTTTTTACTTTTTGTTCTTTAATAATTTTAATTATTTGAGTCAAATTTATTTTTTTTGTTTCTTTTCCAATTTCTTTAAATTCTAATAATTCTCCATCAGATTGTTTACCAATTATAATTTGAAATGGTGCACCAATTAAATTCATTTTCTTTATTTTTGATGAAAAATTTTCATCTGTGTCGTCAATAATTGACTCAATATTATTTTTTTTTAATTCAATATTAATTTTATTTGCTTTTTCAAGAGCTGATGTATCATTTTTATTAATCATTGGTATTACCGCAAGATCATAAGGAGCAACAGATATTGGCCATTTCATGACCTCGTTTTTTTCATCATATTTAGCCTCAATAATTGCTCCAACTAATCTTGAAACCCCTATTCCATAAGAACCCATTTTAACAAAATCTTTTTTACCTCCTGGTAAATCAACAGATCCTCCCATTGGTTTTGAGTATTTATCTCCAAAATAAAAAATATGTCCAACTTCTATACCTTTTGTTTTTAAACGATTTTTTTCAGAAACTTTTTTTTCGAATTCTTCTTGATTAAATTTTTCATCAGTTACTGAGTAAAATTGTTCATATTTTTTTCTTAGATTTTCTAAAGATTTTTTTTCTAGTTTAGTATCCTCATTATCTACATCAAAAATTCTTTTATCAGTAAAAATTTTACTTTCTCCAGTTTCAGCAAGAATAATAAATTCATGAGAAAGATTGCCTCCAATAGGTCCTGTATCTGCTGCCATTGGGATTGCAGTAAGATCTAACCTTTTAAAAGTTTTAAGATATGACAAAAAAAACTTATTATAAGAAAATAAGGCTTCATCATCTGAAATATCAAAAGAATAGGCATCTTTCATATAAAATTCTCTACATCTCATTATTCCAAATCTGGGTCTTATTTCGTCTCTAAACTTCCACTGAATATGATAAAGAAGTTGTGGTAATGATTTATATGATTTTATAGATGATCTAAATATATCTGTTACAAGTTCCTCGTTAGTTGGTCCGTAAAGCATTTCACGATTTTGTCGATCTTTAATTCGTAACATTTCTTCTCCATAATCTTCATATCTTCCACTCTCTTTCCAAATTTCACTTGATTGAATTGTAGGCATCAAAATTTCTTGAGCGCCTATTTTATTTTGTTCCTCTCTAACAATATTTTCAATTTTTTTCATTACTTTAAAACCAAGAGGTAGCCAAGAATAAATTCCTGCGGATGATTGTTTAATCATTCCAACTCTTAACATCAATTGATGAGATTTAATCTTTGCCTCAGAGGGATTATTTTTAAGAATGGGTATAAATGATTTTGAAATATACATGTTAATTGATTATATTTCTTAAATTTAAATATTCAAATTTCATTAAAAGATAGATTATCACAAAGGAAATAGTAGTTATTATGGTGCAATAAATGAATTTTTTTAACATTCTCGGATTTTCAGGTGATCCAGGGTCTTCACCCTCTATTTTATTTGTTTTTTTTCTATCTACATCAATGGGTAGAATAGCAAAAAAAACAATCCACCAAATTATTATATAGATAATAGCTAATCCTGTTGCACTCATTAAACGTTAACTAAGTTAATATTAGTGAAAGGTTTTTTACCAATTTTATCTTTTGTAAATTTTCTAGCAGAAATTTTAAGTGCATCAATTAGATTGTGTTCTTGACGTTTGTTTCCCAATTTAAATGTTTTAATTATTTTTTCTATTTCTTCTTCTAAACCAAAAATAAATTCATCAGTTTCATAAATTGGTAAACCTCTAAAAGTTATAATTGGATTATTGTGAATATTACCTTTTGGTGTAATTAAAATAGTAATTTCAAGATAACCATTTGTGCTTAAATTTCGTCTATCTTTTATTGATTGAGAATTTTCCTCTACACTAATATTTCCATCTAAATATAATCTTCCACTTGGCGCCTTATCATAAACTTCAGGATGATCACCAGGTGCTAATTTAACAATATCACCATTTTCGACTTGAACTGGATAAGGTACTTGCATCTCTTTTGCAAAATTTATATGTTCAATCATATGTCTATGTTCTCCGTGCACTGGAATAACACATTTTGGTTTAATCCAATTATACATATCTTTTAAATCCTCTCTATTTGGGTGACCAGAAACATGAATAAATTCACTCTCTTCAGAAATAACTTCTATTCCATCTTTGACTAATTGATTGTGTAGTTTATAAAGTTTTTTTTCATTACCCGGTATAATTTTTGAAGAAAATATAACTGCATCACCTTTTTCAATAAAAACATCTGGGTGGGTGTAACTTGAAATTCTCATCATTGCCCCCATTGGCTCTCCTTGACTGCCTGTGCAAAGATATACAATTTTTTCTCTAGAAATATTCTTGGCTTCTCTTGGATCTATTGGATCAATTGTATTTTTTAAATATCCGCATTGTCTTGCTGCTTTGTATATCCTGTGCATAGACCTACCGACTAACGAGATTTGTCTTCCGGTTTTTTCAGCACAATAAAAAGCCGACTCCATTCTTGCTACATTTGAGGCAAAAGAGGTAATTATAATTCTTTTTTTTAATCTTCCCATAATATTTAGCATATTTTTTCTTACATCTAATTCTGATCCTGATCTTCCAGCACTAAAAACATTTGTTGAGTCACAAATCATTGCAAGTACACCTTCATCACCAATTTCTTTAAGTCTTTTTGAGTTTATTTCATCACCAATTAACGGATTAGGATCTACTTTCCAGTCGCCTGTATGCAAAACAACACCTGCAGGTGTTTGAATTTTAAGTCCATTAGGCTCTAATATAGAATGTGTTAATGTAATATATTCAATTTCAAAAGGATCTAATTTAACTTTACCATTTAACTCAACAATTTGTAAATCATTGGTTACATCTATATGTTTTTCTCTAAATTTTTCTCTTATTAAAACAGCTGTAAAAGGTGTAGCATAAATTTTACAACGTAACTTTGGCCACAAATGTGCTATTGCGCCAATATGATCTTCATGCGCATGAGTCAAAATTATTCCTAAAAGATTTTCTTTTCTTTCTTGAATAAAACCAGGATCTGGATAGATAAGATCAATCCCGGGGATAGTATCATCAGCAAATGTAACTCCAATATCAACCATAATCCATTTGTGATCACCTGGTTGTCCAAAACCAAAGAGATTCATATTCATTCCAATCTCACCAGATCCACCAAGTGGACAAAATAAAAATTCATCTTTCATATTATTTTATAAGTTTAGAAGCTTTGATAAGGCCATTTATAGTAATATCAATATCTTGTTTTGTTTTTGTTTTGATTGAATTTTTGAATAAATTCGAAAATCCTCCAGTTATAATTATATTAAACGATTTTTTTGTTTCTTTCTTAATTAAATTAATAATATTGTCAATTAAACCAGCGTAACCCCAAAAAAAACCTGATCTAACTGCCGAAAGTGTATCTTTTCCTATCACTTTAGATATTTTTTTTAAATTAATTTTAGGTATTAATGATGCTTTTTTAGATAATGTATTTAATGAAAGATTTACACCAGGTGAAATAATTCCACCTTTGTAATTATTTCCAATTAACACATCGAATGTAGTGGCTGTACCAAAATCTAAAATTATAAAATTATTTTTTTTATTCAAAACACCAATAGCATTTGATAATCTGTCTGAACCCACTTGTTTAAAATTAACATCAATTTTTAAAATTGATCTTAAATTTAATTCTTTTAATTCATAACATTTAATTTTTGTTTTTTTTGAAAAAATCTTTTTTAGTTCGATAAATGTAGATGGCACAACGCTACAAAATAAAATTTTATCAACTTTCTTAAAATTAATTTGTTTAAAAAAGTTATTTAATTTATCTTTTTTTTTTCCTATTGATGGAATTATAATTTTTTTTGTTATTTTTAAATTTTTGTTTATTAAACAAATTTTTGTTTCTGTATTTCCAATATCTCCAACAATAATCATTTTTAAGTTTTATAGTACTTTGATAAAAATTTCTCAAAAGTTATTTTCAGTTGTTTTTCAATAGATTTCTTTTCAATTTTTTGATTTATCAATTCTAATAAATTAGTAGTTGGATAATTTTGAATTTTTGGGCTTTTAACTAAGTTCAATCCTATACCAACAATTAAAAATTTTATTTTAGATTTTTCAATTTTTTCTTGTAAAATTCCACAAATTTTTTTTTTATCTATTAACAGGTCATTAGGTGGTTTAAAAAAAATTTTTTTTTTATAGTATTTAGAGATAACATTTTTAACTAAAAAACAATTTTTTTTAGTAAGAGTATTCATTGGCATTTTTATTTTTTCTAATTTATAAAAAAAAGATAAAAAAATATTACCCTTATAAGATATCCATTTTTTACCATATTGACCTTTCCCACTGATTTGGGTTTCTGCAGTAACTAAACCAAACTCATTTTTTGTATTTTTTATTATTTTTATAGCAGTATCGTTCGTACTTTTGATCTTTTTATAATTAAATTTTTTTATAATCATTAAATGATATTAATTCGTGATACTACATCTATAATTTGACTTGGAAAAATGAAGTAAATTAAAATAAATATCGTTGAAACTGTCAAAGAAAACTTTAACCAAAAACTATTGTCTCCATCATATTTTTCCTTTTCTTTGTCAAAATAAATTATCTTGATAATCCGTAAATAATAAAATGCAGCTATAACTGTAGACAAAAGCCCAACTATAGCTAGGAAGTACATGGATTGTTCAATAACTGCTTTAAAAACATAAAACTTAGCAAAAAATCCAGCGAGAGGTGGTATTCCGGCTAAAGAAAATAATATAATTAACAATGAAATTGATAATAATGGATGATTTTTTGATAGACCCGATAAGTCATCAAGTGTTTCATAGTATTTTTCATCTCTCCTCATCATTAACAAAGAAGAAAAAAATCCTAAATTCATTAAAACATAGATTGTTATGTAAATTATTGAACTTTGTATCCCCTCATTAGTTCCAGTTGATAATCCAGCTAAAGCATAACCGATGTGACTTATTGAACTGTAAGCTATTAGTCTTTTCAAATTTTTTTGACCTATCGCAGCTACAGCACCAAAGATCATCGATGCAATAGATAAGAAAATCAAAATCATTTGCCATTGATCAATTAAGTTAAAAAATGGCACATATAGGAACCTTATAAAAACAGTCAACGCAGCAATTTTAGGAACCATCGTAAAAAATAAAGTAACAGTAGTTGGTGAGCCTTCATATACATCTGGAGCCCACATGTGAAATGGTACAGCTGAAATTTTAAATGCAAGGCCTACTAAAATAAAAACTATTCCAAAAGTTAATGAGTATTCTTGTGAATTTAATTGATTAGATATTATATCAAAATTGGTTGATCCAGTAAAACCATATATTAATGAACAACCATACAATAGTAATCCAGACGATAGTGCGCTTAAAACAAAATATTTTAATCCAGCTTCTGAAGATTTAATTTGATCTCTATTAAAAGTTGCAAGAACATATAGAGCTAAAGATTGAAGTTCAAGACCCATATAAAAAACTATCAAATCATTTGAACTGATCATAATTATCATTCCTAATACGGAACTTAAAATCAAAATTGGATACTCAATTTTAAAAATTTTAAAAGTTTTAAGGTAATTCGAGGAAATTATTAAAGCTATAAAGGCTGCTAAAAGTGTTACAATTTTCATAAAAGATGACAAATAATCAACAATGATACTATTGTTGAATAATTTTGTTTCATCAACACCAATTGTTTCATTAAATGTGATTACAGCTGTGATTAATAAAACAATAATTGAAATATTTTGAATAATCGTTGAACTATTTTTTTTGAAAACTCCTAATAAAAGTAAAAACATTATAGATAATGAAAGAAAAATTTCTGGAAATACTAATTCTAAATTTTCCATTAAAAATTACTCGCTGTTTGAATATTATAAGATTTAATTAGATCACTTATTGATACTTCTATTGTATTAATTAATGGTTCAGGATAAAACCCAAAAAATAAAGTTGGTATAGCTAAACAGGTTAAAATAACTATTTCTGATTTATTTAAATCTACCATTTGTTTTAAATCTGAATTAACTAATTTACCAAATACAACTCTTTTATATAACCACAACATATATGCAGCTCCTATAATTACTCCTAAGCTTGCAACTACAGCGACCAAAAAATTATCTTTAAAAGCACCCATCAAAATTAAAAACTCACCTATAAATCCACTTGTGCCAGGAAGACCTAATGCAGCTAGCGTAAATACCATAAATAAAACAGAATATTTTGGAATAATAGTTACAATACCACCGTATGTACTTATTAATCTTGAATGCATTCTATCATAAACAACTCCTACACATAAAAATAATGCAGCTGACACAAGTCCATGACTTATCATTTGTATTATGCTTCCTTCTATTCCTTGTTGCTGGATAGTAAAAATTCCTAAAGTAACAAAGCCCATATGAGCAACAGAAGAATATGCAATAAGTTTTTTCATGTCTTCCTGCATGAGTGCAATCAAAGAAGTAAAAATTATTGCTATTACACTTAAAATATAAACTAATGGAGTAAATATTTCTGAAGCCATCGGAAATAAACCTAACGAAAATCTAATAAAACCATAACCTGCCATTTTAAGTAAAATTGCAGCTAACAATACTGACCCTGCGGTTGGAGCTTCAACATGAGCATCAGGAAGCCATGTATGAACAGGCCACATAGGTGTTTTAACAGCAAATGAACTAAAAAAAGCTAACCAAAGTAAATTTTGATACTTTGTATCAATTCCTAATTCATAAAGTTGGATTACATCAGTTGTACCTGTTATCCAATATATTGAAATGATAGCGACAAGCATTAAAACTGAACCAAGCAAAGTGTATAAAAAAAATTTAAATGCTGAATAAACTCTTCTTTCACCACCCCAAATCCCTATGATTAGAAACATTGGAATTAAGCCAGCCTCGAAGAATAAGTAAAAAATAACTAAATCTAGTGAACTAAAAACTCCAATCATAAATGATTCCATTATAAGAACTGCAATCAAGAATTCTCTTAATCTATTTTTGACAGAATTATTAATAGAGATGATGCAAAGCGGGGTAATAAATGTTGTTAAGATAATAAACAAAATTGAAATTCCATCTACACCAACTTTATAATTAATAAAGTTTTCTATCCAAACTCTATCCTCTACAAATTGAAATTCTGAACTAGTTTGATCAAACAATATCCACAAATAGATTGACAAGATAAAATTGACCAAAGATGTAAATAATGACACATATTTAACAGTTAAATTATTTTCTTTATTACTTTTTGTAAAAAATAAAAATAAGGCTCCAATTGTTGGCAATAAAATTAAAGAGGATAAAATAGGAAAATTCATTATTTAACAATTAAAAAGGTTAATAAAGCAGAAAAACCAAGTAACATTACAAAAGCATATTGATATATAAAACCTGTCTGAAACTTATTTGCTCTAATAGAAATTTTTTTTATCAAGGCCGAGATACCATCTGGACCAAAACCATCAATTATTTTCAAATCAAAAAATTTCCACAAAAATAAACCTAATTTTTTTGAAGATCTAACAAATATAACATCATATAGTTCATCAAAATACCACTTATTAACTAAAAAATTATATAAAGGTTTATTAACATTAACAATTTGATCGGGTAAATTTTTATTTTTTATAAATAAATAATAGGCAATTGGAATAGAAGCTATTACTAGAGATGGAGTTAAAATCAAAAACCATAATGGAGGATGTTCTGTACTAAGTGGTTTTAAAAAAAAGATTGAATCTTGCCAAAAATAATCGAATCCATTGTATCCAATAAAAAGTTCTTTAAATATAAATCCTGCAAATATAGCTCCAAAAGATAAAATGATAAGAGGTATTAACATAACTAATGGAGATTCATGAGTTTCCTCAATTTTAATTTGTTTGTTATTATAATTACCATGAAATGTTTTGAATATTAATCTCCAGGAGTAAATCGAGGTAAGAAAAGCTGTAATAACACCTATTCCAGCAGCATAGTATCCTACTGTATTTCCTCTTAGGTAAGCAAATTCTATGATCGCATCTTTAGAATAAAAACCTGATAAAAATGGGAAACCAGTTAATGCTAAAGTCCCTATGATCATTAAAGTGTAAGTGTAAGGAAGTTTTTTCCAAACACCGCCCATATTATTAATATTCTGTTCATCTTTAAATGCATGGATCACAGACCCAGAACCTAAAAATAATAAAGCTTTAAAAAATGCGTGTGTAAACAAATGAAACATTGCTACATTATAAGCTCCTACTCCAGTTGCAAAGAACATGTATCCTAATTGACTACACGTCGAATATGCAATTATTTTTTTAATATCAGTTTGGACTAGCGCAACAGTAGCTGCAAAAAAAGCAGTGCTCATTCCAACTATAGTTATTATGTTTAGTGATAATTCTGAGTATTCATAAATAGGCGAGCATCTCACAACTAAAAAAACTCCAGCTGTAACCATGGTTGCTGCGTGGATTAAAGCAGAAACAGGTGTTGGACCTTCCATAGCATCTGGTAACCATGTGTGTAAAAGAATTTGGGCAGACTTACCCATTGAACCAACAAATAAAAGTAGGCAAATTAAATCTATTGCATTTATTTCTATACCTAAAAAATTAAGATTTTTATCAATTATTGTTGGAATACTCTCAAAAACTTCAGAATAATTTACTGTTCCAAATAAATAAAAAATTAAAAATATACCAAGAGCGAAGCCAAAATCACCCACTCTATTAATCACAAAAGCTTTTATTGCTGCAGCATTTGCAGTATCTTTTTTAAACCAAAAACCTATTAAGAAATAAGAACAAAGACCTACTCCTTCCCAGCCAAAAAATAATTGAATAAAATTATCTGAGGTGACTAACATTAACATTGCAAAAGTGAACAAAGATAAATAAGCCATAAATCTTGGTTTATGGGGGTCGTGAGACATATAGCCAATAGAGTAAATATGAACTAGAGACGAAACTGATGTAACAACAACTAACATAACAGCCGACAAAGAGTCGATTTTCATTGACCAATTTACTTCTAAGGACCCAGAGTTTATCCACGTAGCAATTAAAATATTATCTTCGTATTGATTTTGAATAACCTCATATAAAACAATAGCCGATAAAACTGCTGAAATTGAAACTAAAAAACTAGTTATAATTTCTGATTTTCGGTCTCCAATAAATTTTCCAAAAAAACCTGATATAATTGATGCAATTAAAGGTAAGGCTATTATTGAAATTTCCATTTTATCCTTTTAATTTATCTATTTCCTCGACTCGGATAGTCCCAGAATTTCGGTAATAGACAACAATGATTGCTAATCCGATTGCAGCTTCAGCCGCTGCGACTGTCAGGATAAATAAGGTAAATACTTGCCCAGATAAATCATTTAAATAAATAGAAAATGAAACTAAGTTAATATTTACAGCTAATAATATTAGCTCAATACTCATTAAAATCACAATAATATTCTTTCTATTTAAAAAAATTCCAATAACACCAATGCTGAAAATTACTGCACTTAACGTAAGATAATGTCCTAAGCCAATTTCACTCATCAATTTTAACACCTTTATTTGATGGAATATCAAGGACATCAACTCCTTCAGATCTCTCTCTAGAAATTTGTTTTAAATAACTTTGTTTTTTAACTCCCTCTCTTTGTCTATATGTTAAAACAATTGCTCCTATCATTGAAATTAATAAAATCATTCCACTTATTTGGAAGATATGAATATAATCAGTATATAAAATTTTTCCTAAAGAGTGTGTGTTAGTTAAATCACTCGTAAAAGATAAATTTGTTGAATTGACTAAATCTGGTTTATATTTCCATCCACCTACTACAATTATCAACTCGAAAAATATAATAGTGCTTATGATCAAACCAATAGGTATATGTCGTGAACTTGATTTTGATTGAAACCACTGATTTTTTTGTTGAGCAACATTTAACATCATGACTACAAACAAAAATAATACAGCCACTGCCCCAACATAAACAATTAACATTATCATTCCTAGAAACTCTGCTCCAATCATAATGAATAAGCATGAAATGCTAATAAAATCTAATATAAGAAAGAATACAGAATGAACTGTATTTTTTGATGCTGTAACCATTATGGCTGAAATAACTGCAATTATTGAAAATATATAAAAAAATATTGCATGAGCTATCATAAAATCATCTATAAGGATTATCACTTTTAATGTTTGCTGCTAAAATATTTTCCCATCTGTCTCCATTATCAAGAAGTTTTTCTTTTGTGTAATAAAGCTCTTCTCTTGTTTCTGTAGAAAATTCAAAATTTGGACCTTGAACAATTGCATCAACCGGGCAAGACTCCTCACATAGCCCGCAATAAATACATTTCATCATATCAATATCATAACGGGTCGTTTTTCTACTTCCATCAAATCTTTGAGATGATTCAATAGTAATTGCTTGAGCTGGACATACAGCTTCACATAATTTACATGCAATACATCTTTCTTCGCCATTAGGATATCTTCTTAGAGCATGTTCACCTCTATATCTTGGGCTAATTTTTCCTTTTTCAAATGGGTAATTAATTGTTTTCTTTGATTTAAATAGTTCTTTTATAGCGATAAATAATCCTCCTAAAAAATCAGTCATTAAAATTGTCTTAAAAAATCTTGTAATTTTCATTTAGATAACTGGTAAAAGATTAAAATAAAAAAGATAAGTTGCAGTTAATACAACATAAATCAATGAGAATGGTAAGAATATCTTCCATCCAAGTCTCATTAATTGATCATATCTGTATCTTGGAACAATAGCTTTAACCAATGCAAACAAGATAAATAATAATAAAATTTTAAAAATTAACCATATAGCTCCAGGAATTAAGTTCAATGGATACAAATCAACTGGTGGTAACCATCCTCCCAAAAATAAAATTGACCCTAAAGCACACATTAATAAAATATTCGCATACTCTCCTAGCCAAAACATTGCATACATCATACCTGAATATTCTGTTTGGTAGCCAGCAACTAACTCAGCCTCAGCTTCAGGGAGATCAAAAGGAGGTCTATTGGTTTCAGCTAAAGCTGAAATAAAATATATTACAAACATTGGAAAAAGTGGAATAATGAACCACATATTTTTTTGAGCAGAAATAATATCATTTAAATTTAAAGAACCGACGCATAGTAAAACATTGATGATGATAATACCTATCGAAACTTCATAAGATACCATTTGAGCAGCAGATCTTATTGCTCCCAAAAAAGGATATTTAGAATTGGAGGCCCATCCTCCCATTATAATTCCATAAACACCTAATGAAGAAACTGCAAAAATATAAAGAATTCCAACATTAATATTTGCTAAAACTTGGTCTTCACCAAATGGAATTACAGCCCACGCAATTAAAGCTAAAGTCATTGTTATTATTGGCGCGAGAATGAAAATAACTTTATTGGAACTTGCTGGAATAATTATTTCTTTAAAAATATACTTTAATGCGTCTGCTAAAGATTGTAATAATCCAAAAGGCCCAACTACATTTGGACCTTGTCTTTTTTGAACAAAAGCCCAAACCCTTCTATCTAACCACACTATCATGGCAACTGAAACTAAGACTGGGATAAGTAAAAATAAAATCTTATAAATTTCTTGCAAAATAGTGCTTAAATAATCCATTTTTTAACCTTCTGTTCCAGTTCTTTTCACACCAAGTTTTGAATTATTACAGTCTAACATTGTTTTAGATGATCGAGCAATTACATTCGAAAAATAATATTCTTTATAATCTATTTTTAAAATTTCATTTTCAAAAATATTTTGTTCGTGTGGTTGACTTAAGCCTGATTTTTCTTTTTCTTTTTTTAATTTTAAATAATTAAACATACTACTTTCTAGTTCATCTTTATCATTAAAAAGTTTTCTATTATTCATAAATTCAGAGAGATCATTAATAATTTGCCAATCTTCTTTGGCATCACCAGGCGGGTAAGATGCTTTATATGCTTTTTGAATCTTTCCTTCTAAGTTTGTATAATGTCCAACTTGTTCAGTATAAGCTGCTCCAGGTAAAATAATATCTGCAATTTCTGCACCTCTATCTCCGTGACTACCTTGATAAATTATAAATTCATCCTTTTTATTGAAATCTAAATTATCCTGACCAAGTAAGTAAATTATTTTAAATTTATTCTCTTTTAGCTTTTCAAATATTTCGTTAGTTTCATCAATAATATCTAAATCTAAACTTCCAACTGATGCTGCATCAGCAGACAATAAATTCAATGGATTCCAATTGTCTGAAAATTTATTATTTTTGATCAAAAAATTTTTTAAACCAAAAAATAAATATTTTGCTGATTTCAAATTTAAAAATGATTCACCGAAAATAATAATTGGTTTTTTTGAATTTATTATTGCTTTTGATATTTGATTTTTATTTTCTATAATATCTTTAATAGATTGAGTTTTACCATCTAGTCTTTGGTACGGATAAGTGAGGTCTCCAATATCATTCAATGAAATTACTTGAGTATTATTGTTTAAATAGGCTTTTCTTATTCTAGCATTTAACATCGTGGCTTCAAATCTAGGATTTGTACCAATTAATAAAATTAAATCCGAATCTTCAATTCCATTTATCGTAGAATTAAATATGTAATTTTCTCTCGACACATGATCTACAAAAAAATTTTTATATCTAGAGTCGTATATTTTTGTTCCTAAAGTTCTTTCAAAAAATTCTTTAAAGATAAAGCTGGCTTCCATATTTGTTAAATCACCTACAAAACCACATATTTCAGTTTTATTTGTGCCTTCAACTTTACTTTTAATAATTTTATAAACTTCATTCCATGAAGCTTTTTCAAATTTTTTATTATATTTTATATATGGTGTGTCTAACCTTTGATTTAACAATCCATCACATGCATATCTTGTTTTATCAGAAATCCACTCTTCGTTAATATCTTCATTGATAATTGGCAATACTCTTTTAACCTCCCAGTCATAGGTATCGACTCTTATATTCGATCCAACTGCATCCATTACATCTATAGTCTCTGTTTTTTTCAATTCCCATGGTCTAGCTTCAAAAACATAAGGTTTTGAGGTTAGTGCTCCTACAGGGCAAAGATCTATTACATTACCAGATAACTCCGATTGAATTGATTGTTCTAAATATGTAGTGATTTGCATATCTTCACCTCTTCCAATCGCACCTAATTCTGGGACTCCCGCGATCTCAGTAGCAAAACGCACACATCTTGTGCAATGAATACATCTTGTCATCTGAGTTTTAATTAACGGACCCATATACTTATCTGGTACCGCTCTTTTATTTTCTTTGTATCTTGATTTATCTATTCCATAAAACATCGATTGGTCTTGAAGATCACATTCACCACCTTGATCACAAACTGGACAATCTAAAGGATGGTTTGCTAATAAAAATTCCATTACACCTTTTCTAGATTTCTCAATTTTTGGAGTATTGGTTTTTATAACCATTCCATTAGCAGCTGGCATTGCGCAGGAAGCTATTGGTTTTGGAGATTTTTCCATTTCAACTAAACACATTCTACAATTTCCAGCTATAGAAAGTTTCTCATGATAGCAGAATCTTGGAATTTCAGCTCCAGCTTTTTCACAAGCCTGAAGAACAGTTAATCCTTCCTCAACTTCAACTTCAATATCATTTACTTTTAATTTAAGCATTTTTATCTAATAAGTGTTGATCTACTAAATAAGGAATATTTTTATTCTCTTTTATTATTGGATCGAATTTATTTCTTCTTTTAATTTCATTTTTAAAATGTCTCAATAAGCCTTGCACAGGCCAAGATGAGCCTTCACCAAAAGCACAGATAGTATGGCCTTCTATTTGTTTTGTTACATCACCTAACATATCTACCTCTTCTTTTGAGGCTTCTCCCTTTGCCATTCTTTCAAGCATTCTCCACATCCAGCCAGATCCTTCTCTACAAGGTGTGCACTGACCACAACTTTCATGTTTATAAAATCTTGCAATTCTAGCCATACATTTAATGATGTCTTGATCTTTGTTTATGACAACTACTCCAGCAGTACCTAATCCACTTTTTTCTGCAACCAAAGAGTCAAAATCCATAGTTAATGTCTCACATTTCTCTTTAGGTATTAATGGCATTGATGATCCACCTGGAATTACAGCTTGTAAATTATCCCATCCACCAATAACACCACCAGCGTGAACTTCTATTAACTCTTTTAAAGGAATATTCATCTCCTCCTCAACGTTACATGGATTATTAACATTTCCAGATATACAAAAAATTTTCGTACCAGTATTTTTATCTCTACCTAATGACGCAAACCATTTTCCACTTCTTCTAAGAATTGTTGGAACAACGGCTATAGTTTCAACATTATTAATTATAGTTGGACATCCATAAAGTCCTATTAATGCTGGAAAAGGTGGTTTTAATCTTGGTTGACCTTTTTTTCCCTCAATACTTTCAAGTAATGCAGTCTCTTCTCCACAAATATAAGCTCCTGCTCCATAATGAATATAAATATCTAAATCCCATCCGGTCCCAGCTGCATTTTTTCCAATTAGTTTTTTTTCATAAGCTTCATCAATTGCAGCTTGTAACTTTTGACCATCAACAAAATACTCTCCTCTAATATAGATGTAACAGACATGTGCCTGAACTGCGTAAGAAGCTAATAAACACCCTTCAATTAATTTATGTGGTTCAAATCTTAAAATGTCTCTATCCTTACATGTGCCCGGTTCAGACTCATCCCCATTAATAACTAGATAATGTGGTCTAGATCCGACTTCTTTTGGGGCGAAAGACCATTTTAAACCGGTCGGGAAACCAGCGCCACCTCTTCCTCTTAGTTGTGACTCTTTAATCTCATTTATTATCCAATCTCTACCTTTGTCGGTCAGTTCTTTTGTTTTAATCCAATCACCTCTTTTTTGTGATGATATTAAATCTGATCCTAAATCATTATATAAGTTTTGAAAAATTCTATCTTTGTCTTTAAGCATTTTTTAACTCCAAAAGGGTTTTTCTATTATTCTCTGGCTCATTATTCACTCTTCCTCTATAAGAACCTGGTTTTGGCATTTCATCTTTTAATATCTTGTCTAAAATGTCTAAAGTTTTTTCTTTATCAAGGTCTTCATAATAATCATCATTTATCTGCATCATAGGAGCATTCACACATGCACCTAAGCATTCAACTTCTGTCCATGAACAGCTTTTGTCATCTGATAATTCCGACTCATTTTCTGAAATTTTTTCCTTACAAGCTTCAACTAATTTATTTGCTCCTCTAATCATGCATGGTGTTGTTGTACAAACTTGAATAAAATATTTCCCTACAGGTGATAAGTTATACATTGAATAAAATGTAGCTACTTCATAAACTTTTATATAAGGCATATCTAAAAATTTAGCGATATACTTCATGGCTGCTAAAGGTATCCAATTATTATTTTGTCTTTGTGCGATATAAAGTAATGACATTACTGCACTTTGTTGTTTGCCTTTAGGATATCTTGAAATTATATCGTTAGCAGCTTCTAAAGAAGACGAATTGAATTCAAAATTTTCTGGTTGATTTTTTGCAGGTCTTTTTAAACTCATCTATCAACCTCTCCAAAAACTATATCTAGTGAACCTAGGACAGCTGGAACATCAGCTAACATGTGACCTTTTATTAAGTAATCCATTGATTGCAAATGAGAAAATCCTGGTGCCCTAATCTTGCATTTATAGGGTTTACTTGTTCCGTCTGAAATTAAATAGACCCCAAATTCTCCCTTGGGTGCCTCAACAGCAGTATAAATTTCATCTTTGGGAACTCGATATCCCTCAGTGAATAATTTAAAATGATGAATTAACGCTTCCATGGATTGTTTAATTTCCTTTTTTGATGGTGGTGATATTTTTCCATCAAAAGTTTTTATTGGACCTTTTTCCATCTTTGCCAAACATTGCTTTATTATAGATACACTCTCTTTCATTTCCTCAATTCTACATAAATAACGATCATAACAATCTCCATTTTTACCCACTGGAATTTTGAAATCCAATTGATTGTAGCAATCATAAGGTTGCGATTTTCTTAAATCCCATGGAATACCAGATCCTCTAATCATAACACCTGAGAAAGAGTAGTCTAAAGCATCATCCTTAGTAACTATTCCAATATCAACATTTCTCTGTTTAAAAATTCTATTGTCTGTTAATAAATTTTCTAAATCATTTATAATTTTTGGAAAATTTTCACAGAATTTTAAAATATCTGCTTCTAATCCAGCTGGAAGATCTTGATGCACTCCACCTGCTCTAAAATAATTTGCATGCAACCTAGAACCAGATGCTCGCTCATAAAAAGTCATTAATGTCTCTCTTTCTTCAAATCCCCAAAGAGATGGTGTCAAAGCACCAACATCTAAAGCTTGAGTGGTTACATTTAAAATATGACTTAAAATTCTTCCAATTTCACAAAACATAACTCTTATAAATTGTGCTCTAATTGGTACTTCAATTTTTAAAATCTTTTCTATTGCTAGTGCAAAAGCATGTTCTTGATTCATTGGAGCTACATAATCTAAACGATCAAAATAAGGAACGGCTTGCATATAAGTTTTATTTTCAATTAATTTTTCTGTGCCACGATGTAGCAAACCTATATGCGGATCAGCTTTTTCAACAACTTCACCATCTAGTTCTAGTATAAGCCTTAACACCCCATGTGCTGCTGGATGCTGAGGGCCAAAATTTAAATTTAAATTTTTAATTTTTTTTGTCATTATTATCAGTTTGATTTTTAATATATTTTGTCCCTTCCCAAGGGCTTTCATAATCAAAGTTTCTATAATTTTGTTCTAATTTAACAGGTTCATTAACAACTTTTTTTTTATCTTCGCTATATCTAACTTCTGTATGTCCAGTTAATGGAAAATCTTTTCTTAATGGATGTCCTTCAAAACCATAATCAGTCAAAATTCTTCGCAAATCTGGGTGATCTTTGAAGTTGACTCCATACATATCAAAAACTTCTCTTTCCATCCAATTTGCAGAAGGAAAAATTGTTGTTAAAGAAGAAATTAATTCATTTTCATTAATATAATAACTTAAAATCATTCTTTGATTAAACTCATGACTTAAAAATAAATAAACAATTTTAAATCTTTGAGTTTCCTCAGGATAATCTACAACAGTAATATCTATAAGTTGTTTAAATTTAGAATCTTTATTTGTTTTTAGAAACAAAACTACATCGATCAAGTCATCTTTATCTATTTCAATATAAATTTGATTATGTTTAATCTCTGTTTTGTTAATTTTTGTAGTTAACTCAGAGTTAATTTTTTTTTCTAGGTCAATTAAATTCATAAGTTATCTAATAAAAGAACCTTTGTTTCTTATTTTTTTTTGTAATTGCATTATTCCATAAAGAAGAGCTTCAGCGGAAGGGGGACATCCTGGAACATAAACATCCACAGGAACAATTCTATCACAACCTCTTACAACAGAATAAGAATAATGATAATAGCCACCTCCATTAGCACAACTACCCATCGAAATAACATATCTTGGTTCAGGCATTTGATCGTAAACTTTTCTTAGCGCGGGAGCCATTTTATTTGTTAATGTTCCAGCTACAATCATCACATCAGATTGTCTTGGTGATCCTCTTGGAGC
>CACNWC010000010.1 GCA_902624075.1 uncultured Pelagibacteraceae bacterium | reverse complement strand
ACTTGGTTTTTGATGATGGCGGTTTCCTATATGATAGTGACAGTTATAGTGATGATCTTCCATATTGGGAACAGAGAGGTAAAAAAAGACAACTCATTATTCCTTACACTCTGGATAATAATGATATGAGGTTCGCAACAAATCAAGGATTTAATACTGGTGATCATTTTTATAATTATCTAAAAGACAGTTTTGATGTTTTATATGAAGAAGGCAAAACAAGTCCAAAAATGATGTCAGTTGGACTACATTGTAGATTAATAGGTAGACCCGGTAGAATTCAGTCATTAAAAAAATTTTTAGATTATGTCTTAAAATTTGAAGATGTATGGATTTGTAAAAGAATTGATATAGCTAAACATTGGATAAAAAACTACTCATAATATGAAAGAAAAAATAATATTTACTAACGGATTAATAGATTTAGCTCAACCAAGACTGGGTACAAAAGTAATTTATAAAACTGATGATTTTTTTGCTTCAGCTAATAGAATTATTAGCCCAACTATACCTGTATTTAAAGAGGGTGTTTTTGATAAACACGGAAAATGGATGGATGGATGGGAATCTAGAAGAAAAAGAACATCAGGACATGATTACGTTGTTTTAAAATTAGGTAAGCCAGGAAAAATTTCTAAGATTGATGTAGATACATCTCATTTTAATGGTAATCAACCTTCAATGGTCTCAATTGAGGGAGCTAATTCCAATTCAAATAAAATTAAACAAATTAGATGGACCTCAATTCTTTCAAAAAAAAAAGTTAAAGCTAACTCACATCATTTTTTTTCAGTCAAAAACAATAAAGTATTTACACATATTAAATTTAACATTTTTCCTGATGGTGGAGTTGCTAGATTAAGATTATATGGTTCAATTGCAAAATCAAAAAAATTTAAGAATAAAAAAATAAATCTTGCTTCATTACTAGATGGAGCATCAGTTATTGCTTGCAATAATGAACACTTCGGAAAAGCTGAAAATATTTTAGCTCCTGGCAAAGCAAAAAATATGGGAGATGGCTGGGAAACTAGAAGACGAAGAGGTAAAGGAAATGACTGGTTAATTCTGAATTCTATCGATGGAAACTCTATTGATAAAATTGAAATTTCAACTCATCATTTTAAAGGAAATTATCCCAGTTTTTGTTCTTTACAAGCAGCTTATTTGCCATCTAAAAATTCTAAACAAGTTGTAAGTTCCTCTCATAAATGGAAATATTTATTAAAGAACACAAAATTATCGGCTAATAAAACTCATAAATTTAAAAATTCTTTAATGAAAAAAGATAAGATTAACCATATCAAAATAAATATTTTTCCTGACGGTGGTATTTCTAGATTTAGAATTTTTGGTAAAAAAATATGACAGACTTAATTATAAAGCCAAAGCTCATTACTAAAGAAAATTTTAAGAAGTTTGGTGATATGATAACAACTGCTGATATCGAACCAATTGAAATTAATAATGGATATGCAAAAAGATATGATGGAATTGCAAATTTAAATACTAAAAAAGATAATGGCGAGTCTACTATTAGTATTTTTTCAGCACTTAAAAGATCTTTTCCAATGAAAGTTGATATGATGGAAAAACACCCATTAGGGAGCCAAGCTTTTATTCCAATGAAAGAGACAACTTTTTTAGCCTTTGTTGCTCCTGAAGGGGATAAGCCAGATTTAAATAAGATTGAATCTTTTATTATTCCAAAAGGAATTGGTGTAAATTATAATCCAGGTGTTTGGCATTTTCCATTAATCTCTACTGAAGATATGAATTTTTTAGTTGTAGATAGATTGGGTGAAGGAGAGAATCTCGTTCTCTATGATTTAAATAAAGAAAATATTACTTTAGAATTTAAAGCATAAAAAAAAGCCCACCAATAAAAATTGATGGGCTTTAATTTAAATTTAATTATCTTTTTGAAGATGATATTGCTAAGTGAATCAAAGCACCTAATGCTGCTCCAATTATCCAAGCATATCCTCCGCCGCCACCTAAGTTAGCAAAGAAATCATCTAGTCCCATGAATAAAATGTTAGGCCATACTGTACCAACAGCTATATATCCTGATAGCACCCAAGCTAACATTCCTTTTCCATTGAAACCACCATTATAGTGATACTTACCATTAGGTGAGTCACTAAATAGATCATCAACATCTAATCTTTGTTTTTTAATTATATAGTAATCAGTAATCATAATACCAAATACAGGAGCTAAAATTGCGCCTAAAGTGTTTACAAATGGAAACATTCCCATTTGAGTGATTACTGCAACCCACAAACCACCAATTACAAAACCAAAGCCAGCAGTTATTAAACCACCAATCCTAAAATTGATTTTGCTTGGTATTAAGTTTGCAAGGTCGTATGCAGGAGGTATAAAGTTTGCAACCATATTAATACCAACTGTTGCTGCAAAAAATGCAAATGCTGCAACAATTGTTAATACAATGTTATCAACTTTAGCTACCATATCTGTTGGACTTGCTACATATTCTCCGAAGATAGCAATCGTTCCACCAGTAATCATTAAAGTGATGAATGAAAAGAAAACTACGTTACCTACTAATCCCCATAGGTTACCTTTTTTCATTTCATCTTCATTTTTAACAAATCTAGCAAAGTCACCGAAGTTAATTACTACAGCAGCAAAATATCCAACCATTATTGAAAATACTGCTAGGAAAGCACCAAATGAACCTAAACCTTCAAATCCACCTGAACGTGCTCCACCAGAAAATATTTCTCCAACTTCTGATAAAAGGCTTCCTCCAGCTTTAAACCAAATTACTAACATCAGTAAAACCATCACAACATAAACTGCTGGTCCCGCAAAGTTCAAGAATCTTTTTACAAGATCTATCCCTTGCCAAAATAAGTAAACTTGGAATCCTGACACAAATATAAATGATACCCACATTACTCCTGTCATTCCTAAAAACATTTCAGTTCCAGGATTGCCAGTAATAGCTGTAATTAGAAGTGCCACAGCAGTTGATGCTGCATATGTTTGTGCTCCATACCAGAACATTGCCACAAGCCCTCTTGCCATTGCAGGAAAGTTTGCACCAAATACACCCATACTTACTCGGGCGAATACTGGATAAGGAATACCATGTTTAACACTTGGTTTACCTGATAAATTTACTAACCACATAATAAAAAAGCCAGCGAGTATTAAAGCTAAAAATACTGCCCAACCATTTAACCCTGAGGCTATAAATAGTGATGCTGCCAAAGTATATCCAAATAAACTTTGTACATCGTTTGCCCATACGTTAAAGATCTCGAACCATCCCCAATTTTTTTTATTTGATGGAGTTGGTGCTAAATCTGCATTGTAGAGCGATTTTGATCTACTCATATTTCTCCCTGTGTTGATTCAACCTACAGACGGTATGTGAATTAAGCATTAAAGTATCTAGTCTGATAGTTCATTATGGGTTATATTTTTGAGGTTTTTTCAATGAAAACTGCAATCTATAAAATTTTTTTTATAATTTTTTTAAGCTTTATCTCTACATCCAATTTATTCGCAGATAGCCAAAAATCAGAATTAGACAAATTATTTAATAATTTGAAAATTAAAAACGCCTCATCAAGTATTGAGATTGAGCAAAAAATTTGGAAAATTTGGAGCACACACCCAAAAGATATTCAATTAACCAAAATGCTTGAGAATGGATCAGAGTTAGTAAGAACAAATAAATATTTAGAGTCTATAAATCTTTTCTCAAAAGTTATAGATTTAGATCCTAATTGGGCTGAAGCTTGGAATAAAAGAGCTACAGTTTTTTATCTAATTGGAGAATTTCAAAAATCTCAAAATGATATTGATGAAGTTTTAAAACTTGAAAATAGGCATTTTGGAGCTTTAGCTGGTCAAGGTCTTATTAATATTAAATTAGGAAATTATGAAAAAGCAATTAAAAGCTATCGACAAGCGCTTGAAATTTATCCAACAATGCAATCAGCGCCCAAAATGATAAAGCAAATAGAGGAAATTATAAAAGAAGAGCTTATTTAACTTGAATTAATATCATTTTTTTAATTACATTATAAAATAAAATTAACATGCAAAAATATAATTGGAATTATCCAACAACAATGTGGGTTGGAGAAAATAGAATAAAAGATCTTGGTTCTGCTTGTAAAAATTTGAATATTAAAAAACCTCTTCTCGTAACAGATAATGGTCTCGCAAAATCTAATATGGTCAAGAATGTTTTATCTAATTTAAAAAAGGAGGGATTTTCTATTAAATTATATTCTAATGTAGTTGGAAATCCAACGGGTGTTAATGTTAATGAAGGTGTTGAGTATTTTAAAAAAAATAATTGTGACGGTGTAATTGCTTTTGGTGGTGGCAGTGGTTTGGATGTAGGAAAGGCAATTGCATTTATGTCTGGTCAAACTTTACCAATTTGGAATTTTGTTGATGTAGGAGATAATTGGACTAAAGCTAATACAGAAAAAATAGCACCAATTGTTGCTGTTCCTACCACAGCTGGAACTGGTTCAGAAACAGGAAGAGCGTCTGTAATTTTGAATGAAGATACAGGTGTCAAAAATATTATTTTTCATCCAAAATTTTTACCATCAATCGTTATTTTAGATCCTGTCTTAACTTTAGAGTTGCCAGCAAAAATAACAGCAGCGACTGGCATGGATGCATTAGCCCATAATTTAGAAGCTTATTGTGCTAAAGGATTTCATCCAATGGCTGATGGAATTGCCCTAGAAGGAATGAGATTAATTAATAGGTGGTTGCTTGAAGCAGTAAATAATGGATCAAATATTGAAGCAAGAATGAATATGTTAACAGCAGCAAGCATGGGTTCTACCTCCTTTCAAAAAGGTTTAGGTGCAATTCATTCATTAAGTCATCCGATCAATGCTTTAAATAATATTCATCATGGATTATCAAATGCTATCCTCATGCCATATGTTTTAACTTATAATAAAGATGTTATAAAAGATAAGATCATCAAGATTTGTCATTATCTAGAATTAAAAGATAAATCTTTTGATGGTTTCATAAATTGGGTTTTAGATTTAAGAAAAAAATTAAAAATACCACATAAATTATCTGAAGTTATAGATAAAAAAGATTTAAACATAGATCGTTTGTCAAAAATGGCTTTAGAAGATCCGTCTACAGGAGGAAACCCAAAAAAATTAACTGTGGCTGATATGAAAATAATGTATCAACACAGTATGTCAGGAAATCTTTTTTAATGGATAATTTAAATATTCTTATAGTTGAGGGAAATGATCCAAAAAATAACGAATTTTTTATTAAGTCTGTCAAAACATCCTGTTCGGAAAATTTAAAAAATTTAGTTTTAAATTTAGAACCAAATTCCAAAATAAAAATTATTCATCCTACAAATGATGATCAAACTAAAATTGCTTTAGAAAATATCGAAAATTATCATGGTATTATTTTTACAGGTGGAGCTATGAGATTAAATGATATGACTAATGAAATAAAAAAGCATATCAAATTTGCATCAAATTGTTTTAAATATGAAAATAAAATCTTAGCTATTTGTTGGGGTTTGCAAATTTGCTCTGTTGCAGCAGGAGGAAAAGTGGCTCCAGGAAAAAATGGAGCACATATTGGAATAGCAACTGATATAGAAATTAATCAAGATGGACAAAAAAATTCTATTTATAAAAACAAAAAATTAAAATTTACTTCCCCGGCCTTTAATTACGATGAGGTTTGTGAAATACCTCAAGGTGCCACTTTATTATCTAGTGATAAAGTGAATAAAGTGATGGGATTATATTTTACTTCAGGAAAATCTTTAATTTGGGGGTTGCAATATCATCCAGACTACGAATACTGGCAAATGATAAGTTTATCTAGTGCTAGAAAAGACAGAATCATACAAAATAATCATTTTAAGAATGAAAAAGATTTTCAAAAACATATTGATTATATAAAAGAAGAAGATAAAAAATTGGATTTTAAAAACAGAACTTGTGAAATAAAAAATTGGCTAGAAATTATCAAAAAAAATTAAATATATGCTAAGCTATATTATTCCATTTATAATTTTAATATTGATTGTAGTTTTTATCCATGAATATGGGCATTATTACTTCGCGAAAAAATATGGCGTAGGTGTAACCGATTTCTCAATTGGTTTTGGCCAAGAAATTTTTGGATGGAATGACAAAAATGGTACAAGATGGAAAATATGCTGGATTCCATTAGGAGGTTATGTAAAATTTTTTGGAGACCGAAATGTTTTTTCTCAAGCTGATCAGGAAAAAATTTTGCAAAAGTACAACAAAGAAGATAGAAATAAACTTTTTGTTCTTAAACCTTTATACCAAAGAGTTTTGATTGTTTTTGGTGGACCCCTAGCTAATTTTTTATTAGCTCTGGTTATTTTTTTTTCAATTTATACCTTTGTTGGTAAAGATTTTACCCCCGCAGTTATCAATGAAGTTCAAAAAAATAGCCCTGCAATGGTAGGTGGACTCAAAGAAAATGATATAATTTTAGAAATAGATGGAAATGAAGTTAAAAGTATTATGGATGTTTCTAAATATATTACAATGTCAATCGATGAAATTATAGATTTTAAAGTAAAACGTTCTTATGAAGAATTAACTTTCAAAATAAAACCAGACTTAATTCCAAGTGAAGATAGTCTAGGTAACAAAATTAATAAAAGAATGGTTGGTATTAAATTAGGTGCCTACAATAATCAGATCAATCATGTAAAATTAGGACCCGCACAAGCAATATTTCATGCAACTAATGAGGTTTATTATGTAACTATTTCATCGTTAAAATATATTGGTGGAATGATCACGGGTAAAGCTGACACTTCTCAATTAGGTGGACCAATTAGAATTGCAAAAATTTCAGGTCAAGTAGCAGAATTCGGTTTATTAGCTTTTGTAAGTATGATGGCTTATATCTCAATAAGTTTAGGATTAATTAATTTATTTCCAATTCCAATGCTAGATGGAGGGCATCTAATGTTCTACGCGTTTGAAAAAATTTTAGGTCGTCCGTTATCTCAAAAAACCCAAGAAGGTTTTTTCCGAATCGGATTGTTTTTACTGTTATCATTAATGTTTTTTACTACTTTTAATGACTTAAAGGATATCGGTTTACTGAGATAATTTTAATTTTTAAAATCCCCTAAAAGTCAATAAAATCAATGTTTATTTAACTTTTTTACAACATATTGTGTATAACTTTTTTTTTAATACTAAAAAAAGTCTTGATTTATCAACACTTTTGATAAAAATAGTAAATAACCTAATAAAACCGGAGCTAAAATGAATAAAAAACAATTAGTCGTCAAGCTTTCAGGGGCTTTAAATTTAAGTAAAGCTGATGCTGAGAGAACTTTTGATACTATTACCAACACTATTCTTGATGCTTTAAAAGCAGATGATTCAGTTAAAATTGCTGGATTTGGAACTTATAAAGTGGCTAAGAGAAAAGCTAGAGTTGGAAGAAATCCTAGAACTGGTGAGCAAATTCAAATTGCTGCATCTCAAAAGGTTAAATTCTTACCTGCTAAAGCTTTAAAAGAAGTTTTTAATAGATAACAAACTTTTACAGCCTTAATGCTAAATAGTGTTAAGGCTGTTTCTATATGCAAAAACCGCATACCCAATTTTCCTAATCAACGTTAGTTTATAAAATTTTTAAAAATATAACCTCTAATAAACAGGGAGGTCTCTATGACTAAATTTTTAAAAAAGATAACTACACCGCTTATTAGTTTAATTTTTTTATTAAACATGAGTAGTGCAGGTATGGCTGAAACAACTGTTTCTGCCGAGGTAGGGTTTATTTTTAATACCTTACTATTTTTGATTTGTGGATTCCTAGTCATGTTTATGGCTGCAGGATTTGCAATGTTAGAGTCAGGTATGGTTACATCTAAAAGTGTATCTGTAATCTGCGCAAAAAATATAGGATTATTCTCAATTGCAGGAATAATGTTCTGGATGGTAGGTTATAACTTAGCTTATGGTATTCCAGAAGGTGGATATATAGGAAAATTTATACCATGGTCAGATGCCAGTGCAGTAGATACTGGTTATTCAGACGGTTCAGATTGGTACTTTCAAATGGTATTCTGTGCAACTACAGTCTCCATTGTATCAGGAGCAATGGCTGAAAGAATTAAATTATGGCCATTCTTTTTATTCGCTGCAATTCTCTCAGGAATTATTTATCCAATCGTAATGGGTTGGCAGTGGGGCGGTGGATGGTTAGCAGAGTTAGGTTTTTCTGATTTTGCTGGTTCAACTCTAGTTCACTCAACTGGAGGTGCGGCTGCTTTAGCTGGTGCTATGATTATTGGTCCTAGACTTGGAAGATTTACTAAGTCTGGTGCTCCAGCTCCACTTAAGCCATTTGCAGCTTCTTCAATCCCATTAGTAACAATTGGAGTATTTATTTTATGGTTAGGTTGGTTTGGTTTCAATGGTGGTTCACAATTAGCAATGGGAACTGCTGATGATGCTATAGCTGTATCAACTATTTTCATTAATACATTTTTAGCTGGTGCCGGTGGTGTAATGGGTGCAGCCGTAATAACGAGATTACATTTTGGTAAAACAGACGTAATTCAAATGTTAAATGGATGTATTGGTGGTTTAGTATCTATTACAGCAGAACCTCTAATGCCGTCACCTTTAGCAGCAATTTTAATTGGTGCAGTTGGTGGTTTAATAGTAGTTTATGGTACAAAACTGCTATTCTCATTACAAATAGACGATGTAGTAGGTGCGGTACCAGCTCACTTATTTGCAGGTATTTGGGGAACCTTGGCCGTGCCAATCACAAACTCAGATGTAGCTTTCAGTGCTCAATTGATCGGAGTTTTATCAGTGAACCTTTTTGTGTTCATTGTAGCGTATATTATATTTAGTACCATGAAAGCAACAGTCGGTCTTAGATTAAGTAAAGACGGTGAATCCAAAGGTACTGATGTAACTGAAACTGGTGTTATTGCATATGCAATAAGAGACTAATTGTTAACAATAAAGGGGTTCTTTGCTCTCTGTGTGATTCAACACTTTAAGTCAAAGAGCCCCTCTAACATATTCCTCTAGTTAGAAATAAAAAAGCCCCCACTGTGGGGCTTTTTTTGAAATCAACTTTTGTTTTCATCCCATAATTTTTTGAAATCTATAAACGGTGAAAGACCATAGCTTGAGTTCACATTTGTTAAGTGAAGGGATAAGCTTTTAAGTGGAGATATACAAATTTCTTTTTGATAAATTTCATTAAGATATTTTTCAAATGGATCGTGTCTATCTAAACAATTTTGGTAGAATTTTTCCCAATATTTATTGATTAATTCTTTGCTAGTTAGAAATGTGCATAGTGTTTTGTCGATTGTTCTCCAGTGTCTTTTATTCCCAATCAATATATTGGTTTTTTGATTATCCATATAAAGATAAGGATAATCAGAAGGACACATAAATATATCTCTATTTAGTTGAGAGGATATTCTTTCATATGAAGATATAATTTCCTCTAACATTGGTTTTAAATGAAGATAATCATCCTCTAAAAAGAAAACCAAGTCTTTACCCTTTTCTTTCCCAGTTTCAAAACTTTTTAGTAAGCTTGATAAATTTGAAAAAGTTTCTTTTGTTTTTTGCTCTGCAATTACTGATTTGTACTTATTATGGTCTAAGGGAATTATTTCTACATCATTATTTTTAATTAAATTTTTAATGCTATCTAAATTTTCTTTACTAGAGTGATCATCTATTATGACTGTTTTAATTTCTAAATCTGGATATTTTTTTTGACAAAAATTAATTGAACTTATAAGTGAATTTATTGATCGTTTAGAATACTCTATTTTTGGTTTCTCAAATAATCTTTTTTTATTTTGATCCCATATTTCAATATCTGTATTCATTCTTACAATTATTAATATTGAGTTTACTTTTCTGGTAATTTTTACTTCACCCAAAGGTAATACTATTGATTTTTTATTTAATAAGGATAAATCTTCATTTAATTCTTTATCTAGTGTTGGAGAAATAAAATTGTTTTGATCAATAATTTCAAAACCTAGAATTTTACAAAGTTTTATAAAAAGTTTTCTCATATATTTTTAATTTTATGATATAATTATTTACAGTATTATGACTATTAAATCATCTCAATCTCTTGTTTCTGAAGCATTAAAATTAATAAAAACTATTTCTACTGATGAAGCATTCGAAAAGTTTGATAATAATAAGTGTAATTTAATAGATATTAGAGATATTAGAGAACTCCAAAAAGAAGGTCAGGTTGATGGAGCAAATCATATTCCAAGAGGCATGTTAGAATTTTGGTTAGATCCAGATAGCATGTATTTTAAGGACGGAAAATTGGACCTAAATAAAGAGATGGTTTTATTTTGTGCTGGAGGCTTAAGGTCAGCTTTAGCTGCCAAAACCTTGAAAGATATGGGTTTTAAAAATGTATCTCATATAGATGGAGGATTTGGAGCTATTAGACAAAGTAAATTTAAGATTGTTTAAGAGTTATATTCATCTAGTGCGTACTCTAATCTATCCTGCCCCCAAAAAAGTTTATCGTTAATAATAAATGTTGGAGCACCAAAAATATCTTTTTGAAAAGCAATATTAGTAAATTCCTTTAACTGATTTTTTATATTTTGATCATTTATCTTTTTAAAAAAGATATCTTTTTCAATTTGACATTTCTTTAAAATTTCACATAAATTTTCTTCTGAAGAAATGTCTATATTATTTTTCCAATAAGCATCAAAACAAATATCAAAATATTTTTGCTTAAACTCTTTATCAATAGCTATATAGCCTCGCATCAAATATAATGAGTTGATTGGAAATTTAGTATTCCAGTAAAAATCAATACCATTTTTTTTGGCAATAATTTCGCAATCATTTTTCATATTTTTCATTTTACGTTTATTGAATGCTGGAGCCGTTATTTCGCCAAGTTTGTGAAGTCCACCTAATAGAATAGGTTTATAAATTAGATTTATTTTTTTTTTATTAGTTAAAAATTTTAATTTTTTATAAGCTAAAAAAGAATATGGACTAATAAAATCAAAGTAAAACTCCAATGATTTAGTCATATAAATTTATATTTTTGGCATAAAAAATTCTGATCAACCAGTAAAAAAATAAACCAATAGGGCCAATCAAATAAGTAATAATAAGCGGCAATATTAATAAAATTTTATTCATAGAAAATTTTTGTGAGTCCTTTACTATCCAGCCTCCAACAAATAAATTGATTGATACAAAATGTATCCAAAACATCATTAAATAAGATTTATTTGTAAATAAATCAGATAAATAATTTATACCAAGATAGAGGCTAAAATTATTTATAAAATCATAGGAATTTAAATACGATTTATATAAAACAAAAATGTAAGAACCAGATAGAATAAGTATTGGAAATATTGAAGTAACAAAATATCTTGAAATATTTGAATTAGGAAAAAAAATTAGTATTAACCAAAACGGTAAAACACCCAAATTCACCCAATAGTAGAGCATTTCTAAACTAAAATAGTTATAAATTTCTTCGATCATTTGAAAATGTATTATATTAAATCTTAAGATGATTCCTATAAGAAATAAAAAAAAAACTTTAGAACTAACAGTAGATGAAATGAGAAATTTCGCTTTTTTATATGTTGAAAAATATGCCCCCTCTAAACAACAGTTAAAGACTTACCTGTTAAAAAAATATCTTAAAGCCTCAGTGCCCAATATTAAAAAACAAGATATTACTAATTTAATTGATATAGTATTATCAGACTTGGAGAAAAATAAATTTATTAACGACAAATTTTATTCTGATAGTAAGGCAAAAAGCATGATTCAAAGAGGTAGCTCTATCAATAAAATTAGAAATTATTTGATTGGCAAAGGAATTAATAATGAATTTATTAAAGATACAGTTGAAAAAATAATAGATGAAAACTCCGATCAAGATTTTTTTTCTGCAATAAAAATTTGTAAAAAAAAAAGGATTGGTCCAGCTCGAACTGAGGATAATAGGCCATTGTTTTATAAAAAAGATATATCATTATTAGCAAGAAATGGATTTGATTTTGAAACTTCAAAAAAAGTAATGAATATTAAAAAGGATGATTTTTTAAGAATTATAAAATTACTTTAATTTTTTTTCATTGTCTTTTTTAACTAAGTAATCAATTTTATCTTTAATATAATTTTTAACAAAAACAAAAATCAAAAGACCAAAAATTGAAACTGATACAATAATAATCAATATGATTTTTAATTGTTCATCCATTAGAGTAGATTTTTACTTTTTAAAATTAAACTTGGATTTTTAAAATCTTTTTTTCCATATAAAATTTCATTGTTATCAAAATCTGTGACAGATCCTCCAGCATGTTTTAAAATAGCATGACCAGCAGCAATATCCCATTCACACGCTCTTGGGTCAGCAACATATCCGTCAAATTCCCCAGCTGCAATAACACAAAATTTCAATGAGCTTTTCATCCTGACACATTTTTTAACATTGTACATATTGTGAATTTTTTCGATTTCAGGCTTTATTTTATTTGAGTAAGAAACAAACTTTATTTCATTTTTATCAAAATTATTTGAGCAATTTAATTTTATCGGCTGGTTATTAATTAATTCAAAAGAAAAGTTTTCTCCATATGAATAAAACATTCTTTTTTTTGCAGGCGCACATATTAATCCAGCAGCTGGTTTCTTATTAATAATCAACCCTGCATTAATTGTAAATTCATCTAAGTTATTTATATAATCATAAGTGCCATCTATTGGGTCAATTAACCAAAAATCATTTAAGTTATTTAAAGATTTATTTTCTGTAGTTTCTTCTGACACAATAGGAATATTGGGGGTTATTTCTTTTATTTTTTTAACTATGATGTTATTTACTTCTATATCACCATTGCTTACAGGTGTGTTATCAGATTTTATTTCTTTTTTAAGACCTTTGTTTCTCAAATCTAAGGAAATTTTTCCTGCATCTAAAAAGATATCAATTAAACTTGTAACAATTTTTTTTGTATCAATTTGTGTCATTTATTTTTTTTAATTCTATGTTGTCAGCATTGATCACTTTTTTACCAACATTTTCAAAATTTACTGTGATTTTCCCTTTAATAATTGATTGAATTTGTCCAATTCCCCAATCTTTATTTGATGGATTAATTACTTTGTCACCTGGTTCAAAATCAAAAATCATTTATTTTAACTTATATTAGAAATAGGTATAAATACCACCAAATGAATCATGAATTAAATTCCATTGGATTAAATAAAAAATCCTCAGAAACAACTGTTGTTGTTGCAATGTCGGGTGGTGTGGACTCCTCAACAGTTGCAGGTATGATGAAGAGGGATGGTTATAATGTGATAGGTGTTACGTTAAAACTTTATGATGATCGAAAAGAAGTGGCTTCTTCAAAACAGTGTTGCTCAGGCCAAGATATTATGGATGCTAAACGAGTAGCTCAAAAATTAAATATTGATCATAAAATTTTATACTACCAAAATAAATTCAAACAAGGAGTAATAGATAATTTTGTTGATAGTTATTCAAAAGGTGAAACACCTATACCATGTGTTCAATGTAATCAAACAGTAAAATTTAAAGATTTATTTGAAGTATCAAAAGATTTGAAGGCTGATGCAATGATAACTGGTCATTATGTAAAAAGTATAACGTTTGGAAATCAAACAAACATGTACAGAGCAATTGATGAAAATAGAGATCAAAGTTATTTTTTGTTTAATACCACTAGAGATCAATTGAATTATTTAAGGTTTCCTTTAGGCGGGCTATTAAAAAAAGATACAAGACAAATAGCTAAAGAATTAGATCTTAATGTTGCGGATAAACCAGATAGCCAGGATATATGTTTTGTGCCAAATGGTGATTATGCTTCGGTAATACAAAAATTTAAACCTGACTCCTTAAAAAAAGGAAATATTAAAAATGAAGATGGCAAAGTAATTGGTGTACATGATGGAATAATAAATTTTACAATTGGTCAACGAAAAGGAATAAAATTGTCAAATACAGAACCTCTTTATGTTATAAAGATTAATTCAGAAAAAAATGAAATAATTGTAGGACCAAGAGAAAGTTTAGGAAAAAAGATTATTCATTTGAATAATTTAAATTTATTGGTGAATCAGTCAGAATTTAAAAATAAAATTTTCGTTAAAGTTAGATCTACTGGCAAACTTTTAAATGCAAAAATTAATATTCTCAATCAGAATAAAGCTGAGGTGAATTTAGAAATTTCTGAAGATGGAATATCACCTGGTCAAGCATGTGTTTTTTACAAAAAAGACGATATAGGTTACAAAGTTCTTGGTGGTGGCTGGATCAAGAGTTAGCTTTTTTCCACATTAAGTGGGTTAATAAATAAAAAATAATCACACCTAAAAAAACATTCCATTCCAATGCATGTTTTAAAAATTTGAAATTATCAAATGGTAAAAAAGGTAGTGTAATAATAGATATTATTATTAAGATAGTTATTAGAAATCTTTTTATTTTCAGATACATTATATTTATATAATCCTTTAAATTTTCTTTAATTTCATAGAAAAATTTTATTAAATAAGCTTGAGCTACTAATTCGAAAATTATAAACGATAACATGACTACTCTTCTAAACAATTTATAAAGATCATTATCAAATTTTATTCCTAAGAATATTGCGTGTATTGTTAACAATACAGCAGAACCAATACCAAAAAAGATTATTTTTTTCGCATCTTTATGATTTTCCCTAAATTTAAAAATTATATTTTTTGTATTAAGCCAATATTTTATTAAAAGATATGAGGTAAGAAACATTGCCGGTTTAAAAATTAAATACATAGGGAAATTTCTAACAGTTCTACTTATTGAAACTCCACCATCTAAATAAGGAAAGGTTGGAAAAATTGGAACACCAGGTTCTAAAATTTGATGAAAATTAGTAATAATTAAAAGACATATATTTACTGAGAAAAAAGGTATTATAAAAATCCAAATTGCAATAGACCTTACTTTTTGTATGCTGGTCATAAATAGAGTAAGAATTATTTTTTCTTATTTTTCTTTCTAGCTCTTCTCTTTTTAGAGCCCATTTTTCTTCGGCCTCTATGTTTTTTTGGATAACCCATTTTTTCCTTTAGTTATAATTTAATTGAAATTATGGTCTGGATATAGCATTGTCCTTTAAAGTTATCAATTTTTTTATGAATAAATCCTTTAAGACTTTTTTGAAACATACAGCTAAAGATTTCCACAATCAGTCTGTTAATCCACCAGTTGTTAGAGCTTCGACTATCATATTTAAATCAATGCAACATATAAGAAAGACCCAAGCTAAAGCTAAGAAAAACCCAATAGGTGGTTACTATGATTATGGACGTCAAGGAACTTCTACTACGTATATACTACAAAAAATTTTAACCAAACTTGAAGAAAGTTACCATGTTTTTACTACACCCACTGGATTTGGATCTGTATTTTTAGCAATATTCAGTGTAACCCGTCCTGGAGATGAAATTATAGTAGCTGATCCTGTGTACAGTCCAACAAGATTACTTACAGAAAAATTTTTAAAAGAATTTAACATAAAAACAATTTTCTATAATCCAACAGATTTAAAAACATTAGAAAAAAATATTACAAAAAAAACAAAATTGATATTTGTCGAAAATCCTGGAAGTAATACATTTGATTTTCAGGATCTAGGAAAAATCCTTTCTATTGCCAAAAAAAAGAAAATTTTAACTGCAATCGATAATACATGGGGAACCCCTTATTTTTTAAAACCAATAAAACTTGGTTTTGATATGTCAATTGTATCAGCAACCAAGTATTATTCTGGGCACTCAGATGTTATGGGTGGTAGTTTAGCAGTTAATAAAAAAGTTTTTTCAAAAGTCTATAACGCAGAGAGAATAACAGGTTTGAGGTTAGGGCCAGATGATGCCTATTTGATAACTCGTGGTCTAAGAACGCTTGATGTTAGATTAGATCGCCATAGTGAAAATGCAAAAAAGGTAGCTGCTTTTTTATCAAAGAATAAAAAATTTAAATTACTGTATCCTTTTAAAAAAGATTCTTATAATTTTAGAATGTGGAAAAAATATTATTCAGGTGCTTCAGGACTTATGGGGTTAAAAATAAAATCAAAAAATATTAATTCAGTAAAAAAATTTGTAAACTCACTAAAACTTTTTGGTTATGGATATAGTTGGGGAGGTTTTGAAAGCTTAGCTCTTCATCAAGAATTTAGAGAAACAGGAAATAGAAAATATCTAAATTTAGCAAAGGATGAACATCTTGTAAGATTGCACATTGGCTTAGAGGATCCAAATGACTTAATAGCTGATATTAAGCAGGCGTTAAGACATTTAAAATGATATCAGAAAATTTCTTTAAATCTAGAACAGCAATTATTACCTTAATTGCCGCGTGTTTTGTTGTTTTGATCTCTCTTGGAGTAAGACAGGTTTTTGGTTTATTTTTTATAGATTTCAATGAGAGTTTGAATATAAGCAACACTGCATTTGGTTTTGCTATTGGCATTCAAATGTTAATGTGGGGTATTACCGGTCCAATTTTTGGAGCAGTTGCTGATCGTTACGGTGGCCATATAGCTATAATTTCTGCATTTATATTTTATACACTTGGTATTTATTTTTTATATACCGGCCCAAACACTGGTATTTTTTTTCAAATTCATATGGGATTATTAATAGGGATAGGTCTTGGTGGAACTGCAATAAGTATTCCGATGTCAGTTGTTGGAAAACATTTTCCATTATCAACAAGAACAATTGCAATGAGTTTTGTGACAGCTGTAGGATCTTTTGGATATTTTCTCTCCCCAATTTTTACAAATTATTCCCTTTCTCAATTTGGTTGGAATTATACCTTATTCATTTTTTTGTTATTTTTATTAACAGGTTTGATCGCAGCATATTTTGTTAGATCCCCGTCTAAATATGAAAGTGTGGAACAAATATCAGATCAAACATTCAAAGAAGCGCTTTCTGAGGCTTTTAAAACAAAAAGTTATGTTTTGTTGGTATCAGGTTTTTTTGTGTGTGGTTTTCATATTACTCTGGTTGGAACTCATGTACCAAAGTATGTGGTAGATAGAGGACTCGAGGATTGGACTGCTGCAGCTATATTGTCATTGATTGGTCTGTTTAATATTTTTGGTTCATTATTAAGTGGTTACCTCTCAGCTAAAATGAGTAAAAAAATTATTTTAAGCGGAATTTATTTTTTAAGAGGTATTTCCATCATTCTTTTTATTTTTACACCAGCAAGTAATTTGAGTGCATTTTTATTTGGAGCAAGTTTTGGTTTCTTGTGGCTTTCAACGGTTCCAGCTACTAGCGGAATTGTAGCACATTTATTTGGAACGAAATATTTAGGTCTTTTATATGGAATAGTATTTTTAAGTCATCAAATAGGATCTTTTTTTGGCGCATATTTAGGAGGTTTGTTTCACGATCTTTACGGATCTTATGACTATGCGTGGTATTTAGCAATTGCTTTATCTGTATTTGCCGCAATAATTCATTTACCAATAAAAGAGGAACCAGTTTTAAGATTAAAAGCAGAATAAATTGAATAAACGAGATCTACTAACAGATATTCATAAGTCTAAAAAGCCATATATAATTTATAAATCTCAAAATGGTTTTGATTTATACACCAATTTTTCAAAAAAAATCTTATTAAATCAGCAAAACATTTATCAATTTTTAAATCAGAAGAAAAAAAAATTTTTTTAGGCAAACAGATTTGTTTATTGGTTTTTTTTGGTTATGAATTGTTAAATAATCTTATAGGCATAAAGTTAAGAAATCAAAAAAAGATTAATTTTCCTAAAGGAATTTTTTATAAGCCAGAAAAAAAAATAAGTTTTTTCAAATGATTTAAAATATAGAAATAATGAAATAAATAAAAAAAATAATATTTTTAAAATAAATATAAATAGAAAATCTTATTCAAAAATTTTTGATAAATTTAAAAAAAAAATAAAAAGTGGAGAAACATACCAAATTAAAATATGCACAAAATATAAGACCTACTCAAAAATCGATCCATTAGATTTTTTTTGTAGACTATCAGAAACAAATTTAGCTCCCGAAGCTTTTTTGATTAGAGATAGTAATTACTCGATAATTAGTTGTTCTCCTGAAAATTTAATAACAAAAAAAGGATCTTTAATATCAACAAAGCCCATTGCAGGCACTGTTAGGAAAAATAAAAATATGAATAAAAATAAAGCGTTAAGGTATTTTAGAAAAAACATTAAAGAAACAAAAGAACATAATATGATTGTAGATATGGAAAGAAATGACCTTTCACGTATTTGTCAGGTGGGGAGTGTAAAATTATCCAGAGCGAAAATCGTTGAAGAATATAAAGATCTTTTTCATTATGTTACTTTAATTAATGGAAGATTAAAAAAAAATATTTCCAATCTAGACATCATTAAAGCAATGATGCCCGGTGGTTCTGTAATTGGATGTCCAAAAATTAGCACGTTAAACCTTCTTAATAATCAAGAAAAAGAAAATAGAAATATTTACACTGGAAGTTTTGGATATATCAAATTTAATGGAGATATGCGTTTCAATATTATTATAAGATCAATTCTTAATTACAAAGATATTTCTGAAATTTCAGTAGCATCTGGAGTGGTAGTGGATAGTAATGCTAAAAATGAGTTTAACGAAAATTATATCAAAGCAAAGGCGTTAATAGATTTATTTAAATGATTTATGTAATAGACCATAATGACTCATTTACTCACAATGTAGTTCATCAATTTTCTTTATTTGATAGAGTTGTCTGTAATAATTACAACGAAATTAATAAATCAAAACTTCAAAATGCTTCTGTAATTGTTTTTTCACCTGGCCCAGGAAATCCAAAAAATTATCCATTAACATCTCAAATTTATAAAGAATTTAAAGGTAAAAAAAAAATTATTGGTATTTGTTTAGGATTTCAGCAAATATTGTATTGCGAAGGTGCAAAAATCATTGAGCAAAAAAAAATTTACCATGGATTTCAGTCAAAAGTAAAAGTTGTTAATGATAAATCGTTATTTAAAAAAGGATCAAATTTTAAAGTTGGTCGTTATCATTCTTTAAGGTTAAAAGAACCTTTTAAAACTAAAAATTTTGAGATAACTATGAGATGTTTAAATTCAAATACAGCAATGTCTTTTGAAAATAATAAAGATAAAATTTATGGATTTCAATTTCACCCAGAGTCATTTTTAACAGTCAATGGTAACTTTCTTATTAAAAAAATCCTATCAGCTTAAAAATCTTAAAGAAGTTGAATTTCAAGATTTATGGGGGCATCATGGAATATTCACTACGATGTGGATTTTTGGAAATCCACCAAAGATTTTATTCTTTGATAATCATATAAATAATTTAGTTAATTCTTTAATAAAATATAAAATAAAAAAAAAATTTTTAAGAAAAAATATTATTGAACTTATTAATGTGAATTTGTCAAAAAAAATTTATTACAATCACCTCTTAAGAGTAGCAATTAACAGAAAAATAATTTCTATATCTTTGCGAAAAAGACTTGCACCAAAACTAGATTTTTCACTAAAAATTGTTAATTTAAAACGCGATAAGCCAGAATATAAGAATTTGAAATATAAAAATATACTCTCTCATTTAAAAAAAATTGATAACTCAAGAGTAGATATAGGAATTGTTAATAGAGGTAAACTTTTAGAGACTGGTACATCAAATTTAATTTTTATAAGAGATAAAAAAGTTTTTACACCAAAAAAAAATTATTATCAGGGTCAAACATATAAGTATTTAAGATCAAAGATAAAAGATATCATTAAAAAAGATATTTTTTTAAAAGAACTTAAGCATTATGATGAAATTTTACTTCTTGGATCTGGCAAAGGCGTGACATCTGTTAAAAGAATTAATCATATTAATTGGAAAAGGAAAAGTTTTAAATATTATAGAATTTTTTTAAATCAATATAAATTAGCAATTAAAAAATGTAATATCTACAAATTTTAAAATATGAAAGATCCAAATAATCCATGTTTATTTTGTAACACTAAATTGAGCGGAATTGCTCATGAAAATGATTTAGCCTATGCTAGTTATGATACTTATCCAGTCTCAAAACACCATTGTTTGATTATTCCAAAAAGACATATTAAAGATCATTTTGATATGAAAAATGATGAACTAATTGCATGCAATGATCTAATCAAGATTGTAAAAAAAGAAATTTTAGATCAGGATCAATCAGTAAAAGGATTTAATCTGGGAACTAATATTGGAAAAGTGTCAGGGCAATCTATTTTTCATTGTCATCTTCATTTGATTCCACGTAGAGAACATGATGTAGAGAACCCTCAGGGAGGAGTAAGATCTGTCATTCCAAATAAACAACACTATAAAAGAAAAATATAGCCTGTTATTAGAGAAATTGGTCAGAGTTAGTAATTGATCTATTTTTTCAAATAGACTAGAAAATCTATTAAAATACTGAAAAATAAAATAACATAAGGCGGATATGTTACAGACAAACCCATTTTCAATTTTAGCAGAGACTTTAGCTCCTATTGCTATGCAAGGATTTATTATAGCTATGGTAATTTTGATTGCAGTGGGAACGATTGTCCAAATGGTACATCATAAAAATCTTACATATTTTTTAAACAATGCAAAAAAAGCAAAATTATCAGCAACTAAAGAATTAGGTATTGGAGAAAAAACATCAATAATTGCTAAAACAACAGTTGTGGACATTGGCACAACTTCTGAGCTTGGATTTGGAAAGAGAAGACTTGCACATGTTTTAGGGATGTATGGAACAATTTTATTCTGGTTATCCTCTGCAATTTTAGTTTTTTGTTATACAGGCGTTGGTAAATCAGATTCAGTCATGTGGTCTACACTTTGGCATGCTGGAGCAATTCTTACTTGTGTAGGTGGTTACTGGTTTTGGTTTTTTTTAAGAGTTGATGTATCTGCAGAAGCTCATCCATGGTATAGAATTATAAAAGCAGATTTGTTTGTATTAGCTTTATTGGCTTGTTCAACTTTTGGTTTGGCCTGGTCCTTTACTCAATTTAATGGACAAATAGGTCTTTCATATTTATTTTTAACGTTATTTGTAGCCTCAAATCTAATTTTGTTTGGTGGTGTTTATTGGTCAAAATTTGCACATATGTTTTACAAACCAGGAGCTGCAATACAAAAAAATCTTGCTGAAGCTGATGGATCTAGAGATAATTTACCACCACCAGCTGATGCACCAGAACAATTTGGCCTGGGTATAAAAAGAGAAGAGCCAAAACACTATTGATATGTTATTAAAAAAAGGAGAAAAATAAATTATGTCAACTTTTGTATATATGACAAGATGTGATGGCTGTGGACACTGTGTAGATATTTGTCCATCTGATATTATGCATATTGATGAAAATATAAGACGTGCAAAAAATATCGAACCAAACTTTTGTTGGGAGTGTTATTCATGCGTAAAAGCCTGCCCCAATCACGCAATAGATGTAAGGGGTTACGCTGATTTTGCTCCAATGGGTCATAGCGTTAGAGTAAGAAGAGAGGAAGAAAAAGGCACAATCTCTTGGAAAATTAAATTTAGAAATGGAACAGAGAAAAACTTTGTATCACCAATAACCACGAAACCCTGGGGAAAATTTATTCCAAAACTTGCAGAAGGTGATAAACCTAATCAAGGAGAAATAAATTCTCAAAGACTTTACACTGAACCAGAGGGTTTAAATACAAATCAAGAACTACCATCAGTTCCAAAAGACTCTTTTAAAAAAGGAGTTTATTATTAATGGCAAAACACAAAACTCATTACGAAGAATGTGATGTTTTAGTCGTTGGTGGAGGTATGGCTGGAACAGGAGCAACATTTGAAGCTAGACATTGGGGTAGGGATCTTAAAATTGTATGTGTTGAAAAAGCAAACATAGATAGAAGTGGAGCTGTTGCACAAGGTCTTTATGCGATCAATTGTTATATGGGAATGCAATGGGATGAAAATCAGCCAGAGGACCATGTAAGGTATGCGCGAAATGACTTAATGGGAATGGTTAGAGAAGATTTAGGTTATGATATGGCTCGTCATGTAGACTCCACCGTTCATATGTTTGATGAATGGGGTTTACCTATGATGAAGAATGAGAAGACAGGAAGATATTTAAGAGAAGGTAAGTGGCAGATTATGATTCATGGTGAGAGTTATAAACCTATCGTTGCTGAGGCAGCGAAAAAATCTGCTGATAAAATTTATAACAGAATAATGGTTACTCATCTTTTAATGGATGAAGCTAAAAAAAATAGAATCGGTGGAGCTGTAGGTTTTAACATGAGAACAGGAGACTTCCACGTATTTAGAGCTAAAGCAGTCATTGTCGCTGCAGGCGGAGCTTCACATGTTTTTAAACCCAGGGCAGTTGGAGAAGGAATGGGAAGAACATGGTACGCACCATGGAGTAATGGATCAGCTTATGCTTTACCAATAGCTGCTGGTGCAAAAATGACTCAAATGGAAAATAGAATTGTTCTATGTAGATTTAAAGATGGCTATGGTCCTGTAGGTGCTTATTTTTTACATCTAAAAACTTATACTCAAAATGCAAACGGTGAGAATTATGAAAAAAAATGGTATAATCAAACTAAAGAGTTAGTTGGTGAATATATTGATCATCATCCAACTCCTACTTGTTTAAGAAACCATGCATTTATTCAAGAAGTAGCTGCTGGTGGAGGACCAATCCACATGGTAACAAAAGAAGCTTTTCAAGATCCTCATTTAGAAACTGTAGGTTGGGAAAATTTTTTAGGAATGACTGTTGGTCAAGCAGTTGTTTGGGCTTCTCAAAACATAGATCCAAAATATACAAATCCTGAATTAACAACATCTGAACCATACGTAATGGGTTCACATGCAACTTGTTCAGGAGCTTGGGTGAGTGGCCCAGAAGATTTATCTCCCCCAGAATATTTTTGGGGTTACAATAGAATGTTGACCATAGATGGACTTTTTGGAGCTGGTGATACAGTTGGAGGAAGTGCTCATAAATTTTCATCTGGTTCGTTTACTGAGGGTAGATTAGCCGCAAAAGCAGCTGTAAAATATATTCAAGATCAAAAAGCTGAGGGAATAAATGTTTCAGATGATCAATGTGATAATTTTAAAAAAGCTATTTACAAACCTTTAGATACTTACACTGTAGCTCAAAACGAAATTACTGGTGGAACTGTTTCACCTAGCTATATCTCACCAATTCAAGGCCTACAAAGACTTCAAAAAATTATGGATGAATATGTTGGAGGCATTACCTCAAATTATATGACTAATGGTAATATGTTAAAAAGAGCACTCGAGTTACTACAATGGCTTCAAGAAGATTTAGAGAATGTAGGTGCAGAGGACTATCATCAACTGATGAGAGCTTGGGAGTTAAAACACAGAACATTAACTTCACAATGTGTAACTGAACATACTTTATTTAGGGAAGAAACTCGTTGGCCTGGCTACTATTATAGGGGAGACCATATGAAGCTTGATGATGATAATTGGCACTGTCTGACAGTTTCTAGACGAGATCCTAAAACTGGTAAATTTACTATGGAGAAAGTTCCTGTTTATCATATAGTAGATGAAAAAGAGAAAAAGAAGGCATCTTAGTAATTAAAAAAAATCGTAATTATGGATCTTTTGGCAAAATCAGACGAAGAGATTTTTGCAATAGGTAAACCCTTTTGGGAAAATTTAGTTAGAGCTTCCAATATGAAAGATTATGGAGGATTTACAAAAGATTTTTCTACTCAAATGTTGTTCGGAGCTAACGAAGTGGAACTTGGTAAACAGTGGGCAAATAATAAGATTATCACTAATTTGAATGAAACATATGAACCTTTTGGCACCTTGAGGAGAGGAGAACATATAACCGTTTTGATTAAACAAACTAATAAAGAAATACCAGGAGAATTTTTGGGTAGACTGGTACTAGGTGTAGAGGATGATGAGATCAAGGTCTTTGGGGCTACAATATATTAATTAAAGTTTGACAATTTTTTTACTAGGTGTATTCAGGGATTAGATGCGCCTTTCAAATTTAAAAATTCTAAATAAAATTTTTAACAAAAAAACAGCTTTTATTAAAACAGGGATTTTTTCAGCTATAGCTGCTTGTTGGGGTGTTATCTTAATTGGAACTTTTATAACTTTTAAATAAGTATTACATAAAGTTATTATAATAAGATGGAAGTTTTTTTACCTATAGCTCAAGTTTTTGTAAGCCCAATTGAAATTCTTTTATTAAGTGCGCTTGTTGGTGTTCTTTCAGGATTATTTGGTGTTGGCGGAGGTTTTCTAATGACACCATTTTTAATTTTTTTAGGTGTTCCTCCTGCTTATGCGGTTGCCAATGAAGCAAATAATATTTTAGCTACCTCAGTGTCAGGATCCACCACTCATTGGTTAAAAAATACTTTAGATTACAAAATGGGTTTTATGATTGTAATTGGCGGTTCAATAGGAACAGCATTAGGTATTTATACTTTTACCTATTTTAAAGACATTGGAAAAATAGATACAGTTATTTCCTTGGCCTACATGTACATACTTGCAATAATTGGAACTTTAATGCTAGTTGAGAGCTTGGGTGAAATTGATAAAGCCAAAAAAAATGTTGTAGAAAGAAAAAAGTTACACGTTCATTATTGGATTCATGGTCTTCCAATCAGGATGAGATTTCCAAAGTCTAAACTATATGAAAGTATTTTTACTCCAATCATAATTGGTTTAGCTGTTGGGTTCATTGCAGCAATTATGGGAATAGGTGGAGCTTTTATTTTAGTTCCTGCAATGATTTATATTATTAAAATGCCTACAAGGTTAGTTCCAGGAACTTCTTTATTTGTAACAATTTTTGTTAGTGTAATCGTTACTTTTTTACATTCTATCAATTATGGTTCAATAGATCTGATGTTGGTTTTATTACTAGTGGTTGGTTCTATTATAGGTGTTCAGGTTGGACAAAAACTAGGTGAACAAATTGATAGTTCAGGATTAAAAGCATTATTAGCAATATTATTACTTATTGTAGGTATAGCTATTGCCTATGATACTTTCTTTGCAGAAGAAATTTCCACTACAACAGCAATAGTTTCATCCAATGAATTAAACTTTTTTTCAAAGTTTATTAAAGAATTTTCTAATGACATGCCATTTTTTTATGGATTATTCTCAATAATGTTTGCAGTTTTTTTAGGAATTGGTGCAGCATTTATAAGAAGATTAATTTCAAAATTCAGAAAAAAATATCTATCTAAATAAAATACTAAAATGAGTTTTTTTCAAGTTATAAAAAATTTTTTTATAACAAAACGATATTTGTATTTTTTACCAAGAAAACTAAGACTCAAAGTTTTTAACTTAAAAAAAATAAAATTATACAAAACCTCAACAGGAAATTATTTTTTACCCCAATTTGCATTTAAAGATTTAATAAGAAATGAAATTATAGATAATAAAATTTTTGATAAAAAAGTATTTGAAATTGCAAAAAAGCACATAAAAGAAAATTCTATTGTTCTTGATGTAGGGTCTAATTTTGGCCAAATGAGTGTACTTTTTTCTAAACTCGGGAAAAATATAGAAGTTTATAGTTTTGAGGCATCTAAATATCTATTTGAAATTTTAACTAAAAATACTGAAATAAACAATGCAAATGTAAAGTTGTTTAACAATTTAGTTGGTAACGTCAGTTCAAGTAATTTTCAAATAAAAAAAGCTAACCTATCTAAATTTAATACGTATGGTTCAAATAAAATTGAAATAATAAAAAGTAATATTGACAAAAATAATTCAGAAATTGAAAGAGTAAAATCTATTAAGATAGATGATATTGTTTTTGATAAAAAAATTTCATTTATGAAAGTTGACGTTCAAGGTTTTGATTTAGAAGTATTAAAGGGTGCCAAAAAAACTATACTTGAAGAAAAAATGCCTATTATTTTTGAATATGAAAAAGACTTTGAAAAAGACTTTAACTACAAATTTGTAGACTTTGAAAATTTTATTTCAGAGATAAATTACAAAATAAGTTCAAGAATAGATGATTCTAATTATTTAATTATTTCAAAATAATTAAAGCTTTAATCAAGCGCTTCTGTAAAGTTTTGTCATTACAAACTCTTTATGACCTAATGCCTCAGCACAAGTTAATCTACCATTTGCAACTCTTAAGGTTGTTTTTATAAGCTCATCACCAGCTTGAGACATATTCATTTCTCTTGAAAGAATCTTTGAAACATCACAATCAATATGTTCATTCATAGTTTTAACAGTTAAAGGATTAGCTGTTAATTTAATTACTGGTTCGATTGGATTTCCAACAATATTACCTTGACCGGTTGGAAATAAATGAATATTAAATCCCGCTGCCGCTTGAAGAGTTACACACTCTGCTGCTGCCGATGAAGTATCCATAAAATATAAACCTTTACCTTTTTTTGGTTCTTCAGCCGGTTCTAATACATCGATAAATTTACAATTTCCTATTTTCTGAAAATTTCCGAATGCTTTTTCCTCTATTGTTGTTAAACCTCCAGCAATATTTCCTGCTGTAGGTTGACTTTCTGAAAGATCATCTGTTGCTTCTTTAAGAATGAAATCATTATACGAACTCCAAGTTTTCATAAATTTATCTGAAGCTTCTTTAGTAGCACCTCTAGATGCACAAACTTTTTCTGCACCTGTAAGTTCAGAAGTTTCACCAAAACATAAATGAACACCTAAAGGCTCAAGTTTATCCATTAAATTTCCAACAGTTGGATTAGAAGCTAAACCCGATGTAGTATCAGATTCTCCACACTTGACTGAAATCCATAAGTCACTTATTGGACATTCTTCTCTTTGTTTTTCTGAAGCCCACATAACAAATTCTTGAGCTCTTTTTGAAGCATTCATTACTGTACCAATATCTCCAGTTCGTTCTATATGAAAACCTTCAACTGGTTTTCCTGTTTTAGCTATGCCATCAACGATTCTTTTTGTCCATTTAGGTTCAATTCCAATAACGATCACAGCGGCTACATTCGGGTTACTTCCAGTTCCAATCATAGTTCTAAAATGTAATTCAAGATCTGCTCCAAATTGAAGTCTCCCATAAGAGTGAGGTAGAGCAATAGTACCTTTGATGTTGTTAGCTACGGCTTCCGCACAAGCATTCGATATATCATCCACCGGAAGAATAATTACATGATTTCTTGTACCCGCTCTTCCATTTTCTCTTTTATAACCTAAAAAACTTTTTGGAATTTCCATTTTAGTTACCACTTTTTAGTTTTAACATTGTGAACATGCACGTGCTGCCCTTTTTTTATTGATTTAACCACTTTACCTATATCATGACCATACTTTAAAATTGTATCGCCTTCTTTCAAGTCAGTCATAGCAATTTTGTGTCCCAAAGGAATTTCATCTATTGATTGAATGTTTACGGAGCCATCATTTTCCATTATCCAGCATGAACAGTCTTGATTGGGAACAATTTTTTCTACAACTACTACTCCAACATTGTCTTTTTGGTCATGAATAATAATGTCTGTAGCCATAAATATGGTGTCGATTTGTTTATTTGAATTTCCTAAAATCTTATATATTAATCGCATTATTTAACAATTAATTTTTAAAAAAGACTATTCATTATTGATATAGAAAGGTTTTACGAATGACAAAAATGACAACAGAGGAAGCTTTTGTAAAAGTTTTACAAATGCATGGTATTGAGCACGCGTTTGGAATTATAGGATCTGCTTTCATGCCTATATCTGATATTTTCCCAGATGCAGGAATTAAATTCTGGGATGTTGCTCATGAAACTAATGGAGGCTTAATTGCTGATGGCTACACAAGAGCAACAGGAAAAATGTCTATGGTTATTGCTCAAAATGGACCGGGAATTACTGGATTGGTAACTCCAATAAAAACAGCTTATTGGAATCATACTCCTTTGTTATTAGTAACACCACAAGCAGCAAATAAAACTATGGGACAAGGTGGTTTTCAGGAAGTAGAACAAATGAATTTATTTAAAGATATGGTTTGTTATCAAGAAGAGGTAAGAGATCCATCAAGAATGGCAGAAGTTTTGAATAGAGTAATTGAAAAAGCGATTAGAGGCTCTGCTCCAGCACAAATAAATGTTCCAAGAGATTATTGGACTCAAGTGGTTGATATCGAGTTGCCACCTATTGTAAGACTAGAAAGACAAGGTGGAGGTGCTGATGCAATTTCTAAAGCAGCTGAATTATTATCTAAAGCAAAGTTTCCGGTAATTTTATCTGGAGCAGGTGTAGTAATTGGTGGAGCAATAGAAGAAACAAAAAAACTTGCTGAAAAATTAGACTCTCCAGTTTGTTCTGGTTATCAACATAATGATAGTTTTCCAGGTAGCCATCCTTTAGCAGTTGGACCATTAGGATACAATGGATCAAAAGCAGCGATGGAATTAATTTCAAAAGCAGATGTAGTTCTAGCTTTAGGAACAAGATTAAATCCTTTTTCAACACTTCCAGGATATGGAATTGATTATTGGCCAAAAAAAGCAAATATTATTCAAGTCGATATTAATCCAGATAGAATTGGTTTAACTAAAAAAGTAACCGTTGGAATAAGTGGTGATGCAAAATTAGTAGCTCAACAGATAATTGACAAATTATCTTCTAATGCAGGAGATACTGACAGACAAAAAAGAAAAGATTTAATTCATCAAACAAAATCGGCGTGGTTACAAAAATTATCAAGTCTAGATCATGAAGATGATGATGAAGGCACTGTTTGGAACAAAGAAGCAAGGGAAAGAGACAAAGATAGAATGTCTCCAAGACAAGCATGGAGAGCAATCCAAGCTGGGATGCCCGAAGATGTAATTATTTCAAGTGATATTGGGAACAATTGTGCAATTGGAAATGCTTACCCTACATTTGAAAAGCCAAGAAAATATTTAGCTCCAGGTTTATTTGGACCATGTGGTTACGGTTTTCCATCAATACTAGGTGCTAAAATTGGATGTCCTGATACACCTGTAATTGGTTTTGCGGGAGATGGTGCTTTTGGAATAAGTATGAATGAAATGAGCTCTTGTGCGAGAGAGGAGTGGCCTGCAATTACAATGGTTATATTTAGAAATTATCAATGGGGAGCAGAAAAAAGAAATACTACATTATGGTTTGATAATAACTTTGTAGGTACAGAGCTAGACCCAGAATTAAGTTATGCTAAAGTTGCTGATGCTTGTGGATTAAAAGGTGTTAAAGTAAGAACAATGGAAGAAACTACAAGAGCAATAGAAAAATCATGTGAGGATCAGAAAAAAGGAATTACGACTTTTATAGAGGTTATACTTAACCAAGAACTTGGTGAACCTTTTAGAAGAGATGCTATGAAAAAACCTGTTAGAGTTGCAGGTATAAATAAAGCTGACATGAAACCTCAAAAATCAATTTGATCAAATGAATGATATTAAGATAGGTTCAAATAAAAGTTTTGGAATAGTATTTTTTATTGTTTTTTTGGTTATATCTGTTTATCCACTTTTTTTTGATGGAAATCTTCGTGTCTGGTCACTTATAGTTTCTCTATTATTTTTAGTTTTAGGTCTTATTAATTCAAGAGTTTTAACACCACTGAATAGACTGTGGTTTAAATTTGGAATGTTTCTTGGCAAGTTTATATCACCAATAATTATGGGATTAGTTTTCTTTATAGTTGTTACACCAACAGGCCTTATAATGAGAGCATTTAAAAAAGATCTACTAAATTTAAAAAAAAAAGACTCTAAATCTTATTGGATAAAAAGAGATAAATTTAAGTCGGATATGAGAAATCAATTTTAATGATTAGCTTTATTAAAGAATTTTGGAATTTTTTAAAAATTAGAAAAAAATACTGGTTATTACCCATAATTATAGTTCTAGTTTCTTTTGGTGGACTTATTGTTTTAAGTCAAGGTTCTGCTGTAGCACCTTTTATATACGCATTATTTTAATTTTAGTGGAAAATTTTTTAAAAAAAGAGCTAAAACTTTCAAATGGAATTTTAACTTTTGAAATTAAAGATAATGAAACTAAAAAAGTTGTAGAATTCTACAAAAAAACGCCTTTTCCCAATTATAAAGAAAACGATAACAAACAAACAATATTAGCTAAAGGAGATAAAAATTTCCTTGCAGCTCAGTTTAAAAATTTTATTGGTCATAAAAAAAATATTTTAGAGGTAGGTTGTGGTACTGGTCAGCTTTCTATTTATTTTTCTATTGGATCAAATAATAAAGTTGTGGCATTGGACCCTACTTTAGACTCATTAAAATTAGCAAAAGACTTTACTGATAAAAATAATATTTCAAATATAAATTTTATAAATGCAGACATTTTTGATGATGTTTTAGCAAATGAATATTTTGATTTTGTTTGGAGTAACGGAGTACTTCATCATACAAAAGACCCTTACGGTGCTTTTGAAATTTTAACAAGATCTTTAAAAAAAGAGGGATATATATTGATAGGTTTGTACAATAAAATTGGAAGATTTAGAACAATCTTTAGAAGATATATATATAAACTTTTTGGAAAAAAAATCTTAGAAATAATTGATCCAACTTTAAGAAATTTAAAACTTGATGAAGATGAAAAAAACGCCTGGATAAGAGATCAATATATACACCCAATTGAAAGCTTACATACAATTGATGAAGTTCTTGAATGGTTCAAAAAAAATAATATAAAATTTATTAGTTCTATTCCATCTTCAGATTTTGATTATGATTATAAAGATATATTTACTTTGAAATCCAGAGGAACATATTTAACAAGAATATTTAATCAATTTTCAATGATTTTTAATTCATTAGGTTCAGATGGAGGATTATTTGTATTAATTGGAAAAAAAGAATGAACTTGATATAAAAAATATTTATTATAATTAATCAGTATGAGTTTTTTAAAAGAAATATACAAATTTATATTAGTAAGAAAAAAATTTTGGTTAATACCAATTTTATTAGCGCTACTAATATTTGGTGGATTATTTGTTATTACACAAGGAACCGCTGTAGCTCCTTTCGTATATACAATATTTTAAAATGTCTTATGTTTTGGGTATATCAGCTTTTTATCACGATAGTGCCGCAGCACTAATTAAAGATGGTCAAATATTATCTGCCGCTCAAGAGGAAAGATTTACAAGAAAAAAACATGACTCGAATTATCCATATAATGCTATTGAATTCGTACTTAGTCATGCAAAAATAAAATTATCAGATGTAAATCATATCGTATTTTATGAAAAACCTTTTTTAAAATTTGAGAGATTGTTAGAAACCTATGTTGCTTTTGCGCCCAGAGGTTTTCAATCTTTTTCAAAAGCTATGCCTATATGGTTAAAAGAAAAATTATTTCAAAAGAAAATGATTCTAGATTTTTTGAAAAAACATGACAAAAATTTTAAAGATGAGAAAAAAATATTATTTTCAGAGCATCATTTAAGCCATGCTGCAAGTGCATTTTATCCATCACCTTTTAATGAAGCTATAGTGCTAACAGCTGATGGAGTAGGGGAATGGGCTACTACAACAGTAGCAGTATGCAGGGAAAATAAAATAGAAATAAAAAAAGAATTACATTTTCCACATTCATTAGGCTTATTGTATTCTGCTTTCACTTATTATACTGGTTTTAAGGTCAATAGTGGAGAATATAAACTTATGGGACTAGCACCATATGGAAAACCTAAATATGTGGATATAATACTTAAAGATTTAATTGATTTAAAAGATGATGGTACCTTTATTTTAAATCAAAAATATTTCAATTATTCTACTGGGTTAACCATGACCAATGATAAATTTAATTTATTATTTGGAGCAAAACGTAGAAACCCAGATAAAGAACAAATTACTCAATTTCATATGGATATTGCTTCATCGATACAACACGTGACTGAAAAAGTTATGTTGATGTTAGCAAAATCTCTTAGAGATGAATATCAAATAAAAAATTTGTGTTTGGCGGGTGGTGTAGCTTTAAATTGTGTGGCAAATGGAAAGATTTTAAAACAAAAAATATTTGATAATATTTGGATCCAACCTGCTGCAGGTGATGCTGGAGGTTCTTTAGGTGCTGCTTTGGCTTATTGGCACATTGATCTTGGAAAAATAAGAAAAGAAATTAACTTGGATAATATGCAAGGATCTTATTTAGGTAGCGAATATAGCAATGAAGATATAAAAATTAAATTTGATGAAATAGGTGCAAAATATCAAAAAATTAATGATGACACACTACTAGAAAAAACAGTTAATGATATTACCGAGGGCAAAGCAATTGGATGGTTTCAAGGTAGGATGGAATTTGGTCCAAGAGCTTTAGGCAATAGATCAATTCTTGGTGATCCAAGATCTGAAAATATGCAAAAAAATTTAAACTTAAAAGTCAAGTTTAGAGAAAGTTTTAGACCCTTCGCTCCATCAGTTTTAAGAGAAGATGTTAATGATTGGTTTGAGCTAAACACGGAAAGTCCCTATATGCTTTTGGTTGCAGATGTAAAAAAAGAGAAAATTATAGAATTAAATGAAGAACAAAAAAAATTATTTGGAATAGATTTGCTGAATATAAAAAGGTCTGAGATTCCAGCTGTTACACATGTCGATTATTCAGCAAGAATTCAAACAGTCACAAGAGAAACTAACGAAAAATATTATAATTTGATATCAAAGTTTAAAGAAAAAACTAATTGTCCAATTCTAGTCAATACTTCATTTAATATTAGAGGTGAGCCTATTGTAAACTCTCCTGAAGATGCTTTTAGATGTTTTATGGGTACAGATTTGGATACTTTAGTTGTTGGTAATTTTTATTTGAGAAAAGTGGATCAAGATAATAATTTAAAAACAGATTATATAAATAAATTTGAATTAGATTAATGAATATATTTTTTAATAAAGAAGTATTATTAGTAAAATTTCCCATTTTATTTCCATTAACGTATATATTTGTTTTATATACCTTTCCAAGTTTTGAGACACATCTAATTTTTATTACAATATTACTATTAGCTGAAACACATTTTGGTGCCACTTGGCCTTTTTTCTTAAACAAAGTTAATTATAGTTATATAAAAGAAAAAAAAATAAATTTAATTTACATTCCAATTTTATTAACAATTTTTTGTATAATTGGTTTTTTTTATTTTAAAAATTTGTTTTTATTAATTTTTTTTGCCGCTAATGTCTATCACGTAACCAGACAAAGTTTTGGTATTATGAATCTTTACACAAATGATCCGATAGAAAAAAAAAATTATTCTAATTTAATATATTTATTTAATTTTATTTTTTTTGTTATAGCTTTTTTTAGATTTTATATGCCTTTAATTAATGAAAATCATTTGATTATTTTAAATATTTTCGTAATTTTAACTTTAGCATTCACATTTATCATTCAATTACGTAAATTTGGGTTTTCGGAAAATTTTTTAACCTTAGTAACTGGAATTCTAATTTTTTATCCAGTTTGTTTTGTTCAAAATCCAGTCCACGCGATAATAATGGGTGTTACAATGCATTATTCTCAATATCTATTTTTAACTACAAAAGTAATCAGGCAAAGAAGTGAAATTGATGAAAATAATAAAAATAATAATTATCTTATGAGATTTTTGTTCATAATTATTTTTTACTCAATAGTAATGTCAGTTTTATCTATATTTGGAAAAAATGACTCTGATTTTTTAAAAAATCTTATTTTTATACCTATAACAGGTCAAATGTTACATTTTTACTTAGATTCACAATTATGGAAATTTAGTGAAAAGCATAATAGGGAGAATATTTTAAAGTTTATTCAATAAAATAATTAAAAATTTATCTGTTTGATTAGACTATTAAAAACTAACTCGGTACCTTTTTTATTCCAATGAAGGTCTCCAAATATAAATGTTTCTAATGTTATCTCCCGTTTATTTTTTCCATCAAAATCCTTGTACAAAGATATTAAATTAATATCATTTTGTTTAGCCCATTTTTCCCAATATGGTTTATGATGAATGTCTTCGTAAACTATTTGAGATGGATGAGGATATAATACGAAGTCAATTTCTATATCGTTATTTCTTAAAAGATTAATCAACTTATCTAAATATTTCTCTGATTTTCTTAATCCATCTTCAAAATTTTTAAATATTTCTTTATCAAATGTCCAAGCAGATCTGTCTACGTGCGTCATCCTATAAAAAAAAATATCCTCATTTGTTGTTTTGAAAAAGCTTTTTTTATATTTTTTGGAGGCTTTGTATCTCAACTTTAAAAAATTCTTTAAATTTTCAGTACCATCCGAGATTCTTAACATAGTCCTAAAAATTAGAAAATTGTTAACTAAAAAATCTGAAAATGTTTCTTTTTTAACATTGTCCTTGTTAATTTTTATATTTTCATCATCATCCCATTCAATAAACAATTCATCAATAATATCTGAGGGATCTAAAAAAATTATGGCTTTATCAAATTTATATCCAAGATTAATGAAATGATTAATTTTTTTATAATAAATACTAGGAGAATAAGATCCGACAGCACTATTTAAAATTTCATGAGTTTCAGAAAATTTATTTTGAAGCAACCCTCCTATTGTAAATTTATAATCATAACCAGCACCCTCTATTGCCGAGTCACCGATTAATAAAATTCTCTTTTTTTTTGATATCTTTTGAACTTTTTTATTAGAGAAATCTCTAAATCCTAGTGAGTTAGTTATTAATCTTTTCTTCATTTTAAAACCCCATGGCTCTAAAACATCAATGTTTGGCATAATGTCATGATGATAAATTTCTGATGGGATTCTCCAGAAATGATTTACTAATTTGTCATATTTCCAAAATTCCATTTTTTTAAAAAAGAAATGTGAAGATAAGAAATCTAATGAAAGTAAAATGAATGAAATTATAAATATATTTTTTATTTTTTTCATTATAAAATATCAGGAAATTTGAGTTAATATATTTAATGGAAAAGATTGTAAATGATAATAATTGTAGTTGGATTAATGATTTACCACAAAGAAACAAGATCCAATCAATAGATAAAGATATAAATTGTGATTATTTAGTTGTAGGTGCGGGTTACACAGGGTTATCTGCTGCAAGAAAATTAGGTCAACTACACCCTGATCAAAAAATAATTTTAGTAGATGCTCAAATGGCTGGCGAGGGTGCGAGCGGAAGAAACTCAGGATATTTAGTCGACACAACTCTCAATGATGGATTTACATCAAATAAAGAATTAGAAAATTATAAAAAAAAGGCAGATATTTATGAACTAGGAATTAAAGTAATAAGAAAATTCGTAAAAGAATATCAAGTTGATTGTGATTGGAGTGAATCAGGAAAGTATTTTGCTTCATCTAAAAAAGAGGACATAAGAACACTAAAAAATTTTTCAGAAACATTATCTAAATTAGATTATGAACATATGATATTAGATCAAAAAGAATTAACAAAAAAATTGGGCACAAGTTTTTATAACACTGGTCTTTATACAAAAGGTGGAATTTTATTACATCCTGGGAAGTTAGCCAGAGCGATGATAGATGCCTTACCAAGTAATGTTCTATTATTTGAAAATTCATTTTTGAATAAATGGGAAAAAGATAATAACACCATCTCATGTTATTTTAAGAATGGATATATTATTAAGACAAAAAAGATTATCTTTGCTACAAATGCATTTTTAAAATCTTTAGGAGTAAAATCAAATTATAATTTCCCAATTACACTTACAGCAAGTATGACAAGATCTTTAACTGATCAAGAATTTAAATCTATAGGTGAACCAAAACAATGGGGAGTTTTGCCAGTGAGACCGATGGGCGCCACGATTAGAATGACTAAGGATAGAAGAATTTTGATTAGAAATACAGCAGAAGTACACAATCCTTCTAAGATGTCACAAACTGATTTAGAAAAAAGATCTCTTAAGCAAAAAGAAGGTATAAAAAAAAGATTTCCTCAATTGGCTGATGATATCATCCAATCTTCTTGGTCAGGTATAGTTTCAAGAACAAGAAATAGTTCTCAAATTTTTGAAAAAATAGATAAAAATATTTTTGTAGCAGGATGTTATAATGGTTCTGGAATTGGAGTGGGAACTTTATTTGGTGAACAAATCGCAATTAAAGCTAGTGGTGAAAATAGTAATGAAATATCAACTATTGAGTCAAAAAAAAAACCAACTTGGTTACCACCTGAGCCTTTTTTAAGCACAGGTGTTCAATTAAGATTAATTTATGAAAGAATAAGAGCAAGATCAGAAATATGAAAAAATATTTTTATATAATATTAATTTTATTTTTTACAAAAAGTATTTCTTTTGCGATGACAAATGAAGAACTGTATCGTTTGAAATATAAGGCTAAAACTGAAATTGCTAAAA
>CACNWC010000009.1 GCA_902624075.1 uncultured Pelagibacteraceae bacterium | reverse complement strand
GAATTAAAGAATTGGCAAATCTTGGTAAATATGATGGTGTTGTGTTTCATAGAGTTATAGATGGTTTTATGGCACAGACAGGTGATGTAAAATTTGGAAATTCAAACTCAGAAGATTTTAATTTAAGAATGGCAGGTATGGGCGGCTCAGATCTTCCTGATTTAAAACAAGAATTCAATAGTTTACCTCATGATAGAGGCACTCTTTCAATGGCAAGATCATCTGATCCTAATAGTGCGAATAGTCAATTTTTTATTTGTTTTAAACCAGCGCCCTTTTTAGATAATCAATATACCGTTTTCGGAAAAGTAATATCTGGAATGGAATTGGTCGATAAAATAAAAAGAGGTGATGAAAATAATAATGGAGCTGTTTCAGATCCAGACAAAATAATTAGTTTTAAATCACAATAAAATTTTAATGGCATTAAAAAATTTTGCCTTTAAAGTTTTAAATTCAGATAAATATGCAAGAAATGGATTAATTGAAACTCATCGTGGTAATATAAAAACCCCAGCCTTTATGCCTGTTGGGACACAAGCAACAGTTAAAGCATGCACAATTGAAGATATTAAAAAAACTGGTTCTGAGATTATCTTGGGAAATACTTATCATTTAATGATACGTCCTGGTGTTGAAAGAATTAAAAAGGCTGGTGGTTTACATAAATTTATGAATTGTGACTTGCCAATACTTACTGACTCTGGTGGATTTCAAGTTATGTCTTTATCAAAATTAAATAAGATTGACAAAGATAAAGGTGCTATTTTTAACTCTCATGTAGATGGAAAAAAATTTTACTTAAGTCCTGAAGAAAGTATTAAGATACAATTAGGTCTAAATTCAGATATTGTGATGATAATGGATGAGTGTCCTAAAAAATCTGAAGATTATGATTTAATTAATAAATCCATGAAATTATCTATTCACTGGGCTGAAAGATCAAAAAAAGCTTTTGGTAAAAATCCGCACAAGGCATTATTTGGAATTATACAAGGTGGCCTATTTAAAGATTTGAGAATAAGATCTTTAAAAGAATTATTGTCTCTCAATTTTGATGGTTATGCTATTGGTGGGTTGGCTGTAGGTGAGACACAGGATGAAATGTTTCAAGTTTTAGATTTTCTTAAAGACGAGCTCCCATTTGATAAACCTCACTATTTAATGGGTGTTGGTACTCCTTCAGATATTCTTGGAGCGGTAAAACGAGGTGTAGACATGTTTGATTGTGTCATGCCTACAAGATCAGGTAGAACTGGACTTGCTTTTACTTGGAATGGAAGGATTAATATTAGAAATAGCAAATATCAAAATGACAATACTCCACTTGATGAAAATTGTAAAAATTTGAATTTGAACAAATACTCAAAAAATTACTTAAATCATCTTTTTAATACTAATGAAATCCTTGGTTCTATGATTCTAACTCTTAACAATATTAATTTTTATCAAGAATTAATGTCTGAAATAAGAAATAATATCGCTAAAGGTACTTTTGAAGAATTTCATAACAAATACATAAATAAGTTGTAAATAAAAAACTATTTGTGTCAGAAATTCCTATTTGAATTATCCTAATAATTATGTATATACGGAGTACTTTTGGGCCGTTAGCTCAGTTGGTAGAGCAATTCCCTTTTAAGGAATGGGTCGATGGTTCGAGTCCATCACGGCTCACCACAATAAATTTTCATTGTGAGTGAACACAAAAAACTTAAGAAATATTAATTGGTGGATATTTCATAATAATTTCATTAGTCCAACCTGTAATATTTTTAATTCTATTTTTAGCAGATGGATGAGTACTCAAAAATTCTGGTTGTGATTTTCCTTTATTAGCTGCTCTCATCCTATCCCAAAGTTTAGAAGTTTCTCTAATATCAAAACCAGATAATGATGAAAAAATCATACCAAGATAATCTGCTTCACTTTCTTGTTTTCTATTGAATGGATTCATAATTCCCAATTGTGATATTAAACCCACTGTATCAATTCCAGTTGTTCTATTTACTTTAGATAAAGCTCCACCAGATAAAACATCTATAACCTGAGTACCCACATTTAGAACAACACCTCTACTTGCTCTCTCTACAGAATGTTTTGCAACAGCGTGGGCAATTTCGTGTCCCATCACTGCTGCTAGTCCATTAATATTCTTCGTAACGTTTAGTATTCCTGAATATATTGCAATTTTACCGCCAGGCATACACCAAGCATTCTTAACTTTTTTATTATCTATTAATATATATTCCCAATTAAATAAAGCGGTTGGGTCATTCTGATTTGTTTGATAAAAATATTCACTAATTGAATTTTCCATTTTTTTTCCGATTTCCTTAATTTCATCTAATTTAGAATCAGTGATCAGTTTTTCTTTATTTTTGATTTTTTCATATACTGCGGCAGCTTGGGCATTTAATTTTGCCTCAGATATAATTTTAAACTGTTTTCGATCAGTAATAGGGGCAGTTGCACAAGAATTAAGAATAAATCCACCACAGCTGCATCCCACTATACTCAAAAATTTTCTTCTATTCATTTTATACCAACATTGATATTATATTTAGCAATGAATCTAAATAACAAAATTTTATTATTCCTCTTTATAGTTGCGGTCTCATTTGTAATCTACTCAAGTTTTAATTGAATCTATGTCTAAGAATTTAAAAAAAAAATCCTTCACTCTCGTGTTAAGAAATTATTTCATTACCGGAGTAGTTGTTTTAATACCTATTGGTTTTACTTTATATCTGAGTAAATTTTTAATAGGCATTTCATCAAAAATAATTCCTGAAAATATAAATCCTAATAACTATTTACCATACGCAATACCAGGTATTGAAATTCTTATTTCAGTAATTTTTATTACTATAGTTGGAGGCTTATCACTTTCTTTTTTAGGAAAAAAAATATTAAAGTTAATAGATGACTTATTTAAAAGAATTCCTTTTTTAAGAACAATTTATTCAGCAATTGTTCAAATGACCGAGTCTTTTTCTAGTAAAGATAATGATAAAAAAAGTGTTGTTTTGATAGAATATCCTAGAAAAGGTGTTTGGGCTGTTGGTTTCGCTACAAAAGAAAATACAGGTATAATGGCAGAAAAAACTAATCAAAAATTAATTAATGTTTTTGTGCCAACAACACCTAATCCAACAAGTGGTTTTTTATTAATGTTTCCTGTTGATGATGTCATTTATTTAGATATGACTTTTGAAGAAGCATCTAAATTTATTGTGTCAGCAGGAACTTCTTCAGGTAAAAATTAAACTATATCGTTAATTATATCAGCCTTATCATATAATTTTATAAGAGGTTTGTATCTACTTATGTCTTCTTTTGTTTTTTCAATTCTTCTAATTTCCTTTTCTGCGAGAAGAAAAAGATCTTGATTGAGAAGGGGGTCTGCTAGTTTAAAATTTTTTATTCCACTTTGTTTAAAACCTAAAATATCTCCAAAGCCTCTTAAATTCATATCTTCTTCAGATATTACAAAACCATCGTTAGAATCTTTTAATATTTTAATTCTTTTTTTTGCATTTTCACTAAGATTAGATTTAAACATTAATATACATGATGAATCTTTATTACCTCTACCAACTCTTCCTCTTAACTGATGTAATTGAGATAGACCAAATTTATTTGCATTTTCAATAACAATTACATTTGCATTAGGAAAATCTATACCTACTTCAATAATGGTAGTTGAAACCAAAATTTTGAATTCGTTTTTTAAAAATTTATTTAAAATTATTTCTTTTTCTTCGGAAGTTGTTTTTCCATGAAGTAAAAAAACTTGTTTTGGAAATAATTTTTCTAAATATTTAGATTTTTTAACGGCTGAAGTATGGTCAATTTTTTTAGACTCTTCAATTAAAGGACATACCCAAAAAATTTGATTTCCAAGTTGGATTTCTTTTTTAATAAATTTAATTACATCTTCAATTTTATTTTCAAGTTTGCTATATGTTTTGATGGGTTTACGGACTTTTGGTTTTTCTCTTATTATTGAAAGATCCATATCCCCATATATAGTCATTGTCAATGTACGTGGGATTGGTGTTGCGGTCATTAAAAGAACATCACAATCTTTTCCAGCTTTATCTGATAATTTTTTCCTTTGATTTACACCAAATTTATGTTGTTCATCAATTATTATTAAACCAAGTTTTTTAAATTCAACTTTTTTTTGAAACAAAGCATGTGTTCCAAAAATCAAATTAATTTTATTTTTTAACAATCTGTCTAAAATAACTTTTTTTTCCCCATAAGAAGATTTACCAGAAATTAATTCTATATTTATGTTTTGAGGAAATATCTTTTCAGCTAATATATAATGTTGTCTAGCTAATATTTCTGTTGGTGCCATTACCGCAACCTGAAAACCAGAATTAATAGTATTAAAAGCAGATAATAAAGATACTATTGTTTTTCCACTGCCAACATCTCCCTGTAATAGTCTAAACATTTTTTTTTCAGAGCATAAATCTTTATTTATTTCATCTAATGTCTTATTTTGATCATTAGTTAAGAAAAAATCTAATTTAGATATTATCTCTTTTTGTTTTTTAATATCGAATTTTTTTTTTGTTTTTTTTATCTTTTTAATTTTTTTTCTAATTTCTGAATTTACTAAAAATGTTGAAAAAATTTCATCAAAAGCAAGTCTTTGATAAAAATTTTCTTTAAATTTTCCAATATTCTCAGGATTATGTAATTTTTTAATTGAGTCATTCCAACTGATATTATCAAATCTTTTCATTATATCCTTTGAATGCCATTCATCAACTTTAGGTAAGTTTTCTATTATTTGTAAAATAATCTTGTTATAAACCTTTTCACTAATACCTTCAGTTAATGAGTAGCTATTATGTTTTTGTTTAACGATTGAAGAGTCCTCTGAAATATACTTGGGATTTGTTAGTTGGTATTTATTTCTAAAATATTTTACTTTACCGCTTATTGTAATTTCCTTTCCAATAGGTAATATCTTTTTAATATATCCCTCAAAACTATTAAAAAAAACGCAATCTATTTCGCCAGTTTCATCCTTACACAAAACGCGGTTAGGCAAATTTCTAATTCTTGGGAATGAGTATTTTTGAGGTATTATAGTAATAGTTTGTATTTCCTCTATTTTTAAATCTTTAATTTTTGATGATATACTTCGATCGGTGTATGATTTTGGTAATTTCCATAATAAATCAAATATAGTATTTACTTTTTTTTTCTTAAGTAAATTTGCAGTTTTGACACCTACACCTTTGATGGAATTAAGATCAGATAATAAATACTCATAATTTCTTTTAATATTCATAAACTGATATTATATTCTTAATATGACCTCTGATATAGAACAAATAAAAAAAAAGATTATTTATCGATCAAAATATCGCGGCACAAAAGAAATGGACAAACTTTTAGGAGCTTTTTCAAATAAATATTTAAATCAATTGGATTATGAAGATTTAAATGAATTAATTAAACTTTTAGAAATTGATGACAATAATCTTTACAATTATTATAATGGTCAAAGTACTAATATAGTATTTGAGGACAATAAAATTAACAATCTATTTAAAAATTTTAAATATTAACTATTAAAATGGCGGAGAGACTGGGATTCGAACCCAGGAAAGAGTTGCCCCTTTGCCGGTTTTCAAGACCGGTGCTTTCAACCGCTCAGCCATCTCTCCGTGGGATTTGTTTTATAATTAAAAATATTTAATTCAACTATAAAATAGTCTATTAAATCTAGTAATTGCGTAATTCATAATTAATCTATGAACTCAAATTTTAATAAAGGTTTATTACTAACTTCTCTTGGTTCCTTCTGGTGGGGTTTTATAGGAGTAATATATTTCGAGTATGTTGCTTTTATAGGTCATATAGAGCTAGTTGTTCACAGATGTTTATGGACTGCGGTGATGTTATTAATAACAACCACTTTTTTTTCTAAATGGAAGTTATTTTTAGGTGAAATTAGAAGTTTTAAAAAATTAATTGCACTATTTATATCAGGATTTTTAATCTTTATTAATTGGTCAATTTGGATTTATGCTGTTGCTTCAGAAAGGATAATAGATGCAAGTTTTGGATATTTTATAATGCCCATTATCTCCGTTTTACTTGGATATATCTTTTTTAAAGAAAATCTAAATAAAAAAAGAATATTTTCTATTATATTAGTTTTTATTTCAATTATCATTTTAATTTTATTTAATCTTAAATCTTTACCATGGGTTGGACTCATTGTTGCATTAAGTTGGGCTTTTTACAATTTGGTAAGAAAAAAAATTATAATAAATACAGACATAGGATTGTTAATTGAAAGTTTATTTATTTTTCCATTTGCTCTTATTGTATTTTATGTGATTTATAAAAATGGTTATAATGATTTCAGTTTAGCAAATTCTAGATTAAGTTTACTTTTACTTTTAGCTGGACCCATGACGGTGATTCCCTTGTTTCTCTACGTAAGAGGTGTTGAGTTAATTGGATTGGGTCCAACAGGAATGATTTTCTATATAACACCAACTTTACAGTTCATTTTAGGTTATTTTTATTATGGAGAAGATTTTTCATTAATAAAATTTGCGAGTTTTATTATTATTTGGATTGCTGTAATAATATATCTAAGAGATCTTTATGAAAATAATTAAAACATTCCTTTTAATAATCGTATTTTCATTTTCTAACTTATATGCTGAAAATTCGATTGAGTTTGAAAACTGGAAAAATGAGTTTAAAACAAAAGCTATTTCAAATAATATTTCAGAAAAAACAATCAACTTAGTTTTAACAAATATAAGATTTCTACCTAAAGTTATTGAATATGATAGATTTCAACCAGAATTTTATGAAGATACCAAAACTTATATTTCTAAAAGAACATCGGGCAAAAAGGTCAGCAAAGGAATTGGGTTCTACTCTAAAAATATAAATTTAATAAATGATGTTCAAAATAAATTTGAAATAGAAAAAGAATTACTTCTCGCATTAATGGGTATTGAAACAAATTTTGGAACTTATGTTGGAAAAATGGATATACTGTCGTCCTTAGCAACATTAAGTTTTGATAAAAGAAGATCAAAATTCTTTACAGATGAATTATTAATCTTACTTAAATTGATAGATACAAATCAAATTGAGTATAAAAGCCTATATGGATCTTGGGCAGGGGCTTTTGGTTTTTTTCAATTTATGCCATCTACAATAAAAAACCATGCTATTGATTATAATAATGATAATTATATAGATCTAAAAAATACTGAAGATGCATACGCTTCTGCTGCTAATTATCTTAATAATATGGGGTGGAATGTTAACACGCCATGTTTTTATAAAATTGATTTAAAAGAAAATACTCCTAAAAAATATTTAAATGTTTCAGCTAAAAAGTTAAAAAATAAAAAAAAAATTAGATATTTTAAAAGATATATTAATAATTTTGAAACTTTGAATTCTTTAGACGATACCCTAAATGTTGCAATTATAACTCCAGATAAAGATATTATTCCTAATGCCGAAACTCTGAATCCAGCCTATATAGTTTTTGATAATTATGAAATAATTTTAAAATGGAATAGATCATTAAGATTTGCGTTAGCAGTTTGTACGCTGAAAGATAAGATTAAAAATGAATTATAGAATTATTATCCTTTTAATATTTGTTCTTTTAATAAGTTGTGACAAGTCATTAAATAAAAGTACTAATACTTTAGAATTTGATATAAAAGAAAAATATAGTAATTCTGGTTTTGCGCTAATAAATACAAATCAATTAATTAATATCAAAAAATTAGATGAAAGATCATTAAATATTTTTCATAAATCCTTAAAAAGAAAATCTATTGTCAAAATCACAAATCCTAAAAACGGTAAATATCTTTTAACAGAAGTTAAATCAAGTAGAGTGAAATTTTCAAATTTTTATAACTCTGTTTTAAGCATGAGAATTGCTGAAGAATTAGAATTAGATCCTAATGAACCTTTTGTTGAACTAGTTTTATTATCAAAAAATTCTACATTTGTTGCAAAAAAAGCAAAAATGTTCGAGGAAGAAAAATCTGTTGCTGAAAAAGCTCCAGTTGACGGAATACAGATAAATGACCTAAATAATAAGAAAACTTTAAAAATAAAAGATCAAGATAAATTTTTTTCTTACTCAATTAAAGTTGCCGATTTTTATTATAAAGATTCAGCTGAAACGATGATAAAAAGAATTAAAGACACTTCTTTAATTAAAAAATTAAATATAATTAAACTATCAGAAACAAAATATAGGGTATTAATAGGTCCTTTTAATGATATAAAAAGCTTAAAAAATTCTTTTGAAAAAATGGATACTTTAAATTTTGAAAATTTGGAGATTTTAGATAATGTTTAGAAAAATTTTAATTTTTTGTTTATTTTATTTTTTCTCAAATCAACTTACATTTGCCAATGTTGAGATAAAAGCAAGAACCGCAATTTTACAAGATTTTTTATCAGGTGAAATTTTGTATGAAAAAGAACCTGATAGATCAATTTATCCAGCTTCAATGACTAAAATAATGACTAGTATTATTGCCTTTGATTTAATTAAATCTGGGGATCTAAAATTAGATGAAAAATTTATTATATCTGAGAAAGCATGGAGATTGTCTACGGCAGGTTATTCATCTATGTTTGTAATGGTTGGGGACGAGGTATCGGTAGAAAATTTACTAAAAGGCATAATTGTAGCTTCTGGAAATGATGCTTGTGTAGCTCTTGCTGAAGGAATAGCTGGAACTGAAGAAGAATTCGCAATTATTATGACATCTAAAGCAAAAGAATTAGGAATGGAGAATACTAATTTTGCTAATTCTTCTGGCTTAAATGATCCTGACAATTATTCTACAGTTAGAGATATAATGATAATGTCAAATTACTTAATAAAAGAGCACCCAAAATTTTATGAATGGTTTAAAGAGAAAGAGTTTACATGGGATAGGACCGGCGGAGATCCAATTACTCAAGGAAATAGAAATCCACTATTGTATAAGAATATAGGTGCTGATGGTATCAAGACAGGTTATTTAGCTGTTGAAAGATATTCTTTAGCTTCATCGATTTTAAGAAAAGGAAGAAGATTAATAGCTGTTGGCAGTGGTTTTGAAAGTAAAAACTTGAGATCTAGGGAAAGTTCTAAACTGTTAACTTATGGTTTAACAAATTTTGATTTAGTTGAAATTTCAAAAAAAGGTGAGCCCTTTGATAGTGTTGATGTTTGGCTAGGAAAAGACAATTCGGTAAAAGTTTATACAAATGAAGATATCTATAAGATAATCAAAAAAGGTCAAAAAAAAAAGATTAAAGCTAAACTAATTTATGATGGCCCAATAGAAGCTCCAATTAAAAAAGACCAAATCTTAGCAAAGTTAAAAATAGTTTATGATCAAGAAATTATTGGTGAATATGATTTATTATCATCAAATGAAGTTAAAAAAGTAAATATTTTCTCAAGATTAATGAAATCATTGAATTATTTAATCTGGGGCGATGTATAAAAAGATAGTTATTGTTTTCGAGGGTATAGAAAGTAGTGGCAAAACATTTCATAGTCACTACGTATCCAAATATTTAAAAAAAAAGAAAATAGATCATATTTTACTTCGTGAACCTGGAGGAAGCAGAAATTCAGAAAAAATTAGAAAATTACTTTTTAATGATAAGTCATATTTTAATAAAAAAACAGATTTACTTCTTTATATGGCCTCTAGAAGTGAGAATATGATTAGATTAAAAGAGTACTATAAAAAAAAGATTATATTAATCGATAGATTTACAGACTCGACAATAGCATATCAACATTATGGACAGGGCCTTAATTTGAATTTGATTAACGATATTAATAAATATCTTTTAGAAAAATTTAAAGTTGATTTTACTTTTTTAAATGTTGTTAATAAAAAAAATATGATTAAACGACTGAAAAAAAGAAAAAGATTAAATAGGTATGATAAATTCGATAATAATTTTTATAAAAAAGTTCAAAATGGTTTTATTAAAATTGCTAAAAAAACTAAGAAGAAATATCAAATTATAGACTCTAATCTTGATATTGATCTGAACAAAAAAATTATTATTGAAAAGATTAATAAATTAATAAAATGAATATACAACCATATAATCAAACAAATCTTTATGGTTTTAATGAACAATTCCTTCAATTTGTGAATTTATATAATTTAAGCAAATTACCAAGAAAAATTTTATTATCTGGTCCAAAAGGTATTGGTAAATCAACTTTATTTTATCATTTAATGAATTATGTTTTTTCGAAAGATGAAAAATATCCATACGAAATAAACAATTTTACTATAAATAATGAAAATCGATCATTTCGTTTGATTCAACAAAATACTAATCCAAATTTCACTCTAATTGATATAACCCGAGAAAAAAAAAAAATTGATATTAATCAAATAAGACAACTAATTACAAACATGCGAAAAACATCATTAAATAATAAACCAAGATTTGTTTTAATAGATAATATTGAATTTCTTAATATAAATTCTATTAATGCCTTATTAAAAATCTTAGAGGAACCATTTGAAAATATTTATTTTTTTTTAATTAATAATAGAAAAAAAATACTACCGACTCTAAAATCTAGATGTTTAGAATTTAAAATGATACTATCTAATGAGAATTCTCTATTAATAGCTAATAAATTAATAGGATCAAATTTAGATGACAATATTAATCTTGATTTAATAGATTATTATTCAACACCTGGCAAAATTTATCATTTATTCAAATTTTCAAAAGAATTTAATATTGATATGAAAAATATGAGTCTAAAGAATTTCATTTCTATTATTGTTGATAACAGTTATTATAAAAAAGAGTCTTCTATAAAAAATATAATTTTTGAATTAATTGAATTCTTTTTAATTAAAAATATTAATTCTAACTTATCTAATTATACTCATTTTATAGAAAAAATTAATAATTTAAAAAAATTCAATTTAGATGAGGAAAGTTTTTTCATAGAATTTAAGTCTGCTATGCTCAATGATTAAAAATTTTTATATTACAACGCCAATTTATTATCCTTCAGCAAAACCGCATATGGGTCATGCATATTCTAGTATAATAGCTGATTTTTTTGCAAGATTTAAAAAAATCGATGGTTATCAAGTTCATTTTTTGACTGGAACAGATGAACATGGGTTAAAGATTCAAAGAGCTGCTGAAAATAAAGGAATGGAAACTTCAAAATTTTGTGAAGAAATTAGTCAAACTTTTAAAAATTTGACCAAAACCTTAAATCTATCTAATACAGATTTTATAAGGACAACTGAACAACGTCATAAAAAATCAGTTCAACATTTGTGGGAAGAATTAAAAAAAAATGATGATATTTATTTATCAAAATATTCAGGATGGTATTCTGTTTCAGATGAAGCTTTTTATAATGATGATGAAATAGAGGAAATAGATAATAAAAAAATTGCAATTTCATCAAAATCTCAAGTAGAGTGGGTTGACGAAGAGTCATATTTTTTTAGGTTATCAAAATGGGAAAAACCTTTGTTAGATTATTATGAAAAAAACCCTGATTTCATTTCACCAGAATCAAAAAAAAATGAGGTTATTAGCTTTGTCAAAAATGGTCTGAAAGATTTATCTGTAAGCAGAAAAAGTTTTTCTTGGGGTATTAAGGTCCCTAATGATGATGATCATGTAATATATGTTTGGTTAGATGCATTAACCAATTATTTGAGTGCTCTTAATTATCCAAATAAAGATGATTTGTTGTTCAAAAAATTTTGGCCTGCATCCGTTCATTTGATTGGTAAAGATATACTTAGATTCCATGCTGTATATTGGCCTGCTTTTTTATTAGCAGCAAAGATAGAGCTTCCTAAAAAGGTTTACGGTCATGGCTGGATACTTTCCAATGAAGAAAAAATGTCAAAATCAAAAGGAAATATTTTAGATCCAATTGAAATAATTGATCAATACGGACTAGATCCATTGAGATATTATTTAATTAAAGAAGTTTCTTTTGGAAATGACGGAAATATTTCACAAGAAAGACTAGAGGATTGTATTAATAGCGATCTAGCCAATAATTTTGGAAATTTATGCCAAAGAGTTACAGCTTTCACTATAAAAAACTGTAATAGCAAAATTCCAAATAAGATAAAATTTAATAATGATGATCTAAATATATTAAATAAATACGAAAAAAATTTAAATATTATTAGATCAAAAATAGATAACCAAAATATCAATTACTATATTGATTATATCGTTAATTCTTTATTTGAAGCCAATAAGTATTTTAATGATCAAGAACCATGGAAAAAAAAAGATGATATTATACGCTTGAATACGATAGTTTACACAACTCTTGAAGTTGTTCGAAAAATAAGTTTTTTACTTTACCCGATTATTCCGGATTCTTCTTTAAAAGCTTTAAAAATATTTAATTTAAGTGAAAAAGATATAAATTTAAACTCTATAGGAAATAATGAATTTTTGATAAAAGGAAATTCAGTTAACAAAATTAATATACTTTTTAACAAAATTGAGAAAAAAGATGATTGATTCTCACTGCCATTTAGATCATGAACCATTATTGAGCGATTTAGATAATGTTATACAAAGATCCAAAAATGTAGGCATTGAAAAACTACTTACTATTTCAACTTCAATTGAAAGTTTTTCAAGAGTTAAGGAAATTGTTAATAAAGATGAAATGATTTATGGTACCATCGGTATTCATCCACATGAAACTGATAATAATATTGTAGATTCTGAATTTATTGTCAGAAATTTAAGGGATAATAAAAAGATAATTGGTGTTGGCGAAACAGGTTTAGATTTTTATTACGATAATAGCGATAGAAATAAACAAATAAATAGTTTTAGAATTCATATTGAAGCATCAATAAAAACTAATGTTCCAATTATAATACACTCAAGAAATGCTGAAGATTCTACATTTGAAATATTAAACGAATACAAAGATAAGAAACTTAAAATTTTGATGCATTGTTATACAGGGTCAAAAAAATTTGCTGAAAAATTGCTTAATTTTAATAGTTTTTTTTCAGCAAGTGGAATTATAACTTTTAAAAATGCTGGAGATTTACAACAAACATTTAAATTTTTACCTTTGGATAAAATTTTAATTGAAACAGATAGTCCATTTTTAGCTCCTGTACCAAATAGAGGAAAAAAAAATGAACCATCTTTCATTAATTTTACAGCTATTAAATTAGCTGAAATTAAAAAGATAGAAAAAACCGAACTTGCTAATATAACAACAAATAATTTTAATAATCTTTTCTTTAAATAATATTCATGAAATTTATTATTCTTGGATGTGGAAGCTCAATGGGAGTACCAAGACCTGATGGTAATTTTGGAAATTGCAATCCTAATAATAAAAAGAATATAAGAACAAGATGTTCGGCAATAATTCAGGGCAAGTCTTTAAATATAATTATAGACACCTCTCCAGATATGAGACAACAATTAATAAATAACAAGATAACTAATATTGATAAAGTTCTATTTTCTCATATGCATGCTGATCAAACTCATGGAATAAATGACTTAAGAGTTTTCTACTTAAAAAATAGGAAACCTGTCGATATATATGCAGATTTACCAACACAGAAATATTTAAATAAAACTTTTTCTTATTGTTTTAAAAGTTATTCTCGTGAATATCCTGCAACTTTAAAAATGAATTCTGTTAAAAAAGACCTTTATTTCAAAGATGGTCAAAAAAAAATTCGTATTAGATCTCTTAAAGTAAAACACGGAAATGTTGATTGTACTTGTTATATAATTAATAAAAAATTGGCCTACATAAGTGATGTGAGTGACATAAATAAAAAAGACTTTAAATTCTTAAAAAATTTAAAATATTTAATAATTGATTGCTTGTGGTATAGAGAACATCCATCACATTTGAATTTAGATAAATCACTCAGGTTAATAGATGCTCTTTCACCAAAAAAAGCTATTTTAACTAATCTGCATTCTGATTTAGATTATAATGAACTTAAAAAGAATCTTAAAAAAAATATTGTTCCAGCTTACGATGGAATGAAAATAAATTTATAAAAGACTTTCAATTTTAGAAGTAATTTTTTTTGACATAGGTTTTGTAAAAGAATTATACGTTTCTTCAACCTTGCCATCTTTATTAATCAAAATTTTGTGAAAGTTCCACTTAGGTACAGCAGATTTACCATAATTTTTTTCTGCCCATTTGAATAATTCGTGAGAATTTTCACCTTTAACTTCAGTAATAGTTGTCATTGGAAAATTAATATTAAAATTTACTTCACAAAATTCCTTAACATCAGAATTTTCCTTTTTTTCTTGATTGAATGAATTTGACGGTACACCCAAGACGATTAAACCTTCAGATTTGTACTTTTCCCACAATAACTGTAAGTCATTGTATTGATTTGTAAATCCACAATAGCTTGCAGTGTTTACTACTAATATCACTTTATTCTTATAGTTACCTAAGTCGATTTGTTCACCCGAGATACTATTTATCTTAAAGTCAAAAAATACTTTATCGTAATTAGCCGATACATTGTTCTTAGAAAAAAAAATCATGAAAAATACTATAAGTAATGTTATTTTCTTCACAACGTTACCTTTTGTCAGGTGTAAGTAATATTAAAAAATATCCTGCCAATGTTGAAAGCAAAGATCCTGTTAAAACACCAATCTTTACTCCATCCATATACTGAGCATTCTCAATAAATGCTAAATTTCCAACAAACAAACTCATAGTAAATCCAATTCCAGTAAGTATACCTACACCATAAAAATTATACCAGCTTGAGTTCCCTGGCATTTGTGCAATCTTTAATTTAATAGATACATAAGAAAAAACAAAAACGCCTAGTTGTTTACCAACAAATAACCCTAATACTATTCCTAACGGTACTTTGTCTAATAAAGATGAAAGAGATAATCCTTCTAATGAAACTCCAGCATTAGCAAAAGCAAATAATGGCATTATTCCAAATGCAACATAAGGACTGATTGCATGTTCAATCTTTATTAATAATGAAAAGTCTTTTTCTTTTTTTCTGTGTGGAATAGTCATTGCAAGTAAAACACCAGCTATAGTAGCGTGTATTCCTGAATTATGTGTAAAGTCCCACAACAATAGTCCAATTAGTAAATAAGGGAAGAACACTTTTATATTAAATTTATTTATTATTAAAAGAACTACAAACGCAACTAGCATTAAAGATAAATACATTACATTTAAGTCTCCAGAATAAAATAGCGCTATAATTAATATTGCACCTAAATCATCTATAATTGCTAATGCTGTAAGAAAAACTTTTAGTGATAAAGGAACTCTTTTACCTAAAAGTGATAAAACACCTAATGAAAAGGCAATATCTGTTGCCGAAGGTATAGCCCAGCCATTTATAGTTTCAGGATCACCAAAATTTATTACAACATAGAATAATGCAGGAACAACCATTCCACCCACAGCAGCAATGATTGGCAGAAGTGCCTGTTTAATATTTGATAGTTCACCTTGTAAAAATTCTCTTTTAATTTCAAGTGTTACGAAAAAAAAGAAGATTGCCATTAAGGCATCGTTAATCCAGTGCAAAACAGATAATTTCAGTCCAAAATTATTTATACCAATGAATAAATATTTGTTTAATGTTTCAAAATAAAGACTAGATAGACTAGAGTTGCTTATTATTAATGCTAAAATTGCACTAATAAGCAATACTAGACCGCTTGCAGCTTCTAATTTAAAAAACCATTTAAAAGGTTTAGAAATATAATAAATCATGATTAAATTAGATCTTTAATAAATAATTCAATATCTTTCAATGTTTCATAAAGACTAAACATTATATGCTCTAATTTTGGAAAAATGTTGTAAAGGGGTGATTTAAATGTATCTACTATTATAACAAATGCAATAAAAGTGATTATAAAGACTAGAATATAAGATAAAAAGTTAAGAAATGTAAAATTTGATTTTTTTTCATATTTTACTAATGCTGATTTTTTTGGGTCTTTCTTTGTAAAATTTTTATCTAAATCTCCAAAAGATTGCTTTGATTTTCTTGATAAATTTTTAATATTATTTTTCTTTTTAATAGGGGGAGTTTTTTTTAATGAAATTTCATTTTTATTTGTTTCAAAATTTGATAAGTCATTTTTATTAAAAAACCACAAATAATTACATGATCCACATTGAATTGTACGCCCACTATCAGGAATAAGATCAGAATTTACCTCAAATTTTTTATTACAATTTACACATTCAATAATCATCAGTTTTATATATCAGATTTTTATAAAATTACCTTTATTTTAGTCATCTTTATAGTTTGAAAAATTTCATAAGTGCTGTATTAGTACATCTCTCGGAGTGTAGCGCAGCCTGGTAGCGCATCTGGTTTGGGACCAGAGGGTCGCAGGTTCAAATCCTGCCACTCCGACCATTTTTATGAAAAAAGCAAAAATATACATACCTAACAAAAGCCCTATGCAATCAGGTCTTGGTAAAACTGATAAATGGATATTAGAATTTGAAGTAAAAGATCCAACTAAAAACCCGTTGATGGGATGGGAAAGTTCTTCTGACACTTTAAGTGAGCTTAAATTAGAATTTTCTTCGAAAGAACTTGCTATTAACTACGCAAAAAAAATGAAAATTGAATATGAAATCATTGAACCGAAAAAAAGAAAAGTAGTAAAAAAATCTTACGCTGATAATTTTCTGTCTTAAATAAATGTTTAAATTTTTTACACAAAGAAAATGGTATTTATGGAGTATTGGAGGTACCTTAGTTATATTATTGGCTACGTGGTATCAAGTTCAACTTGATGTAAGAATAAATGAATGGTTTGGTGAATTTTACGATACTCTACAAAAAGCTCTAACAGAACCAAACTCTGTAACTGAAAAAGAATTTATTTCCTATCTTTTTACATTTGCAAAAATTGCAGCTGTTTATATTCTTGTAGTAATTTTTAGTGATTATTTTACGAGTCATTGGACTTTTAGGTGGAGAACAGCTATGGCTGAATATTACCATGATTATTGGAATGATGCTTCTTCAATTGAAGGTGCATCTCAAAGAGTTCAAGAAGATACCCTTAAATTTGCGAGAATTATGGAAGGTCTTGGTGCTGAATTATTAAGAAGTTTAATGACATTAATTGCTTTTACTCCGATATTATGGGGTCTTTCGAAAAGTATAACTGTATTGCCATGGATTGGTGAAGTAGATCATGCTTTAGTTTGGGTTGCAATTTTATCCGCATTGGGCGGAACACTATTATTGGCAAGTGTTGGAATAAAATTACCTGGTATTGAATATGATATTCAAAAAGAAGAGGCAGCCTATAGAAAAGAACTTGTTTTAGGTGAAGATTTTAAAGAAAGTGCAAAACCAGAAAAAATAACAGATCTTTATGGTGGTGTAAGAAAAATACATTATAGAATGTATTTTCACTATCTTTATTTCAATGCTGTTAAATGGAGTTATTTACAAGGGATGGTCATTGTTCCATATTTGGCACTAGCACCAACAATTGTAACTGGTGCAATTACTTTGGGTTTCGTTCAACAAATTATAAGAGCTTTTGGTAGAGTTGAAACTTCTTTGCAGTATCTTGTTAGAAGTTGGCCAATAATAGTTGAATTAATATCTGTTTGGAAAAGATTAAGAGAATTTGAAACAAAGTTAGAAATTAATCGTTCTTTAGAAACTGTTAAATAGTGATACTAGACAAAAAATTTGAAGATATAATATTAAATGTATCAAGTAGGGCAGCCTTAGCATCTTCATATTTGGTTGGAAAAAAAGATAAAGTATCTGCTGATAAAGCAGCTGTTGATACAATGAGAACTGAATTGAATAAAATTGATATGACGGGTGAAATTGTAATTGGAGAGGGAGAATTAGATGAAGCACCAATGCTATATATAGGCGAAAAATTAGGATCAATGAGTGGACCTAATATAGATATAGCAGTTGATCCTTTGGAAGGGACAAATTTTGCGGCAAATAATCTACCTGGTGCGTTGTCAGTAATTGCTATAGCAGGAAAATCAAATTTGTTAAATGCACCAGAAACTTATATGGACAAGATATCAGCTAATGTCTTAGAAAAAGGGGTGATAGATTTGGATTTTACTGTCAAAGACAATATTAATAACTTATGTGAATATAAAAATAAAAAACCTACAGATATAACTGTGTGTATTTTAGATCGACCTAGACATAAAAAAATTATTGAAGAATTAAAAAAACTTAAAGTAAATCTAAAATTAATTACAGATGGAGATGTTTCTGGTGCACTTTTGGTTACTGATAAAAAATATAAAGTTGATCTTTTTTTGGGTATTGGGGGTGGTCCAGAAGGAGTATTAGCAGCCTCAGCTTTAGATTCTTATAATTGTTTTTTTCAAGGAAGATTTTTGTTTAAAACTGATGTTGATAAAGAACGAGCAGTAAAAATGGGTATAAAAGATTTTGATAAAAAATATGAATTAAATGAAGTAGTTTCGGGTGACTCCATATTTTGTGCCACTGGTATTACTTCTGGTGATTTGGTATCAGGAATAAAAATTATTGATAATGAATTTTTATCAGAAACACTAATTACCCATAAATCTACTGGTTTAAAAAAGATAATTAAAATGAAACAAAAGATTTAATAAAGCTTGATAAATAATTATTTTTGCAATAAAAAACACCTCTTCGGTCCCTTCGTCTATCGGTTAGGACACGTGGTTTTCATCCTCGAAAGAGGGGTTCGATTCCCCTAGGGACCGCCATTTTTTATGACATATTTTGTTTACATGCTGAAATGTGTCTCCTCAGTCAAAAAAAGAACATATGTTGGGTATACTAAAGATTTAGACAAAAGATTAGAAAAGCATAATAATAATAAAGGTGCTAAATATACTAAGGGAAATAAATGGAAGATTATTTACAAAAAAAAATTTCTATCTAAAAATAAAGCTATGTCATTTGAATATATTTTAAAAAATAATAAAAAAAAAAGACTTCAAATATTTAATAAACATAAATGAAAATATCTATACTGCTTCCATATAAAGAAAATTATTCTAAAGATATTGCTGGAGCAGTTTCTTTATTCGTTAATGACACATCTAATGTTAGTAAGTTTAAAAAGAATATTACTGTTTATGGATCAACGAATAAAAAAGATTTTCTAAGTAAAAACTACATTAATTTAAAACCTGTCAAAAATTTTTTACAAAGTTCAAATAGAGAATATGTTAAATCTTTCATAGAACACCCAAATTTTAAAAAAACTGATATATTGGAAATACATAATAGGCCAAATTATATTAAACAAATTAAACCTAATTATAAAAAAAAAATTTTTTTATATTTTCATAACGATCCTTTGACAATGAATGGATCAAAAAGTTTATCAGATAGAAGATTTATTATAAATAATGTTGATAAGATTATTTTTAATAGTAAATGGTCAAGGAGTCGTTTTTTTTTAGATTTAAATGAAAAAGAATTAATATCAAACAAATCAATTATTTGTTATCAATCTACAGATAAAATTCCAATTAGTTTTAACAATAAAAAAAAGATTATTACATTTATTGGTAAATTAAATAAAGCTAAAGGTTTTGATATTTTTGGAAATACAATTATTAAAATTTTAGATAAACACAAAGATTGGAAAGCTTACGTCATTGGAGATGAACCAAGAGAAAAAATGTTTTTTAATCATAAGAATCTTATAAATTTAGGTTTTAAAAATAATGAATTTATTCTAAATTTTTTAAAAAAAGTTAGTATATCTGTAGTTTCTTCGAGATGGGAAGAGCCATTTGGTAGAACAAGTTTAGAAGCTGCTAGCAGAGGATCAGCTGTAATTATTAGTAATAAGGGTGGTTTACCAGAAACTTCCAAATCTGCAATAATTCTTAAATCTTTAGATGAAGAGAATCTTTTTCAAGAAATATCCAATCTTATTTTAGATAAAAAACGATTAGTTAAAAAACAAAAACAAAATTATAAAAATTTTTATCTTACTCATAAATATGTATCGAAAATTATTGATAATCTTAGAAATCAAAATTTTATAAAAATAATAAATATTAATAATAAAAAGATATTAAAGATAATGCACATAACAAATTTTAATTATCGTTTTGATGGAAGGTTACATTATAATACTGGTAGAAGAATAAATAATGGCTTTGTAAGGCTGGGGCATAACGTTCTTACTGTTAGTGATAGGGATATACTTCACAACAATAAGAGATTAAATGATTTAGCGGGATCAAAATCATTACAAAAATCTATCAAAAACAATTATAAAAATTTTAAACCAGATTTAATTATATTGGGTCACGCTGATAATGTCTCAATAGAAACTCTTGACGATTTTAAAAAAGATAAAGTAATGATTGGTCAATGGTTTTTAGACCCTTTATCTCGATATGGGCCTGATTACACGAGTAATAAAAGAAGAGTTCTTGACAAAAATTTATTTATTGATTCTACATTTTTAACTACTGACCCTAATTCAATTGATTTTAAGATAAAAAATAGCTTTTATATACCAAATCCTTGTGATTTATCTTTCGAAGTTTTAGAAAATTTTAACAAAAATTGTGAAAATGATCTTTTTTTTGCAATGAGTCATGGTGTTCATAGGGGAGAATTAAAAAAAGGAAAATTAGATAATAGAGAATTTTTTGTAAATAGACTCATCAAAAAAAATCCTAATATTAAATTTGATATTTATGGAATGAATAATATTCAACCTATATGGTCTAACAATTTCCTAATTAATTTAGCAAACTCTTCTATGGGATTGAATCTAAGCAGAGGTAAACCAATCAAATATTATAGTAGTGATAGGATTGCTCAACTAGTTGGTAATGGGTTATTAACCTTTATTGATGAAAAAACTTGTTTAAGTGATTTTTTTTCAAACAAAGAAATTGTTTTTTATAAAAATTTAGATGATTTAAGTTATAAATTGAATAAATTCAAAAGAGATAAGATGAATAGAGTTAAAATTGCAAAGAATGGTAAAAAATTTTACTTTAAACATTTTAATTCTTCAATAGTTGCAGATTTTATTATCAATAAAACATTAGGTATTAATAATTCTAAAAAGTTTTTATGGCAAAAATAGCTATTATAACTGGTATTAGCGGTCAAGATGGTTCTTATTTAGCTGAATTATTATTAAAAAAAAAATACAAGGTAATTGGTATCACTAATCCTAAAAAAAGAATTAATTTAGATAATCTTAAAAAAATAAAAAAAAATATTTTTCTTAAAAAGATTGATATTAACAATTTTTCTAAGATTAAATCCTTAATTAAAAATTTTAAACCAAAAGAATTTTATCATTTAGCAGCACAAAGTTTTATCAATTATAAATTCGAGGATGAATTTTTTAAATTAAATCCAAATATTAATGGTACTCATTATATACTTTCGGCGATAAAAGAATTTTCACCAAAAACTCGTTTTTATTTTGCTGCATCATCAGAATTATTTGGAAATTCTCCTAAATATCCCCAAAACGAGAACACAAATTTTAATCCTAGATCTGCTTATGGAGTTTCAAAAATAGCAGGTTTTTATCTTACTAAAAATTATAGAGAAGCCTACAATTTATTTGCTTGTTCTGGAATTTTATTTAATCATGAATCACCTAGAAGGAGCATTAATTTTATAACTAGGAAAATTACATCTAGTGTTGCTAAAATTCAAAAAAATAAACTAAAAAAAATAACTTTAGGCAACATAAATGCACAAAGAGATTGGGGTCATGCAGAGGATTATGTGTTTGCAATGTGGAAAATGTTACAACTAAAAAAACCTCAAGATTTTGTTATTGGTACAGGTAAAACTCATACAGTAAAAGAATTTTTAAAATTTGCTTTTGAACATGTCAATAAAGATTATCGAAATTATATTAAGATAGATAAAAAATTTTTCAGACCTAATGACAATATCATTCTTAAAGCTGATTTTAAAAAAGCAATAAAAATTCTTAAATGGAAACCTAAAATTAGTTTTAGATCTTTAGTTAACGAAATGGTAGACTCTGATTTAAAATTAATTAAATGACAAAAAAAGTCCTTATTCTCAAAAATGACAGAACAGGAGATTTATTTGTTTCATTAAATGCTATTAATAGAATTATCAATAAACACAAAGATCAAAATATTTTAATTTTCTTATCAAATATTAATCATAAATTTAATTTTTTATTTCCAGGTATACAAAAAAAGATAGTTTCTATGAATCTTGCATTTATAGAGAAAATGAAAATCTTTTTTTATATTTTAACAAATAAGATAGACACTATTTACATTCTTACTCCAAAAAATTTTTATTATTATCTACCTTTATTTTTTAGAAATATAAAATTTTATGCAATAACAATAAAATCTTTTAGAAGTAGACCAAATGATTTTTTATTAAAATATCTTTTTAGATATTCAGTTTTAGACCGTGAAAAAATAAAAAAAAGAAAATCATCTTACATTATTCAGGAAAACTTAATTGAGTTTACTTCTGAAACTAACAACTTAAATTATGAATCAAACATTACCCATAAATTTGATTATCCAAAAAAGTATGTTTTTTTTCATTACAAACATGCTTTCTTCAATAAATTGTTAGAATGGGATCTGGATAAAGTATCTGAATTACTTAATTATTTGAGTACAAAATACGATAATGTTATGTTTTCATCTGAGCTTTTTAATAAGAAAATTAATAATTATTTCTTAAATAAATATAATAATTACAACTTTGAACATCATCAAATAAATACAATTAACGATAAAAACATTTTTTTTCTAAAAGACATTGATGGTAATAATTTATTTGACGCAGTGAAAAGATCTTCTAAAATAATTTCTCCAGAGGGGATAATAACCCACATGGGTTATTATTTGAAAAAATCTGTATTAGCATTAATGCATTTTAATTTAAAAGATAATAAAGATTTTATAAGTCAAATTATTTCCTGTAAAGAATGGTTCCCACCTAATAATTATGAATACACAATGTTAAAAAAAGACTTTAATAGATCTATAGAAAAAATTGAAAAACGCTTATAATTAATGAAAAATAAAACTAAAATCTACTTTATTGAAAATTCATATAATTATAATGGAGAAGATCTTGATAGTGATAAAATAGGCGGATCAGAAAAGATTTTAATAAATATTACAAATGCATTAGCAAAAGATGAAGATTTAATTATTAAAGTATTTAATAATACGAATAAACAAAAAATTATAAATAAAGTTTATTGGAATAATATAAATCAAATAGACATAAATGATAAACCCGATCACGTAATCTCAATGTCAGATGCCAATCTTTTTTATAAATTAAATTCTAAAAGTAATTTTTTATGGTCTCATAGTGTTCAAAACATTGAAAAATTTATCAGAAAAAAACAACTAATTCCTTTTTTCAAGTATAAACCAATTATGATTCTGGAAGGTGATTACCACTATAAAAATAGGAGCTTTTTTACATCGTTTTATGGAAAAAAAATTCTTAAAATTGCTGTAGATGATGATTTTTTGAATCATAATGTAGATTTAAATTATATTCCATTACCAACAGCTATTTTTACAACAAAATCTGATAGGAATTTAGATTTTTTGCTAAACTCATGGCACGAAATAAAGAAAAATAATTCAAAAGCAAAATTATTTATAAATCCACCATTTAAATTAACTGAGATTAACAAAAAGGATGGTGTTTTTTTACGTAAAAAAGGTAATAAAAAATTGCTAATACAAGATTTAGTCAAATCAAGGCTATTCATTACTCCTGGTCATAAATCTGAAGTTTTTTGCTTAGCTGCAGAGGAAGCAAAAGAACTATGTATTCCAATCGTTACAATGGGTTATGGTAGTTTATATGAGAGAGTAAAACATGAAAAAACCGGTTTTATAGCTAAAAATATGAAAGAATTTGTTAATTATTCAGTAAAAATTTTAAACGATGATGATCTCTACTTAAATTTAAAAAAAAATTTGATAGAAATGAAAAATTTAAGAAACTTCAATAATGTTAAAAAAGATTTGTTAAGCATATTGAGTAAAATTAGTGAGTAGGGCAGTTAGAATTTTTCTTAAATTTTAAAAAATAAGATTTAATCAAATATTTTACATATTCAATCTTATGAATTTTTCTTCTATTTAGAATAATTCCGTCTTTATGAACAGTTAGATGTAAACTATCTTTTATACTATTAGAGTTTTGCTCATATATTAAATCCTTATTAAATTTTCTTTTAAACTCCTTCATAAGATTTTGAATAGATGATTTTTTTTCTTTTTGTAGATAAATTGCTAGCCATAAATCATCATCTAAAAACATATTTTGATTATTTTTAACAAATATTTCATAAAAATTTTCAATTTTATCGAGTAATTTAGTATTCATTAAAAAACCATCGGAACACTGTCCCATTTTAATCTTAAATATTTTATTTAGATAAAAACTATAATTAATTTGTTCTTTTTTGAATGCTTGTAAAAAAAACTCACACATATTTTTATGATAAATATGATCATCGTCTAACAAAATAACACAATCGAAATTTCTAACTTTATCTATAGAACCCATTATTTTAGTACCCGGTCCATAATCTTCACATCTAATTATTTCTAAATTTTCTTGTTTAAGATTATTTAAATCATCTAAGTTTATTTTTTGATTTGGAAATCTTTTATATCTATAAGGAATATTTAAAAATATTTTATCTGGTCTTAAAGTTTGCTTGTTAATATTGTCAATTATCTCAGATATATTGTATAACCTGGATGGAATCGTTGACATTGATACACAAAAAGAAAATTCTTTCACTAAATATTAAACCTTAAATCTACTTTTTTTTGCATCTTTGTAAAAACCTTTAACTGTATCAATGGTTAATCTATTAAATGATTTATTTGATTTTTTTATCTGTTCTATAATTTTTGGTGGCATTGTTATAATTTGACAACCTAAATTTTTTGCTTCTATATAATTGTAAGTTTCTCTAGTACTTGCCCATAAAATTTCAATATTTTTATATTTATTCGTAAATCTTAAAGATTTTCTAAAAATAGGAATAGGATTTTTCAATTGATCTCCCATTCTACCTGCAAAAATTGAAATTATTGCTTTAGTTTTTTTATTAAGTTGCTTTGTAATATTCTTAACTTGTTCAAAAGTATAAACAGCGGTAATATTTAATTTGACTTTCTCGTCACTTAATTTTTTTATTGTTTTTCCTGTAAATTTACCTTTGGTATTTACTACGGGTATTTTTACATAAATATTTTTTGCCCAATTATTAATAATTTTTCCTTGAACATACATTTCATTAATGTTGTCAGAGAAGACTTCTAATGAAACAGGTTTAAGATTACTATTTTTTAATAATTTGATTGAATATGATTTATAACTCTTCGCCCCAGATTGTCTCATTAAACTTGGATTAGTAGTAAAACCTTTAACTATTTTATCTTTTTTGTATTTTAAAAAATTTTTATAGTCTGCGCTATCACAAAATATTTTCATTTTTTAAGATTATCATATTTTTATCTTATTTAACGCGTTATTTTTAAATAGATTTGCCTCTTGAATATATCTTCTAACCATTTGTGTAGTTTTATGACCTGTCATTGCCATTATATTTCTTTCTTCAGCTCCAAATTCTGCTGCTGTGGTTGCAAAACCAGATCTTAAGCTATGTCCTGCATATTTAGAAGAATCTAAACCAGCTTTTTCAGCATATTTTTTAATGATAAGGGCTACTGATTTGTCCGAAATATCGAAAACTTTTCCTTCATTAATCTTAGAAAATTTTATATTAATAAAATTTTTGAGAGCTACTACTGGACAAAATTCTTGATTATCAAAGTAGGGGATTGCCTTTACACTTCCTTCTCCTGATTGATCTGTTTTTGATCTTTTAATAAGAATTTTTACACCTTCTGGCACGAATTCAATATCATCATAATCAATATTAACTAATTCTGACCTTCTAAAACCACCTGAAAATCCAATTAAGATTAATGCTTTATCCCTAATTTTTTGTTTATCTATTGCTTTAATTATTAGTCTTAAATCATTGATTAATATAGGTTTTTTTGCTTTTTGTCTTGATCCTATTGTTCTTTTAATACCGTGTAAGTTCTCCATTATTATTGGGTGTTTAGTATCCAGATAATGCCCTTTTAATTTATGTAAAACACTTATTGAAGCTATTCTTCTTTTTAGAGTGCTAAATTTTGATGATTTAGAAAGGTGTGTAATATAAAGCGCAATAATTTTAGGCTGAGTTGGTATTGATGAGAAACCATTTTGACTACAAAATAATGAAAAGTCTTTAAAATCAGATTGATAAGCTCTTAATGTGTTATTAGATTTAGAGTTCTTTAAATTTTTTAAAGTTTCTATTTCTAAGCTTTTAACATCAGTAATTAAATTATTCATATTTATTTCCGATAACCATTAATTATCGGAAATTATATAATAGGTGATTTTTAATGTCAATAGTTTAAATTAAAAAATTATGGGTTCAATAGATGGAGAAATTCCAGCGGTATGGTTTTTAATTAGTTCGATTGGTTTCGTTATATTAACTTTTATTCAATACAGAAACACTGGAAAGAGCTTCAATACGATATTTCTTTCTATAATGGCTATTATTTTCTTTGTAAGTTACATAATTTTATTAATTCCACGATAAAAATCAATGCAGGGAACAAAATTTCAATTAAAAGTCTGGAAGTACCTTAAAACCATACCAAAAGGTAAGGTAAAAACCTATAAACAGGTGGCTATTGGCATAAAAAGCCCTAAATCGGCTCGTGCTGTAGCTAATGCTTGTGCTAAAAACACATATGCCCCAAAAATACCCTGTCATAGAGTGATTAGATCTGATGGGGCTCTTGGAGGCTACTCTGGAAGAGGTGGAATTAAGCAAAAGCTCAAATTACTTAGATCTGAAAAGGTAGAGATTTAGCCCTATTTTAGGGTTTTTTTACATTAAAAAAGTAAGTAAAATCAACGTTTTTTGATCTTTTTAATTTATTTCATATAAATTAGCAAAGTTCACCCTTTAGTTGTACCATATATGAGGCTATACTTAAAATAGACCCCTCTATGGCCGTTTAAATGGTATATTCAATTAGTGCATCGCTCTACTATTCAACTATATCAACACTTTTAGGCCACCCTATTTTTCAATCAATTTAATATTTGGTATGTTTAAAAAAGCTTAATTTTATTAGTTTTTTTAACATTTTTCATTATTTAGCAAAAACTGAGAGCCTATTAAAGCAATTATATGTGTTTATATTGTAGAATAAGTCTTAATTTTATATTATTTTATATTATAAAAAATATAATAAAAACAATAATTTAACTTAAATACTTAATGTAATACTTTAGATATTAGTAAATAAATAATACCTATTATTTTATTTTTTTAACTAAGTTCTCTCTTCTAGAGATGTAGATGCCACTTAATACAATAATAAATAATCCTAAAAAAGTCCAATTATCAGGGAAATCGCTAAAGAAATAATAACCTATAATGATGTTTGTAATGATCTCAAAATAACTAAATGGAGCTAATTTAGAAGCATCAGCGTATTTGAGAGACAATATTAAAAATAAATGCCCTATACAGGCAAATATACCTATGGCAGCCATCATAGACCACTGATTTAAGCTAGGTTTAACCCATACAAATGGCATTACAGTGGAAATAATTATGGCCCCTACTACACCAGTTAACAATAAAGTTAATAAAGGGTTGTCAGAGGTACTTAGTTTACGAGTAATGATCAAATAAAACCCATACATTACACCTGTTCCAAGAGCAGCTATACTAGCTAAGTTAATTTCAACAAATCCTGGTCTTATAACCACTAAAGAACCTATAAAACCTATAATTACTGCAGACCATCTTCTAAATCCTACCTTCTCACTTAAAAAAACTGGAGAAAAAGCTGTAACAATTAAAGGAGCAACAAAAGCTAGAGTTAATGCTTTTGCTAAAGAAATAACTGAAATTGAATAGAAGAAACAAATATTAGCAGTTAAAAGAATTAAACCTCTAATAAATTGCAATTTTGGTTTATCCGTCCATACAAGATTTTTTCGAAAAAAGAAAAACATGATAGGAAAAGTAAAAGCTACTGTGAAAAAATATCTCGCCCATGTAATTTGTAATACTGGAAGATCAGCACTTAAATATTTTGCGAATCCATCCATTATAGGAAGCATTACCCATGCTAAAAGATTAAAAATTATAGCTTTCATTGAATAAATAAAGTTAAATTATACTTTTTTAAAGCAAAAGAAAGTAATTAAAAAATTAATCTGTATTAAAAAAAAGTAGTTCCAGGAAACAATATTTTTAAAGTTTGGATAGTCAATTATCTTATATATCACTAGTGGTAATAAAATTAAACCTAAAGTAGATAATATAATATTAAAATAGAATTTAAAATTTATTATTGAAATATTTGAAAAAAAATTCAATTTTGATCTATATGAAATTGAAAGTAATAATTCAGAAATAACGGTAAAAAAAATATATATAAAAATACCTATGCGTCTAAAAAATCTATAGTAATCACCCTCACCAAGAAAAATAACATATAAAGAAAAGAAAAAAATTGACATAATTCCTAAAAAAAAAGTAAATTTGTATAAAAAGGAAGTGTCATTTTTAGAGAGTAAAAGGTAATTGTATCTCCAATATAAAAAAAAGATGAAAATAGAGATAAACATAAATAATTTAAAGAAAATATTTACAGGTGGATATCTTCCAACTTGAGATATAGATGTACAACCATCAATATTTGGTATGCAAAAACTGACATAATTAAATTTTATTGAGAAAAAATAAGATATTAAAACTGTAAGAATTGGAATTATAAAAGCCGAAATAGATATCAAACTTATCTTTTTTTCCATAAAGAAAATTTTTATTAAATAAAATATTTTAAAGAAAAGAATACAACTAAAGGAATAGTTATAAAAGATAAAATTGTAGTAACAACTATCATGCTTGCAATTTCATCAACAACTTTTTTTGGCGAATACATTGACCCAACTAAATAAGTTAATACTGCACTTGGCATAGAACTTTGAATTAAGATAATACCAGCTGCATATCCTTTTAAATCAAAAAAAATAATTATAACAAAACCAATAATTGGACCAAAAATTAATCTTGCGATAGAACCAATAATAGACTCTTTTAAAGAAAAAACTTTCAACCTTGTTAAAGCAATGCCAAGAGACATCAAAACTAAAAAAATAGTAGCATAGGTTAATAACATAGTAGTATTAAGAATAAAATTTGGTGTTTTTAATTCAAAATAAAGCCAAAATGCGGAAAAAATAACTGCATAGAAAGGTACGCTTTTTAAGATTATTGAAAAATCAAACTTTTTTTGTGCGAGAAAAATATTTAACGTGAAGTGACCTAATATAACACAAGCTCCTATTGATGAGGCTAAACCAAAACCATGATTTCCGTAAGCAAATAAACAAATTGGAAGACCCATATTACCAGTATTTGGTAAAATATATGGAGGAAGATTTCTTATTAAATCTTTCTTCAAAAAAAAGAGAAAAATTATTCCAATAAACGAAAATGAAGATATTAAAATAATTCCATAGATAAAAAAACTTTGAAATTCGTTAAATGTAAGTCCTGTTCCAGTTAATGAATAGAATACAAGTCCTGGAAATCCTACATTTGCAGTAAACTTAGTAATAAAATTTGTATCAATTTTTGGATCTTTTTTGCCTAAAAAATAACCTATACCTACAATAAAAAAAACTGGAAACAAAACCTCAAAAAGTTTTATATATATATCCATTAATTATATAGTCTAATTAATGTTAAAAATTTAAGCGTATTATTATTATTTTTAAAAATTGATAGACATTTATTTGCATTAATTTCTGATGTCTTATGTGTAATAATGATAATCGTTGCTTCTTTATTAGCTTTATCTGGTGTTTGAATAATTCTTTTTACTGAAATCTTATATTTAGCTAGACGATTAGTAATTGATGATAGAACACCTTGTTTATCTTTTACTATAAATCTAAGATACAAAGAATTCTTATAATTATTTTTATTAAATATTGTAATTTTTTTTCTTTTTACTGACTCAATACCAAATGGGTATTTTATATTTCCTCTTAAGATTGAGAATAAATCTGATAACAAAGAAGAAGATGTTGGTCCAGGACCAGCCCCTTCTCCTTGCAAAATGCTTTCTCCAACAGGCTTGCCTTCTGTAATAACAGCGTTCATTACACCATTAACATTTCCAATATAAGTTTTCTTGCTTACTAAGCAAGGATGTACAGTTTCAAATAATTGATTATTAATAATTTCAGAAATACCAAGTAATTTAACTCTTAAACCTAATTGACTAGCAATTTTGATATCTTCTAATTTAATATTTTCAATTCCTTCCATTATACAATTGGCTTTTGAAATTTTTGTATTAAACGAGAGCGAAGATAAAATTCTTATTTTTGCAAATGCATCAAAGCCATTCAAATCTAATTTAGGATTACCTGGTTCTGCATAACCTAATTTTTGAGCCTTTTGTAAAACTCTTTTAAATGACTCATTATTATTTTCCATTTCTGACAATATATAATTTGTTGTGCCGTTAAGAATTCCATATACTTTATTAATTTTATTAGTTGCTAAACCTTCTTTGATAGTTCTTACTATGGGTATACCTCCTGCAACAGAAGCTTCAAATTCTAAACATACATTATTTTTTTCAGCTAATTTTGCTAAATAATCACCGTGTTTTGCAATTAAAGCTTTATTAGGTGTAATAACATTAATTTTATTTTTTAAAGCAGTTTCTACAACTTTTTTTGAAATACCGTCAGATAAACCAACACATTCAAATAGAATATCAATATTTTCATTCTTAAAAATTTGAAGAGGGTTTTTGTAAAAAATCTTTTTGGAAAATTTAAATCGTCTTTTTTTATTTTTATTTTTAGCTGAGATTGCTACTATCTTTATTCTTTTTCCTGTTTTTTTTTCAATTTCTTTTTTTTTTATATTTAATTCATTGTATAAATATATACCTATTTGGCCAAGTCCAATAATTCCAATTTTAACAATTTTATTCATTTCAATCATCTATATTAGGGTATGGATTATTTTCTGCATAATTTTCTAATTTAAATTTAAACTCATCAAAAGTCATATTATCTGAAAAATTAAAACTATCCACTTTTTCAATTGGTGTACATGATGACAGTAAAAATAAAATTAAAATAATTTTTTTCATTTAAGGCCTTCATTATATTTAAAACCGTATTTTATATTCATGTTTTGAATCGCTTGACCTGCTCCACCTTTTATTAGGTTGTCAATTGCTGATAATATTATAATTTTATTTTTATATTTAGTTTTACAAACAGAAATATAACAATAATTACTATTAATAATATCATTCGTACTTATAAAAGAATTAATTTTTTGGATTTTAACAAATTCATTTCCTTTATGATACTTTGTTAATATATTTTGAACTTTTTTTATAGAGAAACCTAATTTCATATCTAAATAAATCGTACTTAGTATACCTCTAAACATAGGTGTCAAATGTGGAGTGAAAGTAAAAAATATTTTAGATTTAGCATATTTTTTAAGCTCTTGTTCAATTTCAGAATTATGTCTATGAAAACCAACACCGTAAGCACTTAGTGACTCATATAAATTCTTTTTTCTGTATTTCTTATGAATGGTTCTACCAGCACCTGAATAACCAGATTTAGAGTCTATGATTATATTGTCAATTTTAATTGCTTTGTTTTTAATTAATGGAACTAATGGTAATAAGATAGATGTTGGATAGCAACCAGGACATCCAATTATACTAAATTTTTTTATTTTTTTACCAGTGATTTCAGGTAAAGCATAAATACTTTTTTTAATCATATTTACAGCTTTGTGTTTTTGCTTATACCATTTTAAATAATCTGAGCTTTTGCTTAATCTAAAATCAGCAGCTAAATCAATAAGAATATTTTTGTTTTTTAAATTTTTTGAAATTTCTTGAGCTTCTCCATTAGGTAAAGCTGTAAAAACTACATCAACATCTTTTAAATATTTTTTATCATACTTAATTATTTTTGGTAATTTTTTCTTAGTTAATGAATTATCATAATATGAAATATTTTTTCCAACTGATGTGTTTCCACATAAATATTTTATATTTATATTTTTATGTTTAATTAATAATTTTATTAATTGAACACCGATATATCCAGTTGATCCAGCAATTAAGACTTCTAGCTTGCGCATTTAATATTATAGCAGTTAATAATTAAAAGAAAATTATCTTTTAGAGAATTGAAAGCTTCTTCTGGCTTTTCTTCTACCAGGTTTTTTTCTTTCAACTGCCCTGGAGTCTCTCGTGGTTAATTTCTCAGTTTTGAGCAAAGATTTTAAATTTTCATCAAACATTACTAAAGCTTTAGATATCCCGTGAACCATAGCACCAGCTTGTCCTGTGTGGCCTCCCCCTTTAACAGTACATCTTACGTCATATTCTGTCGGTTGATTAATTGTTTCAAATGGTCTTGTTATTTGCATTTTGTGATTATCGTTAGCAAAATATTCGTTAAATAATTTGCCGTTAACATAAATTTTTCCTGATCCCTTTTTTAACCAAACTTTGGCTATAGAAGTTTTTCTTCTACCAGTAGCATATTTGCTATCTTTGAAATCAAGTTTAGGTTTAGTCTTTTTAATATCTGATTGAGTATTTTCCATATTAATTTCTTACAACATTTTTATTATTCAATTTATTTAAATCTATAATCTTGGGATTTTGAGATGAATGTGGGTGAATATCACCAGAATAAATTTTTAATTTTGTTAATTGCTTTCTTCCTAATACTCCACCTGGCAACATTCTTTTTACTGCTAATTTAAGTACTTCCTCAGGTTTTTTTTTATGAAGTTTTTCTGGAGTTGTTTCTTTAATTCCACCTGGATGACCAGTATGCTTAAAATATTTTTTATTTTGAAATTTTTTCCCAGTAAATTTAATTTGCTCAATATTTTTTACCACAACAAAATCACCATCATCCATATGGGGTGTATAAGTTGTTTTATTTTTCCCTCTAATTATTTTTGATATTATTGTTGCTAATCTTCCTACTACAGCGTTTTTTGCATCTATCTCGAACCAAGATGATGTTATTTGGTCTTTTTTTAAGAATTTTGACATTGTGCCAGGATTAATACTATTTAAATGTATAAAGTCAAATTGATAATTATATTGAATTTGTTTGCAATTTTGATAAAAGTATAGAGCCGATTTGTACCTTATTGCTGGCTTTAAATGCTAAAAAGGATTTTCTAACATAATCGGTAGGTATTTGAACTATATTGTACGCCTTGCAAAAAGCAAAAGTACTAAAAAAGGAGTAATATGACAAAAAAAAGAAATAATCCAGAAACAGTAGCCATCCACGGAGGCGATTATAGAAGTGATCCAACAACAAACGCTGTAGCAGTTCCAGTATATAGAACAACTTCTTATCAATTTAAAAGCACAGAGCACGCTGCAAATTTATTTGCCTTAAAAGAATTTGGAAATATTTACACAAGAATTATGAATCCAACTAATGATGTTCTAGAAAAAAGAATTGCAGCTTTAGAAGGTGGTCTATCTTGTTTAACAGTTTCCTCAGGTCAAACTGCATCTACTTTTGCGATTTTGAATGTTGCACAATCTGGTGATAACATTGTTAGCTCTACCGATCTTTATGGTGGTACAGTATCTTTGTTTACACATACATTAAGTAAACTCGGTATTGAAATTAGATATGCAGATCCAGCTGATCCAAATAATTTTGAAAAATTAATAGATGATAAAACAAGAGCATTTTATGGTGAAACTTTGCCCAATCCTTATTTAAGAGTTTTTCCTATTAAGGAAGTTTCAAATATAGGCAAAAAATATAATATACCACTAATAATGGATAACACTGCCGCGCCAGTCATTTGTAAACCTATTGAACATGGTGCTGCTGTAGTAATTCATTCTTTAACAAAATATATTGGTGGTCATGGCACTGCTGTGGCAGGAAGTATTGTTGATAGTGGTAATTTTGATTGGACAGCAGATCCTAAAAGACAACCATTATTTAATGAACCAGATGCAAGTTATGGAGGTGTAATTTGGGGTAAGGCTGTACCTGAATTAACTGGAGCTAATGTACCTTTTGCAGTTAGAGCAAGAGTTTGTTTATTGAGAGATTTAGGTTCTGCTCTTGCACCCGATAATGCTTTTGCAATTATTCAAGGTCTTGAAACTGTTGCCCTTAGAATGAAACAGCATTGTGCAAATGCTGAATATGTTGTTGATTTTCTAAAAAAACATAAAGAAGTAACTAAAGTTATTTATTCAACTGAACATGACAAATCTATCGCTGATAGAGCAAAAAAATATCTTAAAGGTGGAAATGGTCCAATGGTAGGTATTGAGCTTAAAGGTGGAATTGAAGCTGGCAAAAAGTTTATTGAGTCTTTAAAAATGATTTATCATGTTGCTAATATTGGTGATGTTAGAAGTTTAGCGATTCATCCAGCTAGCACAACGCATAGTCAATTAAATGAAAAAGAGCTAGCAGCATCAGGTGTTACTCAAAGTTACGTTAGACTTTGTATTGGTATAGAACATGTAGATGATATTATTGAGGATTTAGATCAAGCTTTGAAAAAATCTTCCAAAGGAAATCTTAAAGCAGTTAGTTAAATCTTGTATTTGAATAAAGAAAATAGACACAAGAACTAACTAAAAAAATTGAACTTAATTGGTGTACGGAAGCAATATAAATCTGTGCACCATAAATGATAGTTAATATTCCTAAAATTATTTGTAAGATTATAAATAAACCTACTGCAGTTATTGATTTATAGAGGTGGTTTAATCTATTTTTGTAAACTTTATATAAGATAAATAAATAATAAACTCCAATAAAGTAAGCTAAATTTCTATGTATAAATTGCACTAAAGAAGGATCACTAAAAGCAGAAATTTCAAAAAGATTAGAATAATCATTATCATTAGGGAAATATGTGTTACCCATAAGAGGCCATGAGTTATAAATTTTTCCCGCATCCATTCCCGAAACAAAAGCTCCTATACAAATTTGTATAAATACTAAAATCAAAAAAGATAATGGTAAAAATGAATTTATTTTATTTGATATACGTATTTTTCTCGAGATCTTTAGATAATTCCAAAAAATTAATGAAAGAATTAAAAAAGCAATAAGTAAATGAATAGAAAGTCTAAAATGACTGACATCAACTCGATTTATTAAACCACTGCTTACCATATACCAGCCTATAAATCCTTGAAAACAAATCAAAATAAAGATTAGATAAAAATTAATTAATTTTTTGAAATTAATCTTAAAAGAAAAATAAATTAATGGTATTAAAAAACCAAGGCCAATCAATCTACCAAGAAATCTATGTATCCACTCCCACCAAAAAATTATTTTAAATTCATTAATTGACATATTATAATTCTGTAATTTAAATTCTGGTATTTCTTTATAAAGATTAAAATAAATTATCCATTCATTTTCATTAAATGGTGGTAAAATTCCTGAAAAGAGTTCCCATTCAGTAATTGAAAGACCAGAATCGGTAAGTCTAGTTAATCCACCCACGACAATCATAATAGAAATCATTAAAAACATTGTTATTAACCAAATTGATAATTGATTATTAATCTTTATATTTTCTGTATACATAAGAGGATAAATATAATAATTATCTACATATCCAAATATATAAATGTCGCCTCAAAAGAGAAAAGAACTTAGTAAAATAAGATCAAAATTAGACAAACTAGATGATACACTCATCAAAATAATTAAAAAAAGAACAAATTTAGTTAAAAAAGTTTTAGCTCTTAAAGAAAAAAAAAATCAGATCGTTGATAATAAAAGAATTAAAACAATTTTAGCGAATATACGAAAAAAATCTTTAGTAAATAATATTGACCCTAAGATTACACAAAAAATCTGGAAAAATATGATCTCTGCTTTCATTGATTTTGAAAGAAGAAATTTTAAAAAAAAGTGATTATTTACTATGTGGAGGAAGTTTTTTTTCTACAAAAACTTCGTGTTTTCTTGTAGCAGGATTATATTTTTTTGCTTTTAATTTTACTTTAGCTTTTTCTCCTCCAGCTGGTTTTTTTACATAATAAAAAAAAGGGCTATCAGGTTTAGTCTCAGGCACTAATCTTACTTTAACATGTGTTTTCTTTGCCATATTATTTTAATCCTTTTAAATCTTTTATTAAGCTTGAAATCTTAATTAATTTATTTTTAAGATTTGAAGCTTTTATAGTGTGATTTGAAATTTCGTCAAGTTTTAATGGTTCTTTATTATTAAGTATCTTTTTTACACCATTAATTGTCATGCCTTGGTCTTTTAAAAGAAAATGTACTTTCTTTAATATCTCTATATTTTTTAAATCATAATATCGTCTATTACCATTTAAAATTTTTGGTTTTATTTGTTTAAATTCTTTTTCCCAAAAACGTATTGTATGTGTCGGAATTGGCAATTTTTTTTTTGTGTTTAAACCTAATATTTTGGCTACTTCACCTATAGTTTTATATGAATCATAATTTTTAGAGGTCATTAGAATTATTAATCAAATTTTTAAATTCATTAGATGCTTTAAACAAAATTACATTTCTTTTTGAAATTTTTTTCATTTCTTTAGTTTTTGGATTTCTTCCAATTCTTGATTTTTTTTCTCTAATTGAAAAAGTACCAAATTTTGATATTTTAATCTTTTTTTCTTTTTTTAAGTTTAAAATGATTAAAGAAAAAAATTCATCAATGAGATATTCAGAAATTTTTTTTGAAAAACCAATTTGCATATAGACTGAATTAATAAGGTCTTTTTTTGTAATATTATTTCTCATTTTATATTTTTTCTTTTATCTTATTTATCAAGTCACCTTTTATTACTCTATTACATACGTCTAATGAGTTTGAAAAACCTATATAATCAGTTCCACCATGACTTTTTACCACTGGAGAGTCTAAACCTATGAAAATAGCACCATTATATAATCTTGGGTCTAATCTTTTTTTAAACTTTTTAAGATTTGAAATATTCAGCAATGACGATATTTTTCCAATAATTGAACCGCTAAGAGCTTTTTTTAATTCATTTGTAATAAAATTTGCAGTTCCTTCAGCAGTTTTAAGTGCAACATTTCCAGTAAAACCATCAGAAACTATAACATTGACAAAACCATCCATAAGTTGATTGCCCTCTATATATCCTGAAAAATTAAAACTATTTGTTTTTTTTTCATTTAATAATTGAAAAGTTTCTTTTATTATTTCATTTCCTTTTAGTTCCTCTGAGCCAATATTTAACAATGCAACGTTTGGATTTTCATTAGGATAAAGAGATTTATATAATGAAGCTCCCATGAGTGAAAAATCTACCAAATTTTTTGAACTACACTCTATGTTGGCTCCAAGATCTAAGACTACACTCATCCCTTTTTTATTTGGCCATAAAGCAGACAAAGCTGGTTTATCAATATTTTCAATCATTTTTAAATTTAATTTTGAAATAACTAATAAAGCTCCTGTGTTTCCCGCAGAAATGACAACATCAGTCTCTTTTTTTTTAACACTATCTATGGCCAGCCACATACTTGTATTCTTACCTCTCTTGGCAGCTTCAAGAGGACTGTCGGTACTTTTTACAATTTCCTCTGTGTGTATTATTTCAAAAAAATTTTGATCGATTTTGTTGTCAAGATATTTGATAATATCTTTTTTATTTCCAAAAATTTTGTAAAAGTTTTCTTGTTTTTTTTTGTGATTATGGACAATACCATCTATTATTTTTTTTGGAGAACCATCTCCACCCATTGCATCTACTGCAATTTTTATTAATTTTGACATTTTTAGATTTTAAATTAATTAATCTTTAGGGTCTAGGACTTGACGACCTTTATACATTCCAGTTTTCGGATCTAAATGATGTGATAGTCTATATTCACCAGATTTTTTATCTTCAATGACATTTTTTGAGCTAAATTTCATATTTTGAGCCCTTCTCATTCCAGTTCTAGACGGCGTTTGTTTACGTTTTGGTACAGCCATAATTATGATTTAATTACACAATTTAAAAAATAATTCAAATTTTTTTTTGATAATTCTTTATTAAAATCGTCGAAATATGCAATTAAACTACTTATTTCATTA
>CACNWC010000008.1 GCA_902624075.1 uncultured Pelagibacteraceae bacterium | reverse complement strand
CACCTAAGCAAAGTGCTTCAATAATTTTAATTCTAGTTCCCGAACCAAATTTTAAAGGGACGCATAAACATTTAGAAGATTGGAGAAGATTATATAATTCATTTTTAGAGACAATACCTTTATTAATAACCCAAGGAAATTTTTGGTTAAATCCACCCCCAGTTAAAAATAATTTTAAATTAGGAATTTTTTTTCTCAATTCTGGCATTATAAAATTATTAAGATAATCAATTGCATCCTTATTAGGTTTATATAAATAAGATCCTGTATAGATTATAAAGTTTGCTTTAATTTTTTTTTGTTTTTGAATTTTATTCAAATGAATACCATTTGGTAAAAAAATTGTTTTTGCTTTATATAATTCTTTAATTTTATTTCTCTCTCTACTTGAAACTGAAGTTGATAAATCAGATAATTGAAAAACTAATTTTTCTAAAATTTTTGTTAAAAAATAAATAAATTTATTAGAATATTTTTTTCTTATTTCGGACTCTATAGAATGGGAAATATAAATAATCTTTATCTTGGGAAAAAAAATTTTAAAAAAAAATATAACTACAAAACTATAAAAAATCCAGCTTGCCCCCTCTATTATTATTATCTTTTTTTTAGCTTTATTTAGATATTTTTTTATCTTAATTATCTGTTCGGGTAGTTTGACTATTTTATTTATAGGTTTCTCTTTAGTTATATATACTGTTTTAATTTGTTTATTATTTATCTTTTTTAGATGAGATATTTGAAAAATTTTTTTTTTATAAGGCCAGCTGATAAATCTACTATTAATAACTGTGGATGAACCCATGTTATTAGGCTGTATGGGGAAGAAAGTTACAAATGCGGTTTTAATATCATCCATTTTGTATTATTTAAAATTAAATAATTTTAATTATCAATCTCTATATATAAATATGTTATAAATTTGTTACACTTATTAAGGCTTTTTATCAAAATAATTAATTGCGTTTTTTTTTAAACAAACTATAAATCCTCTGCCTGGTGATTATTGCGAAAGGGTCATACCCGATCCCATTCCGAACTCGGAAGTCAAGCCTTTCTGCGCCGATGGTACTTTATCTTAAGATACGGAAGAGTAGGACATTGCCAGGCTAAATCTAAAATGAAAAACCTAATTATTGTCACTGGTGGAGCTGGATTTGTAGGTTCTAATCTTATTAAATTACTTATTAAAAAAACCAAAAAGAGAATTATAAGTTTAGATAATTACTCATCAGGAAACAAAAAAAATCATGTTAAGAACCGAAGAGTCAAGTATATTGCTGCAAACACATCTGAGATTAATAAAAGATTATCAATTTATAAAAAAAAAATACATTCAATTTTCCATTTCGGGGAATTTGCAAGAATATATCAAAGTTTTAATAAATTTAATGAATGTTTAGAGTCAAATTCTATTGGAACCAACGCAGTTTTTAAATTTTGCTTGGAAAATAGGATTAAACTTATTTATTCAGCAACATCAGCGACTTTAGGAAACAGTGGGAGAGATAAAAATTTATCTCCTTATGCATTCACAAAGTCAAAAAATTTGGAGTTATTAGAGAATTTAAAAAAATGGTTTAGATTTAAGTATGAAGTAATTTATTTTTATAATGTTTATGGACCTGGTCAAATTAAAAAGGGTCCAATGGCAACAGTTATTGGTATATTTGAGGAGCATTTCATTAACAAAAAACCATTGCCTATAGTTAAACCTGGAAATCAATCCAGAAGGTTTACACATATAGAGGATACAATTAATGTTTGTTATGAAGCATGGATCAAAGATAAGTGTGCGCATTACTCGATATCTCATAAGAAGTCTCACTCTATCTTAGAGGTTGCAAAAATGTTTAATACCTCAACAATTTACCTACAAAATAGACCCGGTGAGAGATATGCATCTGCTCTAACAAAAATATCACTAAATAATAAGGTATTTCGTAGATTTGGAAAAATAAATTTGAAAGATTATATTTCTTCGTTTATTAAAGGTAAAATTTATGAAAATTAAAAGCTCATTGAAATCTATAAAAAAAAGAGATTTAAACTCTAAATTAGTTAGACGTAGAGGAAGAGTTTATATAATTAATAAAACTAATCCAAAATTTAAAGCAAGACAGAAGTAGTTTTTATGGATCATGAAAACCATAAAAAAACCTGGAATAATTTTACAAAATTTGTGACATGGGGATCTATAGCAGTCGTTTTAATCTTAGTTCTAATGGCTATTTTTTTATTATAAATAATTTATGAGAATTGTTTCACTTTTAGAGAATAAAGATAAAGAGAAAAGAGTTGCAATTACTCCAGAAATAGCAAAAAAATATATTTTATTAGGCATTAATGTATCTCTACCAGAACAATATGGAAATCACTTAGGATTCAATGACAAGGAATACAAAGACGTTGGAGTTGATTTAGTTAAAGATGACAAAGATCTTTTTGATAAAGCTGATATTTTTGCACAACTTGACTTACCCTCAAATGAAAAATTGTTAAATCTAAAAGAAAATCAATCAATTGTTGGAGTTTTAAACCCTTACTTAAACAAGGAAGTATTAGATAATTTAGTAAAAAAAAATATCAATAATTTTTCACTAGAATTGTTACCAAGAATAACAAGAGCACAATCTATGGACATTTTATCTTCACAAGCCAATCTAGCTGGCTATAAAGCCGTAATAGATTCATTTGCTAATTTTGAGAAAGCAATCCCAATGATGATGACAGCAGCTGGAACTGTACCAGCGGCAAAAGTTTTAGTAATTGGTGCAGGCGTTGCAGGACTTCAGGCAATTGCAACTGCAAAAAGAACTGGAGCTATTGTTTATGCTACTGATGTTAGAATGGCATCAAAAGAACAAGTTGAAAGTTTAGGAGGAAAATTTTTAATGGTAGAAGGATCTGAAAATCTAGAAACAAAAGGTGGGTATGCAAAAGAAACATCTGATGATTTTAAAAAAAAACAGGAAGAATTGCTGAGTGAGACTTTAAAAAAAATTGATATTGTTATTTGCACTGCGCTTATACCTGGAAAAAAAGCCCCAATTATTCTAAAGTCCAATATGATTGATAATATGCAAAGTGGATCAGTTATATACGATCTTGCAGCAGTACAGGGAGGTAATACAGCTTACACAGAAGTTGATAAAATAATTGAAAAAAATGGTGTTAAAATATTAGGTGAAAGCAATATTTTAAATAAATTACCAATATCAGCATCAAATTTATATGCTAAAAATATGTTTAATTTTGTTTCAAATTTATATGATAAAGAAAATAAAAAAATTAATATCAATTTAGAAGATGAAATAATTGAAAAAACGCTAATTAAATAAATTATGGAAATAGATCCTTTTATATTTAGATTGAGTATTTTTATATTGTCAATCTTTGTTGGTTATTATGTAGTTTGGAGTGTAACTCCATCTTTACATACACCTTTAATGTCTGTAACCAATGCTATATCATCTGTTATTATCGTTGGTGCAATTATTGCTGCTTTAGCAAACAACGATACAGATATTTTTAATTCTTCGAGCTTATATGGATATTTTGCAATTTTACTTGCAGCAATAAATATTTTTGGTGGCTTTTTGGTCACTCAAAGAATGTTAGCAATGTACAAAAAAAAAAAGAGGAAGGATAAGTAGATATGTCGGCAAACTTGTCAGCTTCTTTCTATTTAGTTTCAGGAGTTTTATTTATTTTAGCATTAAGAGGTTTGTCCTCTCCAGAGACGTCTAGACAAGGAAACATTTTTGGAATAATTGGAATGGTAATTGCTGTAGGAGTAACATTTCTTTCTGTTGGAAATTTTTCTACAGGATTTATATATGTACTAATTTTTTTAGCAGCTGGAGGTTCTATAGGTGCTTTTATTGCTTATAGAATACCCATGACCGCTATGCCTGAATTAGTTGCGGGGTTTCACAGTTTAGTTGGATTAGCAGCAGTATTTGTAGCCATCTCAGCTTTCATAAATCCTGGTGCATTTAATTTAGGCGAGCCTGGAAATATTAAACTTGCTAGTCTGATTGAAATGTCAATTGGTGCTGCAGTTGGTGCAATAACATTTTCAGGATCAGTTATTGCTTTTTTGAAACTTCAAGGAATTATGTCAGGTGCACCTATAACTTTTAAAGGTCAACATTTTTTAAATGCTTTAATTTTTATATCAATCATAACTTTAACTTATTTCTTGTGCTCTACTCAAAATTCAAATTTATTTTGGATTTTAATTGGTATTTCTTTTTTAGTTGGTTTTTTAATTATTATTCCAATTGGAGGAGCGGATATGCCAGTGGTGATCTCAATGTTAAACTCATATTCTGGATGGGCGGCAGCAGGAATTGGTTTTACACTTGAAAATTCGGCTTTAATAATTACAGGAGCACTAGTTGGATCTTCAGGAGCAATCTTATCATACATAATGTGTAAAGGTATGAATAGATCTTTCTTTAATGTAATTCTTGGGGGATTTGGTGCCACAGAACAAGATACCTTAAATAAAACAAAAGAGCAGAAACCAGTTAAAAGTGGGAACGCAGATGATGCAGCTTTTTTAATGAAAAATGCTTCTTCGGTAATAATTGTTCCAGGATATGGAATGGCAGTTGCCCAGGCGCAACATGCTTTAAGAGAAATGGTCGATACTTTAAAAAAAAATGATATTAAAGTTTCTTATGCAATACATCCAGTAGCTGGAAGAATGCCGGGTCATATGAATGTTTTATTAGCTGAAGCTAACGTTCCTTACGATGAAGTTTTTGAATTAGAGGAAATTAATAATGATTTTGCTAACGCAGATGTTGCATTTGTAATTGGAGCAAATGATGTTACCAACCCTGTTGCAAAAACGGATCCACAAAGCCCAATTTATGGTATGCCTGTATTAGACGTAGAAAAATGTAAATCTGTTTTATTTGTAAAAAGAAGTCTGTCGCCCGGCTATGCAGGCATAGATAATGATCTTTTTTATAAAGAAAATACATTGATGTTATTCGCAGACGCAAAAAAAATGACAGAAGACATTACAAAAAATCTTTAAGTTTATAAAATTATAATTATTGATAGTTAATTGGTTGCGGGGGACGGATTTGAACCGCCGACCTTCAGGTTATGAGCCTGACGAGCTACCAGACTGCTCCACCCCGCGATATACTTAAATTCTATTTTTAAGTTTATTTAGTTTTTTTACTCTTTTTATATTTTCTTGCAAAATTCGTTTTTTTTTCTCTGATGGTTTTTCATATGTATTTTTTAACTTTATAATCTTAAAGAAACCATCTCTTTGAAGTTTTCTCTTAAGAATTCTAAGAGCTTGTTCAATATTATTATCTTTAACCTCTATTTTAATAACTACCTCCAAAAAAACGAGTAAGTAACACTTTTATAATTTTATGTCTATTTATTTTATCAATAATTTCTGTTTTAATTTGCATTACTTAGTTTTTCTTTTTGTTTTTTTTCTCTTTTTATTCTTCTTTCTGCTTTTTCAATAGCCTCAATCAAGTCTTTTTGTGAAAAAAGGTTAAGAGCAACAGGATCTTTTGGATTTAAATTGTTATAATTCCAATAACTTTTATTTCTTATTGAGGTAACGGAATTTTTAGTTATACCTACTAATCTTGCAATTTGAGAGTCTTTTAACATGCTGTGTTGCTTGATTAACCATAAAGCTGAATCAGGCTTATCTTGCCTTTTAGACAAAGGAATATACTTTTTAATCTTATTTTCTGAATTAGAAATTTTAATATCTGCACTTTTTATTTCTAGAGGTCTGTTAACATCTTTTGAAGACAGCTCAATTTCTTCTCTTGATAGTTGACCAGATATTATTGGATTATAACCTTTTATTCCTTTACCAACTTCACCATCTGCAATTCCTTGAACCTCAACTTCGTGCAAATTACAAAAATTTGCAATTTGTTTAAATGTTAAAGTAGTATTTTCAACAAGCCAAACAGCAGTTGCCACTGGCATTAGGGGTGCATTACTCATTTAATTTTTTTTACTTGATTTGAAATTTTGAAATTTCTTATTAAATTTACTAATTCTTCCTTTGTCTAACAATTTTTGTTTTCCACCAGTCCAAGCAGCATGTGATTTTGGATCAATTTCAAGCTTCAGAACATCACCTTCCGAACCCCATGTTGATTTAGTTTCAAATTGTGAACCATCTGTCATCTCAACTTTAATTGTGTGATAATTAGGATGTATTTTTTTTTTCATTTTGAGACTTATAGCAAAACATTTTTTTAAAACAATTAAAACTTATCTAATATTTTTCTTAATTTTGTGGCAATATTTGAACTACTAGCAATAACTTTTATTTTTTTTTTATTACCTAGGTCGATTTCATTAATTTGGCCTCCAGCCTCATTGACCAATATAATTCCAGCTGCTATGTCCCATAAATTCAAATTATATTGAAAATATCCATCGTATCTTCCACAAGCAACATATGCTAAATCCAAAGCTGCACATCCAGATTTTCTGTATAGAATATCAAATTCATTTTTTATTTTTCCACCAGTTGCAAATAAACATTCATCCACTTGACTCTTTTGGGATACCTTAACCCTTTGATTATTTAAAAAAGCTCCATTATCTTTTTCTGCATAAAACATTTCATCTTTAATTGGATCAAAAATTAAACCAGAAATAATTTCATTTTTAAATTTTAGTGCTATAGAAATCGCAAAGTGAGGTATACCATGCAGGTAATTAGTTGTACCATCTATAGGGTCAATTATCCAAGTGTGATCTGTGTCTTTATTTTTTTCTATGCCATTTTCTTCACTAAGTATAGAATAATTTGGTCTTGCTTTTTTTAATTCTTCGATAATTATTTTTTCAGTTTTTATATCAGAATTCGTTACAAAGTCTGATGGACCTTTTTTTGAAACTTGAAGTTTTTCAATTTCTCCAAAATCTTTAATTAAAATTTTTGAAGCTTTGTCACAAGCTTTTATCATTATATTTAAGTTTGCTGATATAGAATTCATTTTATTAAATCTTTTTTACATACTCTAAAGTTCTGGTATCAATTATTATTTCATCTCCGGACTCAATGAAAGGCGGAACCTGAATATTAAAACCATTTTTTAAAATCGCTGGCTTATAAGATGAAGATACAGTTTGACCTTTAAGTGCTGCATCAGTGGAATCTATTTTGCAAGTTACTTGATTTGGTAGATCAATATTGATTGGAGTTTCGTTGTGAAAGCTAATTATAACCTCAAGATTTTCAGTTAGTAATTTTCCTTTTTCACCAACTATTTCTTTTTTAATCTCAATTTGTTCAAAAGTTTTTGGATTTATGAAAATATATTTATTTTCATCATCGTATAAGAAACTAAAGTTAGTTTCCTCAAGTGAAGCTTTTTCAACCGTTTCACTTGATCTAAATCTCTCATTAAGTTTAGTATTTTTATTTACACTTTTCATTTCAATTTGAGCAAATGCGCCACCTTTACCAGGTTTTACATGTTGAGTTTTCAATACTTGCCATAGGTCATTTTTATATTCGAGCAACATTCCAACTCTTATTTCACTAGCATTAATTTTCATTTTAATTTTTCAATCGCTTCATCTGGTTTGTATTTTTTATTATTAAAAATGTAGCCTGAGATAGCTAAAAAGTTGACCTTGTTCAACAAAAGATTTTTATAATTTTTGTTATTTATTCCACCAATAGCTATTATAGGTTTTTTTGTGATTTGTTTTATTTTTTTCAGAATAGTTATTGAAGCTTTATATTTAACTTTTTTTGTTTTCGTAGGAAAAAAAGCTCCAAAAGCAAGATAATCTGCACGACTCTTAATTGCTTTTTTAGCAAGTGGTATGGAATTATGACATGTAATACCAATAATTTTTTTACCTAATATTTCTCTTGCAGTAGAAATATCAATATCTTTTTGTCCCAAGTGACAACCATCAGCATTTATTTTTTTTGCTAACCAAGGATCATCATTGATTAAAAATTTTACCTTAAATTTTTTACAAATTTTTTTTATTCTCTTTGCAATATAAATCTTTTTTCTTAATGAGGTATTTTTAAGTCTTAATTGAAAAAATTCTGATTTTCTTTTTGATAATACTTTTTTTAAGTCAGAGAAAAATTCTTTTTCAATTTTGTTTGGAGAAATTAGATAAATAAATTTTGTTTTAGAATTACTTATTTTCAAGCTCTTTTGACCATTTCCCTTTAGCAGCTAATGTGCACATTTTGGCTCTATGATTGAATATAGCTTGTGTCCCTTTAATATCATTAATATCTTGAGCCCAATATTTTAAAGCACTTTGCTGTAAAGCTCTACCATAAGAATAAGACATAATAAAATCTGTATCATTAAATTTATTTATTAGGTTTAAATTTTCTGTCGCTTGAACTTCTGTTTGACCTCCTGAAAGAAATGCAATGCCTGGCACCTCTTTTGGAACTGTGTCTTTTAAACATTTCACAGTCAGTTTTGCTGTTTCTTCATTAGATATTTTATGTCTAGATTCTGTTCCCGCTAGAATCATATTTGGTTTTAGAATTACACCGGACAAATCTACATTATGTAAAATCAATTCTTCAAAACATTTTTTTATTACCGCAGATGTCTTAGCAAAACAATCATCTGCTGAATGACTTCCTTCCATGAGAAGTTCTGGTTCCACAATAGGAACCATATTGCATTCTTGAACTAATGCAGCATATCTTGCTAATGCATGAGCATTTGAGTTTATTGAAAGTTTGCTAGGAAATTTATTTGAAATATTATACACTCCTCTCCACTTAGTAAATTTTGCTCCAAGTTTTGAATATTCTTTTAATCTTTCTCTTAAACCATCAAGTCCTTCTGTAATCTTTTCATCCGAACTCCCAGCCATTTGTTTTGCACCGGTATCAACTTTTATACCAGGCATTGAACCAACTTCAGAAAGAAGTTGGCTTATACTTTTTCCATTAGAAGCAGTTTGTTTAATTGTTTCATCATACAAAATAACTCCACCTATGCACTGACGCATTTCCTCTGAAGAAAATAAAGTTTCCCTAAATAAAATTCTGTTTTGAGGTGTAGATTCAACTTTTACACTATGTAATCTTTTTGTCATAGTCCCAGTGCTTTCATCAGCTGCTAGTATACCTTTGCCGTTCTCTAATATCTTAAGAGCTATCCTATTTAATTCTGTCATGTATTGAGAGCACTTATACCAGGTAATTCCTTGCCTTCAAGATATTCTAAAAAGGCACCACCAGCAGTTGAGACAAAGTTTAACTTTTTAAATGCATTTAAATTATTAATTACGGCAATTGTATCTCCACCTCCTGCTACTGAGTAAATTCTCTTTTTAAGATCAATAATTTTTTTTACAATCTCTTTGGTACCTACCGCAAAATTAGGATTTTCAAAATAACCTGCCGGCCCATTCCATAAAACTGTTTTGCTATTTTCTAAGATTGTACAAATTGAATTAATTGTTTTTGGTCCAATATCTAAAATTATATCGTCATTTTCTATTTCAGATAAATTTTTTATAAGAGCCACATCATCTTTGTTTTTGCCAACTGCAACATCGGAGGGGAAAAAAATTTTACAATTATTTTGGTTTGCCAATAAAAAAATTTCATCAATTGTTGAATTGCAGCCATCCTCTTTTATTGAATTTCCTATATTAAAACCTTTATATTTAATAATATTATTAGCCATACCTCCAACAATTATAATATTTTCAAATTTTGGGACTAAATTTTTAATAACACTAATTTTTGTAGAAATTTTAGAGCCGCCGATGATACAAGTAATCGGTCTTTCTATATCTGATGTGACTTTTTTAAGAGCATTAACCTCAGTATTCATTTGAATACCACAATATGAAGGGAGAAATCTGGTAATTTTGTCTACAGATGCATGAGATCTATGTGAGCATGAAAAAGCATCATTAATGTAAACTTCACCTAGAGTAGATAATTTTTTTGCGAATTTTTCATCATTTTTCTCTTCTTGTTCATAAAATCTTATATTTTCAAGAAAAACAATTTTATCACTTTTGTTGTTAAACATTGAGGTTGGATCAATATCAGATATTTTTTTATCGATTAATTCTACTTTTATATTTAATTTATCTGATAAATATTTGCAAACAGGTAACATAGATAGTTTTTTATCAAACTTACCTTTTGGTCTACCTATATGAGAAATGATAACAACATTGGATTTTTTTTTTATTAAATATTTTAATGTAGGTAAAATTTTATCTATTCTTGTTGTATCAGTAATTTTACTATTTTTTAAAGGAATATTTAAATCAAGCCTTAACAAAACTTTTTTTTTGTTTAAATCACTTAAATCCTCAATCTTTTTCATTTGTTATTTTAATTAATTGAAGTTCTTGTGCAAATATAAAGCTATGTCACACATTCTATTTGAGAAACCCCACTCATTATCATACCATGATGATATTTTTCCCATATTATTTCCTACTACATTAGTTAGTGATCCATCAATTATTGAAGACGCTTGATTATGATTGAAATCAATTGATACTAATTTTTCGTGTGTGATTTCTAAAATACCTTTAAGTTTATTTTTAGATGCATTTTCGAAAACTTGATTAATTAAATCAATTGATAATTTTTTTTTTGTTGAAAAAACCAGTTCAATCAAAGATACATTTGGAGTGGGGACTCTCATAGCAATACCCTCAAGCTTTCCTTTTAGCGATGGAATTATTTCACCAATTGTTTTAGATGCACCAGTCGATGTTGGAACTATCGATTGACTTGCGGATCTGGCTCTTCTAGGATCTTTATGAGAGTTATCTAAAATTCTCTGATCACTTGTAAAAGAATGAATTGTCGTCATAAAGCCTTTCTCTATCTCAAAAATTTCGTTTAAGACATCGACAACAGGTGCCAGGCAGTTTGTTGTACAGGATGCTGCAGAAATGATTCTGTCATTTTTTTCTAATCGTGCTTCGTTTACACCAAATACTATAGTTTTGTCTGCCTCTTTACATGGAGCTGATACAATAACTTTTTTTGCTCCATTCTTTATATGAGATAATAATTGGCTCTTTGTATTAAATTTACCAGTGCATTCAAAAACATAATCAACATCAAATTTTTTCCAATTAATTTCATTTAAATCATTTTCTTGGCTAAAAGTAATTTTATTTTTATTAATAATTAAATGTTTTTCATCAAAATCTATTTCAGCATTAAATTTTCCATGAATAGAATCATATTTTAAGAGTGATGAACACGTTTCAGAGTTTGTTCTATTATTTATATGTCTAATTTCTATTTCCTTGTAATTATTCTCAATAATAGATCGAACAATCATTCTTCCTATTCTTCCCATTCCATTAATGCCTATTTTAATTTTCATAATTTATCTTTAATTTTTTTTACTATTTCATCAATATTTAGATGAAAGTGATCATATATTTTTTTATATGGTGCACTTTTACCATAGTTATCTATTCCAAAATTTAATCCATTTTTTCCAGTATATTTTTTCCAGTAACCAGTTTCTGATGCTTCTATAGAGATTATTAACTTTGTCTCATTAAGAATTTTATTTTTATAATCTTCACTTTGTTTATCAAATAATTCATGACAAGGCATTGATATTACTTTTGAATAAATATTTTCTATGGCCAATTTATGACTAATATCACAAGCTAATTTTGTTTCAGATCCAGTTGATAAAATTGTGAATTTAATATCATTTCCGGTTCTCAAAATTTCATATGCCCCAACAATCGACTCATTATTCGGACTAATTTTAGTTCTAACAGGTTCAACATTTTGTCTTGTTAATGCGATTGCACTTGGGGTATCTTTATTTTCTATTGCTAGCTGCCAACATTCAAAAGTCTCAATCAAATCTGCCGGTCTAAATACATTTAAATTAGGTATTGATCTAAGACTTGTCAGTTGTTCAATTGGTTGATGTGTTGGACCATCTTCTCCAAGTCCAATAGAGTCATGTGTAAGAATATAAATCACCCTTTGTTTCATCATCGCAGCCAATCTTATTGATGGCTTGCAATAATCACTAAATATTAAAAAAGTTCCACCGTAGGGAATCAAATCACTATGTAATGCTATACCGTTCATAATTCCACACATCGCATGCTCTCTAACTCCGTAATGAATATAATTACCTGAAAAATTACCTGGCTTAATTATTACATGATTTTTTGTTTTGGTATTATTAGAACCCGCTAGATCAGCCGATCCACCAATTAGATTGGGTAACTTAGTGGCAATATCTAAAAACATTTCAGAAGTTTTTCTTGTAGCCAAGGGTTTTAAATTTTGTAAATAATCTTTTTTTGCATTTTCGACCAAAGTTTTTAAAGAATTAAAGGTTTTGTCATGATTAAAAATATTCTTATATCTATTTTGTTGCTTTCGTGCTTTTTGAGAAGCTTTTTCTCCAATTTTCTTCCATTCATTAAGTAAGTTAACTGGAATTTTAAAAGGCTGGTGATCCCACTTTAATTTTTTTCTAACTAATTTAATTTCATCTTCACCTAAAGGGCTACCATGTGATGATGATTTACCACTTTTATTTGGTGATCCAAATCCTATCTTTGTTTTACAAGAAATTGCTATAGGTTTTTTAGATTTTTGAGCTTTTTTAAGAGCTTTAATTATTTCTTTGTAGTTATGACCATTAATTTTCAAAAAATCCCAGCCGTAACTTTTAAAGCGTTGTTCATAATTATCTGAAACCGCAAGCGAGGTTGGGCCATCTATGGATATTGAATTGTTATCAAAAAGTAAAACAAGATTTTTTAGTTTTAAATGCCCAGCAAGGCTTAATGCTTCATGACTTATTCCCTCCATTAAACATCCATCACCAGCTATCACATATGTCTTATGGTTAATTTTATTTTTTCCAAATTTTTTTTTAAGAAATTCCTCAGATATCGCAAAACCAACCGCATTTGATATTCCTTGTCCTAGAGGTCCAGTGGTGGTTTCTATTCCAGTTCCAATCTGATATTCAGGATGTCCAGCACAAATAGAGTTTAACTGTCTAAAATTTTTTATATCATCTATTGAAATACTTTTGTATCCAGTTAAAAAAAGTAGAGAGTATAGCAACATAGAACCGTGCCCAGCTGAAAGAACAAATCGATCTCTATTTAACCAGTTTGGATTTTTTGGATCAAAATTTAAAAAATCCTTAAAAAGAACTGTTGCAACATCAGCCATTCCCATAGGCATTCCAGGATGACCTGAATTAGCATTTTGAACAGCATCGATAGACAAAAATCTTATACAATTAGCCAATTCTTTATATTCTTTGCTCAAAAAATTATCCTGTCTAGACTAAGAAGATTCTATTTAATAATATAATTATATATATATGAATTCTCTGATCGAAAAAGAAAAAAAACTTAGTTTGGCGTTAACAAAATTAAAAAAATTAAATCTTAATAACCCTGATAGAAAAAGAAACATAGAGAATTTAAGTTTACAGAAAAATCAATTAGAAATTGAAAAATTAGAATTAGAGGAAAAATACAAAAGTTTAAGTGAAGATTATAATAATTTAAGCAAAAAATTAGATGAATTTCAAAATCAAGAAAAAATAGAGTCAAAAAAACAAACAGAGTTTTCTGAAAAAATTGATGAATTAAATCAGGAAACAGATATCTTATTAAGTGAAATAGATGAATGGCAAACGTAAGTATTAAATTTAACGGTAAAGAGTTTTTGTTATCCTGTGAAGATGGGCAAGAGGAGCATTTAGAGGAATTATTAATTCAAATTAATCAAAAATTTAACATTTTAAAAAATGACCTTGGAAATTTAGGAGAAAATAAACTTTTATTGATTACGGCAGTAAAAGTTATGGATGAATATTATGAAACAAAAAAAAAAGTTGAAAAAAAAAAGGAGGAATTGAAGAGTCTTTCAAATAAATTTAGAGAGTTAAAAACTTTAATTTATGAATATAAAGAAAGAAAAGAAAATGAAATTAACGAATTAAAAGAAAATCATTTTAAGCTAAAAAATGAAATTGAAATTAGTCAAAAAAGTTATGAAAAGTTAATTGATGAGGCTGCAGAGGAAATTTCAAGCTTCGTTGAAAAAGCAAATTTAGAAAAATTATCTTAATTAATCCCAGTGAACAAGTCTGTAATTAGAAAAAAAATATTAAAAATTAGAAAATACCGAAGATTAAAAAAAATTCAAATTCAATCAATTCTAAAGATTTTGAAAAAAAAAATTGTTAAGGGAAAAATTTTGGGAGCATATTACCCCTATAATTATGAGGTTGATGTAATACATATTTTAGAAAAATTTCAAAAAAAAAATTATCAAATTGCTCTCCCTAAGATAAAAAAAAATTCACAGATGGATTTTTTTTCTTGGTCAGTTTATGAGCCACTAAGTGTTAATAAATATGGAATAGCAGAACCAATCTCAAATAAAATTATTTACCCAGATATTCTTTTGGTACCCTTGGTGGCATTTGATAGAAATTTAAATAGAGTAGGTTATGGAGGTGGCTTTTATGACAGGTATATTAAAAAGCTAAGAAAAAATAAGAAAATAATAACTATCGGATTAGCTTATTCATTTCAAAAAGTAAAAAAAATTAATGTTAATAAACATGATATTAAATTAGATTTTATAGTAACAGAAAAAGACAATTAAAATGAAAATATTATTTTTAGGTGATGTTGTTGGAAATTCAGGATGTTCAAAAGTTACAAGTAATTTATTAGAACAAAAAAAAATAAATAAAATTGATTTTGTAATAATTAACGCAGAAAATGCTGATGCATCAGGAGTGGGGTTAACTGAGGAAATTTGTAAAGATTTTTTTAAATGTGGTGTAAATGTTATTACAACTGGTAATCATGTTTGGGATCAAAAAAAAATAATGAATTTTATTGATAGAGAAAATAGATTACTTAGACCCAAGAATCTGTTTGAACCAGCACCTGGGAAAGGATTTGAAATTTATACCACTGAAAAAAATATTAGAATAGGTGTTCTAAATTTGATGGGCAATGTATTTATGAAAAAGTGTGATGATGTTTTCGATGCATCAAAAAAATTCATAGAAAAATACAAACTAAAAAAAGATTATGATTTTCTTATAATAGATTTTCATGGTGAAATAACTAGTGAGAAAAATGCTATAGGACATTATTTTGATGGACATGCAACTTTAGTAGTTGGAACACACACACATGTTCCAACAAATGATGCTAGAATATTAAAAAATGGTACAGCATATCAGACAGATGCTGGAATGTGTGGTGATTACGACTCAGTGATTGGGATGGATAAATTTAATTCTTTAAGTAGATTTATGAAAAAAGACTCTGTGAAACATTTTCCTGCAAAAGGTGACGCTACTTTGAGTGGTGTTATTGTTGAATGTGATATAGAAACTGGATTGGCAAATAAAATAGATAGCTTTATTTTTGGGGGTCAACTAAACAACAATTAGTCAATTTATGGCAGGACATTCTCATTGGGCAGGCATTAAACATAAAAAAGGTAAAGCTGACAAGCAAAGATCTAAAATTTTTTCAAAACTATCAAAAGAAATTACTGTTGCTGCAAAATTAGGTGATAAAGATCCTGCAATGAATCCTAGATTGAGATCCGCAATTCAAGCAGCAAGATCAGCAAATATGCCGAAAGATAATATAGAAAGAGCAATTGATAAATCATCAATTAATATCGAAGTAAATTTTGAAAATTTAAGATATGAAGGATTTGGACCTGATAAAGTTGCAGTTATTGTAGAGACACTAACTGATAACAAAAATAGAACAGCGTCAAGTATAAGAACAATTTTTCAAAAAGCAGGGGGTTCTCTTGGAACGCTCGGCTCAGCATCTCATAATTTTAATCAGTTAGGAATAATTAAAATCGATAAAAAAGAGATTTCTGATGAAGATATATTTGAGTTAGCTATTGAGGCTGGCGCTAATGAGTGTATATCAAACAATATCTTTCATGAAATTCAATGTCCTGTTAATGAAATTTATCATGTGAAAAGAGAGTTAGAAAACAACATATCTAATTTTATTTCAACTGAAATTGAATGGATTCCACTGAATAGTGTTAAAGTTTCTAAAGATAATAATGAGAATTTGATTAATTTTTTTGAATCATTAGAAGAAAACGATGACGTACAAAATGTTTATTCAAACGCTAAATTTATTAATTAGATTATGATAATTATTGGAATAGACCCTGGTATTTCTGGATCAATTTGTTTTTTTGAGGATGGTAAAATAATCGATGTTATTGAAATGCCAACAATGACAGATGGAAAAAAAAATAAAAGACAAGTGAATGGTTCTCAAATTTATAATGAAATAAAAAAAAAAATTGTAAATTATGAAAATCAAAATATTAGAGTTGTTATTGAACAAGTTTCGGCAATGCCAGGTCAGGGGGTTACTAGTATGTTTAATTTTGGGCAATCATTTGGTATTTTAAAAGGGATTTGTTCTGCAATGCAATTACCAATGTATTTTGTTAGACCTGCTAAATGGAAAAAATACTTTAGTCTAATTAACTCAGAAAAAGATGCAAGTAGAACAAAAGTAATAGAGATGTTTCCATATTTTTCATCTCAACTTTCAAAAAAAAAAGACTCTAATAAAGCAGATGCAATATTAATTGCTAGTTTTTATTACGAAACGTATAAATTTGAGGAATAATAATAGATTTTAAAGACAAATTCATGACACAATTAAGTGTGAGAAGCAATTATGGAAGCTGATATTTCATCACAGGCAGTAGGATTGGCGTCTAGCGCTGATTTTTCTTTGCTTAGTTTATTTGTCCGTGCTGATATAATTGTTAAGTCAGTAATAATTATATTAATTGCTTGCTCTATTTATTCATGGGCAGTAATTATAGAAAAATTTAGATTATTTAAGAAAATAAATCAATCAACCGAAGAGTTTGAGACAAAATTTTGGAACGCAAAATCTGCAGAATCTTTTTACAATAATCTTCCTTCAAATATTGATGACCCAATGGCACTAGTTTTTAAAGACGCTATGCAAAATTTACTAAAAAGAAGATCCAAAGCTGACCTTCACGAAAGAATGACAACAATGTTAGAAACAGGAATTGAAAAACAAATTTCTAAGATAACTAAGGGCTATACTTTTTTAGCAACCATAGGGTCCACTGCACCTTTTATCGGTTTGTTTGGAACAGTTTGGGGAATTATGAATTCATTTCAATCAATAGCTATCTCAAGAAATACTAGTTTAGCGATTGTTGCGCCTGGCATAGCAGAAGCATTATTTGCAACTGCATTAGGGTTATTAGCTGCAATTCCTGCAGTAATTGCTTATAATAAATTTAATAATGACTCAATTTTATATTCAAAAAAATTAGAGAATTTTTCAAAAAGATTTTTAACTATAATTTAAAATGGCTTTTAAATTTAACCGTTCATCAAAAGAACCAATGAGCGAAATAAATGTTACACCATTTGTAGACGTAATGTTGGTGCTTTTAATTATATTTATGGTAACTGCACCTTTGCTTACAGTAGGTGTGCAAGTTGATTTACCAGAGAGTTCTGCTGACTCTCTTCCAGAGGAAACAGAACCACTTACTCTCACAATAAATTCTAAAGGTGAAATTTTTATACAAGAGTCAAAAGTTGAGTATGAAAAAATTATCGCCAAAGTTTTGGCTGTTTCAAAAAATAGAACTGACACCAGGATATATGTGAGGGGAGATAAAACAATAAATTATGGAAGAGTTTTAGAAATAATGGGATTGTTGTCAGGCTCTGGTTTCACAAAGGTCGCTTTAATATCAGAACCTTATAAGGAAAGGTAAATTAATCGTGAATAGAAGTTTGATTATATCTTCTGTTTTTCATTTAATATTAATTATAATTACAGCGATGAGCCTTCCTTTTTTGGCAAAAAAGCCAATTGATTTACCACCAATAGTATCAATTGAATTAATTCAAATTACCGATAAGACAAATATTCCTTTTGCACCTAAGGCAAAAAAAACAATTGAAAAGATTAAGCAGAAAGAAAAAAAATTGGTATCCGAACAAGCGCCTCCAAAAAAAATAAAAAAAATAAAGCCTGACTCCATTCCGATGCCTGAAGATAAAATTGAAAAAGTTGAAAAAATAAAAGAGGATAAACAAAATCCTGAAAAAATTGATAACGAAGTTAAACAAGTATCTGAATTTGAGAAAGATGAATTATTTGATCCTAATAATATTGCAGCATTAATTGATAAGTCAAAAGTTGAAAGTGCAGAAACAATGAATAAAACCAATAAAATTACACAAGATCAACAGCGCAATGTTGAAAATTCAGGATTATCATTAAGTGAAGAAGATGCACTTAAAGCCCAGATATTTGGGTGCTGGAGTATTCCACTTGGTTTACCGTACAACGAAAATTTATTGGTAAGAATTAAATTAAGTTTGAATCCTGATGGTACTGTATCACAATCGGAAATTTTAGATCATGCTAGAATGAATAAACCAGGTCAAGGTTTTTACAAAGTTTTAGCTGAAAGTGCATTAAGAGCAGTGAAACTGTGTCAACCTCTAAGAGTACCAACCACTGGATATGAGAGATGGAAAGAGTTACTACTTAATTTTGATGCAAGAGAGATGTTAGAGGGGTAATATAATCTTATGAAAAGAATTTTATTTATATTTTTATTTATGATTTTACCATTCAAGGCTTTAGCTTTGATTGAGGTAGACATAACAAGAGGAAATCTAAATCCATTACCAATAGCTGTATCACCATTATCAATCGATGAAAATTCAAAAAAAAGTTTTGAAAAAATTATTAAAAAAAAAAATATCGGCGAGGAAATTTCAAAAGTAGTAGAAAAAAACTTGAAAACTTCGGGACTTTTTAATCCACTTAACAAGGATGCTTTTTTACAATCTCCTGATATCGCTAATTTAAAACCAAGGTTTGAAGATTGGAATTTAATTAAAGCTCAAGCATTAATCACCGGGAAAGTAAATCTTGTTGATGAGAAACTAAGGGTTGAGTTTAGATTATGGGATGTTCTAGCTGGCAAAGAAATGATGGCACTTGCGTTTACCACAGTTCCTAATAATTGGAGACGTGTAGGACATATAATTACTGATAAAGTTTATGAAAGATTGACGGGAGAAAAAGGTTATTTTGATACAAGAATTATTTATGTTGCTGAGGAAGGTCCCAAAACTAAGAGAATAAAAAAATTAGCTATAATGGATCAAGATGGTGAAAATAATAAATTTTTAACATTGGGAAATGAACTTGTTTTGACGCCTAGATTTAATCCTACAAGTCAAATGGTAACTTACCTATCTTATTTTAGAAATTTACCTAGGGTTTATCTTTTAGATATAGAAACTGGAATGCAAGAAGTAGTAGGAGATTTTCCAGGAATGACTTTTGCACCTAGATTTTCACCAGATGGAAAAAAAATAATAATGAGTTTTGCTAAAGACGGTAATTCAGATATTTATACGATGGATCTAGAAAATAGGGTTGTTGAAAAAATTACCAATCATCCATCTATAGACACTTCCCCATCATACTCACCAGATGGAAAATATATTTGTTTTAACTCAGATAGAAGTGGTTACCAACAAATATATATCATGAAAAGTGATGGCACTGGGGTTAAAAGAATTTCATTTGGAAAAGGATTGTATGGAACTCCTGTTTGGTCTCCGAGGGGAGATTTAATTGCTTTCACAAAACTTCATAAAGGAAAATTTTATATTGGTGTCATGAGAACAGACGGAAGTGGTGAGAGATTATTGACTGAGAATTTTTATCAAGAGGCACCATCATGGTCTCCTAATGGAAGAGTGCTAATTTTTTACAGGGAGACAGAAACTGATAATCAGGGAAAGGGTTTTTCAGCTAAATTATGGTCTATAGATTTAACAGGCTATAACGAAAGGCTTGTGGATACCCCTACTGATGCCTCTGACCCATCATGGTCATCTTTATTAAGCAATTAAACACTATTATCTTGATTTTTTAACTTGAAACATCTAATTAGTTGTGAAAAAGTCATAGAATAAGAAATATTGATCAAGGAGCAATAATGAAATTAAACAAAATTCTAAAAAACGCTTTTTTAATAATCGTTGCTAGTTTAGTGCTATCTGCTTGTGCTGTTTCTAAAAAGTCAGGACAGATGCAAGGTGACGTTTATACAGGAAAAGATACGGTTGAATATTTAGCATCAGGAGTACCTGATAGAGTTTTCTTTGCAACAAACGAGTCAGTTTTAACTACTGCGTCAAGAGAGACTTTAAGAAAACAAGCTGCATGGTTAAGAAAAAATTCTAAAATTACAGTTGTTTTAGAAGGTCATGCCGACGAAAGAGGAACTAGAGAATATAACTTAGCGCTTGGAGAAAGAAGAGCTAATGCAGCTAAGGATTATTTGATGACTTATGGAATTTCTTCAGACAGAATTTCAGTATTAAGTTATGGTAAAGAAAGACCTGTAGATTCAGGATCTAATCCTTTGGCTTGGTCCAAAAATAGAAGATCAGTTACAGTTAAAGCTAACTAAAATTAATTTAAAAGACCCTTTGTAATTTAAATATTATAATAGGGTCTTTTTTTTGCCATTATTTTAATAAAAGAGTTAGTAATGAAACTAATGATTAAAATTATTAGAATAAATTTTTTTATTTTAATATTGTCATTCTGTTCGTTATCTTTTGCAGATAACCACAATATTTACGAAACATTAGAAAAAATTCAAAAAGATATTAAAACTTTAGAGAAAGCAGTTTATTCTGGAACTTTATCTCTTAATAATGAGAATTTAAATAATTTTAATTCTAATAATAATGATAACTCAGAAGATGTTCTTACAAGACATTTGCTTAAACTTTCAGAAATTGAAAATCAATTTCAAAAACTAACAAATAAATTTGAGGAAATAAATTTTAAATTAGATAAATTATCGAATAGACTTTCTAAAGTGCAAGCTGATAATCAAATGAGATTTCAAGATTTAGAAAATTCGTTTTCATCTGAAGATGGTTCAAAAAAATTAACAAAGAAAACGAAAGATAAGGATAAGGAAATTTTACCTGGAAGTTCCCAGCCTCAGGACTTAGGATCAATTTCATATAAAGATACTGCAACCCAAGAATCTACTCAACAAACCCAATCAATTGATACAACAGCCACAATAATTACGGAAACTTTTCAATCTGAGGAAAAGATACTTCCAAATGAATCACCTGAAAAACAATATGAATTCGCAACAAGCTTTTTGAAAGTTGGAGATTATTCAACAGCTGAAAGAGCTTTTAGAGAATTTGTAACAACCAATCCAGAACATGATTTGGCAGGTAATGCTCAATATTGGTATGCGGAAACATTTAGAATTAGACAGTTATATACTGATGCTGCCTCAGCATATTTAGAAGGATATCAAAAATATCCTAAAGGAGAAAAAGCCCCAATAAATTTATTAAAGCTTGGTGTTTCAATGGTTCAAATTGGTGAAAAAGATCAAGGATGTAAAATGATTAATGGAGTTGAGAAACAATATCCAGAAGCTAAGCAATCTGTGATACAAAAAGCAAAATATGAGTCTCAAAAATTTGAGTGCAAAAATAAAAATTCCTAAACTTTTAAAAGATAAGTTAAAAAATAAAAGAGTTAAAAAAATTTACGAAAGCTTTGAAAAAACAATAAGAATTAAAGAAAATTTTATTGTCGGTGTTTCAGGTGGACCAGATAGTTTAGCCTTAGCTTTTTTGGCTAAAATTTTTTCTATAAAAAAAAAGTTGAAATCAAAGTTTATAATAATTGATCATAAACTTAGGAAAGAGTCATCAGATGAGGCAAAAAACGTAAAAAAAATTTTAGGAAAATCTCATATCAAAGCAGAAATTTTAAGCTGGAGTGGGAAAAAACCCAGCAAAAACATTCAATCTCTGGCCAGACAAAAAAGATATAACTTATTAATGAAAATGGGTAAAAAATTAAAGATAAAAAATATTCTGGTAGGACATCATCAAGACGATTTATTGGAAAATTTTTTTATAAGAATTTTAAGAGGAAGTGGATTAAAAGGTTTAATTTCACTTAGTGAAAAAAATAATTTTGGAAATATGAATATATTAAGACCCTTATTAGGTTTTGAAAAAAAAGATTTGATTTTTCTATCAAAAAAAGTGTTCAATTATTATGTAAAAGATCCATCGAATGAAAATAGTGAATTTAAAAGAATAAGAATTAGAAAATTATTATTGGAACTAGAAAAAGACGGTTTAGATAAAAATAAATTCCTTAAAACTATCAGTAATCTTAAAAAATCAAATGAAGTTATAAGTTTTTATGTTATGGATAATTTAAAGAGAAATTCTTTTTTTTCAAAAAAAAAACAACAAATAGTTTTGAGCAAAGATTTTTTTGATCAGCCTTTTGAGGTTGTATTTAGATCTTTTTCAGATTCTATAAGAATTATTGGTGAGAATTACTACCCCTCAAGAGGAAAAAAGATAGAAAAAATGATACATGAAATCAAAAATAATTCCTCTTTTAAAGCAACTTTAGGTAGATGTATCATTGAAAAAGTAAACCAAAGTGTAATTATCTCAAAAGAACATTAAATTTGGGAAAGATTGTCTAAATTGCCACTTGTTTAATTTAGAATAATTCTTATTTTATAGCTATGAATTTTAAAAATATTGCAATGTGGGCAATAATAGTCTTTTTAACTATAGGCCTTTATAACATGTTTAAAAATCCTCAATCTAATATTAGAGGAGGAAATCAAATTATTTTTTCAGATTTTTTAGAGTCAGTTGACAATGGTGAAATTGTAAAAGTCGAAATTCAAGGTAACAATATCAAAGGTGTTTATTCAAATGGAAATAGTTTTTCCACATATGCTCCTAAAGATCCAAATTTAATTGAAAAACTTTCAGATAAGGGAGTGAGTATTTCTGCTTCGCCTCTCGACGAGAAGATGCCTTCACTGTTTGGAGTTTTACTCTCTTGGTTTCCTATGCTGTTATTAATAGCAGTGTGGATTTTTTTCATGAGACAAATGCAAGGAGGCAAAGGTGGTGCGATGGGTTTCGGAAGATCCAAAGCAAAAATGATGAACGAGTTAAAAGGAAAAGTCACCTTTAATGATGTTGCAGGAGTTGAAGAAGCTAAAGAAGAAGTTGAAGAGATAGTAGAATTTTTAAAAGACCCAAGAAAGTTTAGTAGACTGGGAGGAAAAATTCCAAGAGGTGCGTTATTAGTTGGTCCTCCTGGAACAGGTAAAACATTGTTAGCAAGAGCCATCGCTGGAGAAGCAGGTGTGCCATTCTTTACTATCTCAGGTTCAGATTTTGTAGAGATGTTTGTTGGTGTGGGTGCATCTAGAGTCAGAGATATGTTCGAACAAGGAAAAAAAAATTCTCCGTGTATTATTTTTATTGACGAAATTGATGCTGTTGGAAGAAGTAGAGGAGCTGGACTTGGTGGTGGAAATGATGAGAGAGAACAAACTCTTAATCAACTGTTAGTCGAGATGGATGGTTTTGACACTAATGAAGGTGTAATAATTATTGCAGCTACAAATAGACCTGATGTTTTGGACCCAGCTTTATTAAGACCAGGAAGATTTGACAGACAAGTTGTTGTTTCAAACCCTGACATAATTGGTAGAGAAAAAATTTTAAAAGTTCATGTAAAAAAAATAAAAATGGCTCCAGATGTAAATCTAAGAACAATTGCAAGAGGTACACCTGGGTTTTCTGGTGCAGATCTTGCAAACCTAGTAAATGAGTCAGCTCTTTTGGCTGCAAGAAAAAATAAAAGAATTGTAACACTAAATGAATTTGAAGAAGCTAAAGACAAAGTGATGATGGGTGCTGAAAGAAGATCAATGGTTATGACAGAAGATGAAAAAAAACTTACTGCATATCACGAAGGAGGTCATGCATTAGTATCTTTTAATATGCCAAGTTATGATCCAATTCATAAAGCTACAATAATTCCAAGAGGAAGAGCATTAGGTATGGTGATGAATTTACCTGAAAGAGACAAACATGGTCACTCAATTAAATATTTAAAAGCTAGATTGGCGGTATGTTTTGGTGGTCGAGTTGCTGAAGAAGTAATATTTGGAAAAGACAACATCTCTACAGGTGCTGGAGGAGGAACTGGCTCAGATATTAATCAAGCCACTCAGTTAGCTAGAGCGATGGTAACAAAGTATGGAATGAGTGAAGAAATGGGTCCCGTTGAATATGGGGAGAATCAAGAAGAAGTTTTTTTAGGCAGATCAGTAACTCAAACACAATCAGTATCAGAGGAAGTTGCACAAAAAATTGATAAAGAAATTAGAAAATTGGTTGATGAAGGCTACAATACAGCCAAAAAAATCTTAACTGATAAAATTGATGATCTACACAAAATTGCTAAAGCTCTAATTACTTACGAAACACTTACAGGAGAAGAAATCGAAAATATTATTAATAAAAATATTTATCCTACAGACAAGCAAGATTTGAAAGTTGAGGAAGAAAAGAGTTCTGCTTTAGGTGCAATGGGACTTAAACCAAAAATTGTTCATTAGTATTTAATGGTGAAATATTACACAAGAGCGTGTAATTTTTATTTTGGATCAGTTTCTAAAGAAAAGGTAAAAAAAAAACAATCAATCCCTCTACACGGACATAATTTTATCTCTTTTGACACTATTGAAGTTATATCTAGAAAAAGTTTCAAAAGGATTGATATAAAAAAAATTAATAGATTAAATAAATCTCTCAAAAAGAAAATTTTATTAGATATAAAAAAAATTTCTAAAAAGAAAATTTTTAAAGGTTTGAATTTAAATAATTTACCGATTTTGATGGGAATTTTAAATTTAACTCCAGATAGTTTTTCTGATGGAGGAAAACATATAAAAAAAAATCAAGGTGAAAAACATGCAAAAAAATTAATAAAAGATGGATGTGGAATTTTGGATATTGGAGGTGAAGCAACAAACCCAGGATCTAAAGAAATCAATACAGAAAAAGAATGGAAAAGAATTTTCTCAACTTTAAATAAAATTAAAAGATTAAAAAAATTTATTTCATTAGATACAAGAAAGAGTGAAATAATGAAAAGAGGAATAGTTAATAAAATTAATTTAGTTAATGATGTTTCGGGGCTTGAACACGATTTGAATACAATCGAAGTTTTAAAAGATAGTAATATTCCATTTGTTATTCATCATATGCAAGGTAATCCAAAAACGATGCAAAAAAATCCAAAATATAAAAACGTAGTTTTGGATATTTATGATTTTTTTGAAAAAAAAATTAAATATTTAAGACTCAAGGGTATTAAACATAATAATATAATTTTAGATCCTGGTATAGGTTTTGGTAAAAACTTGAAACATAATATTACCTTACTAAGAAATATTTCTATTTATCACTCACTTGGTTTTCCTATAATGTTAGGAACATCTAGAAAAAGATTCATTAAAAATTTATCTGGAGCAAATGATAGTAAAGAAAGATTAGGAGGAACTATATCATCAAGTTTATTAGCAATTATGCAAGGAGTTCAAATTCTAAGAGTTCATGATGTTAATGAATTAAATCAAAGTATTAAAGTTTTTAATTCTTTGAAATTTTGAAATGTTGAAAAAGTATTTTGGTACTGATGGAATAAGAGGAAAAGTTAATCAAACTAAAATTAATGGTGAAATGTTTTTTAAATTTGGTTTGGCAGCAGGCACATATTTTAAAAATCAAAAAAAAAAAAAACAAATTGCAATAATCGCAAAAGATACCAGATTATCTGGTTACACTTTGGAGCCAGCGTTAGTATCAGGATTAACCTCAGCTGGAATACATGTTTATACACTTGGTCCTTTACCAACTAATGGATTAGCAATGTTAACAAAAAAAATGAGGGCAAATATGGGTATAATGATTACAGCATCTCATAATCCTTTTTATGATAATGGTCTTAAGTTGTTTGGACCAGATGGTTTAAAGTTATCAGACAAAATAGAAAAAAAAATTGAAAAATTAATAGATTCTAAAATTGTCAAAAATCTTTCAGAGCCTAAAATTTTGGGAAGAGTTAAAAGATTAGAAGATGCAAATGATAGATATATTAAAATTTTAAAAAATAATTTTCCAAAAAATTTTCGTCTTAAAAAAATGAAAATAGCAATTGATTGTGCTAATGGTGCCGCATACAAATCAGGACCTCAACTTTTTAGAAGTTTAGGGGCAAAAGTTTATGAATTTGGAACTTCTCCAAACGGTTTCAACATAAATGATAATTGTGGCTCTACTTTTCCAAATAAAATAAAGTTTCTAGTCAAAAAACACAAAGCGAACATTGGTATTGCTTTAGATGGTGATGCTGACAGAATAATTATCTCTGATGAAAAAGGAGATATAGTAGATGGAGATCAAATTATCGCAATGTTAGCAAAAAGATGGAAAAAAAAAAAAATTTTAAAAGGTGGTGTGATTGGAACTCAGATGTCTAATTATGGTTTACAAAATTATTTTAAAAATGAAAAAATCAAATTTATAAGAGCTAACGTTGGGGACAGATATGTTAAAGAAAAGATGCAAAAAAATAATTTTAATTTAGGTGGCGAACAATCTGGACATATAATACTTGGTAAATTTGCTACAACTGGAGATGGTTTGTTAGTTGCTCTTGAGGTTTTATTCTCAATGAGAAAAGGCAAGAAAGCGAGTGAACTATTTAATACTTTTAAGGCTACACCGCAAATTCTAGAGAATATTAAAGTAAAAAATAAATCAATAATAAATTCAAAAAAATGTAAAATTGCAATCAATAAATCTGAAAAATTAATCAAGAATCAAGGCAGGATGCTTATTAGAAAGTCTGGAACCGAACCAAAAATTAGGATTATGGGAGAGTCAAAAAATATTATATTATTAAAAAGATGTATTAATATTGTAAAAAAATCTATTAATTAAATTGAAAATAAAATCAAAAATATTGATTATTGCAGGTTCAGACTCCTCAGGTGGAGCAGGTATTCAGGCAGATATAAAAACTGCTACAAGTCTTGGATCATATGCATTAACAGCTATAACTGCAGTGACAGTTCAAAACACAGAGGGCTTAAAATCAATTGTATCCATTTCTCCCAATGAAATAAAAAACCAAATAATTTACTCTGCCAAAGATATAAAACCTAACGCAACGAAAATTGGCATGCTTCATTCAAAGCCAATAATAAAAAAAGTTTTTGAGTCAATAGAAGAGTTAAATTTGAAAAAAATAGTGTTAGACCCAGTGATGGTAGCAAAAGGTGGAGCGAGGTTAATTAATAATGAAGCAATTGATTTCTTAAAAAAAAAAATAATTAATAAAGTTAGTTTAATTACACCTAATATACCAGAAGCAGAAATTTTAACAAATTTAAAGATAGCAAATAAAGATGATATGATTTTTGCTGCTAGCAAGTTAATAAATTTAGGAGCTAAAAATGTTTTAATAAAAGGTGGTCATTTAAATACAAAAAAGGTAGAGGATGTATTTTTGAGTAACTCAGAATCAAAATTATTTATAAGTCCAAGACACAAAACTAAAAATACCCATGGAACTGGATGTACACTATCAACTGCTATTGCAACTTTTTTGTCATGTGGAAAAACTATTAAGAAAGCTTGTGAGCTTGGAATTAAATATGTAAATTCAGCAATATTAACAAATCCAAAATATGGAAAAGGGCATGGTCCAATTAATCATTTAAATTCAATTAACATTAACAAGAGATTTAGCTAATGAAAAACATAGTTGTTGTAGGTTCACAATGGGGTGATGAGGGAAAAGGCAAAATTGTTGACTGGCTTTCAGAACAAGCTGATGTTGTTATTCGATTTCAAGGAGGACATAATGCTGGACATACATTAGTTATTGATGGAAAAACTTACAAATTAAGATTATTACCCTCAGGTATCGTTAGAAAGGATAAAATTTCTATTATTGGTAATGGAGTAGTGATTGATCCTTGGGCTTTAATCGATGAGATAGAAGAATTAAAAGAAAAGGGAATTAATATAGATATTGAAAACTTTATAATTTCTGAGTCTGCGAATTTAATTTTACCATTTCATAAGGAAATGGATGAAATAAGAGAAGACGCTGCTGGAAATAAAAAAATAGGTACCACAAGAAGGGGTATTGGACCAGCCTATGAAGATAAAGTTGGAAGAAGATCGATAAGAGTTATGGATTTGAGATCAGAAAAAAATTTAGATCAAAGATTAGACTCGGCATTGTTACACCATAATTCGATTAGAAAAGGTCTTGGAAAAAAGATATTTGAGAAGGAGAAATTAAAAAAAGATTTAATGAAAATTGCTCCACAAATTCTTAAATTTTCACAGCCAGTGTGGATGAAGATTGATCAGTTTAAAAGAAAAAAAAAAAAAGTTTTATTTGAGGGAGCACAAGGTATATTATTAGATGTTGATCATGGTACTTATCCTTTTGTTACATCTTCTAATACAGTTGCTTCTAGTGCTGCAACTGGAACTGGATGCGGTCCAGATACGATAAATTATGTTTTGGGAATTACAAAAGCTTATACTACTAGAGTTGGAGAAGGTCCATTTCCAACTGAACTTAAAGATAAGATTGGTGAATTATTAGGAACAAAAGGTAAAGAGTTTGGAACAGTAACAAGTCGAAAAAGAAGATGTGGTTGGTTTGACGGAGTTTTGGTTAGACAAACAATTAAGATATCTGGAATAAATGGAATTGCATTAACAAAATTGGATGTTTTAGATGAATTAGATGAAATTAAAATGTGCATTGAGTATGAACTTAATGGAAAAAAAATTGATTATTTACCAGCTGCTGCTGAGGATCAATTGAAAATAAAACCTATATACAAAACTTTTTCTGGATGGAAAAAATCTACCAAAGGTATTAAGAATATATCTGAGCTACCTCAAGAGGCTAAAGATTATGTTTATGCAATTGAGGATTTTATTGAGGCTAAAATTTCAAGTATCTCAACCAGCCCAGAAAGGGAGGACACAATATTAATTGAAAATCCCTTTGAAGTTTAATTTACTGGCAATAAATTATTAGATTTAGCCAACAACAACATATGTTTTTGTAATTTTTCAAAAGCCTTGTTTTCTATTTGTCTTACTCTTTCTCTACTAATTTTATATTTTTTACTCAATTCTTCAAGTGTTGCAGGATCATCATTTAATCTTCTTGAATATAAAATTTCTTTTTCTCTATCATTTAAAACTTTAATAGATTTTTTTAATAAATCTTTTCTTTGCTCCATTTCATCATTATGAGCAATTTTTAGATCATGATCTAGTTCTTTGTCGACTAACCAATCTTGCCACTCATCACCATCTTCTCCAACCTGTGCATTTAGTGAAAATTCTTTACCTGATAATCTTCGATTCATAGAAACTACTTCATCTTTACTAACATCTAATTTATTGGCAATTTCTTCAACATGTTCGTTTCTTAAGTCACCCTCAGATTGTGGGGCAATTTGATTTTTTAATTTTTTAAGATTAAAGAACAATTTTTTTTGAGCTGTTGTTGTGCCAATTTTTACAAGACTCCATGATCTTAAAATATATTCTTGAATTGAAGCTTTTATCCACCACATCGCATAAGTAGCCAGTCTAAATCCCTTTTCTGGTTCAAATTTTTTTACTGCTTGCATTAACCCAATATTTCCTTCAGAAATCATTTCATTTACAGGTAAACCATAACCTTTGTAGCCCATAGCAATTTTTGCTACCAATCTTAGATGACTGGTTACAAGCTTTTCTGCAGACTTAATATTACCTGTTGTTTTCCAATTTTTAGCAAGCATATATTCTTCCTCAGCATCCAACATTGGAAATTTTTTTATTTGATCAAGATAAGCAGAAAGACCACCTTCATTGCTTAAAATGGGTAAATTGTTGTTTAAAGTCATATTCACACAGTTTATCTAATTAATTTTTATTTTTTTTCAATATATTATTTGCTCGTATTTCTTAGCATTTCCAAAATTATTTCAAGATCTTGTGGTAAAATTGAGTTAAAAATCATCTTTTCATTTTTTTTAGGATGAATAAACCCAATAGTTTTGGCATGAAGAAATTGTCTGTTAAGATTAATCAGTTTTTTTTCTAGTATTGGATCGATATTTTTAATTTTTTTAAATTTCTTTTTATATTTATTATCACCTACAATACTGTTACCTAAATAATTCATATGGACTCTAATCTGATGGGTTCGTCCAGTTTCTAATCTACATTCAATTAAACTTAAAGTAGGAGTATTATTATTTTCAAAAATTTCTAAGGTTTTATAGTTGGTAATTGCTTTTTTTCCTTTAGTCTTACTCACTTCCATCATTTGTCTATTTTTTGAACTTCTAGTAATAAAAGTATCAATTTTTCCTTTTGAAGGTCTAACTTTCCCCCAAATCAATAATTGATAAGTTCTATTAATTGAATGTTGACTAAATTGAGATGAAAGATGTTCATGAGCTTGATTGTTTTTTGCAATCACCACCAAACCAGACGTGTCTTTATCTATCCTATGCACTATACCAGGTCTAAGTTGATCACCAATATTTGATAGGGAATTTTTATCATAATTAATTAACGCGTTAACAATAGTGTTATCAAAATTTCCAGCACCAGGATGCATAACAATTCCCGCAGGTTTATTTAATACAATTAATTCTTTATCCTCATAAATAATATCTAATTTGTATTCATAAGGTTTCAGAGAAGGTTTTTTTGGCTCAGGTATTGTTAACTCCAAAATATCACCTCTCGTGACTTTTTTTGATGGATTCTCTAAAATAGTATGATTTAATTTTAGTTTTTTATTTAAAATTAAATTTTTAATTCTATTTCTACTGATTTGATTTTCTTTTTTATTGATAAAAACATCTATACGAAGATTTTTATCAACATCTTCAACAATCAAATTTATTTTTTTTTCCATAAAATGTTATATTAATATTATATGCGCTTGTAGCTCAATTGGATAGAGCGCCTGACTTCGGATCAGGAGGTTCTGGGTTCGACTCCTAGCAGGCGCACCATTATTCGCCCATATTCATTAAAGTTCCTTTAATACGTGCTTTCAAAAAAGAAAAATAAAACAAAATAATTCCAAAAACTAAATAAATGAGGTTTAAAAAGTAAGCATATTTTAAATTTTCATAATTAACAAAATTATTTAATAAAATGTTTCTTGTTTCATCAAAAATATAGACCAATGGCAAACCTTTGGCAATTATTTGAAAAAAACTAGGAAGAATCTCTATCGGATAATATATGCAACCTAAAGGAGCTAATAAAAAGAGAGATGACCAAGCAATATTTTCAAACGAGGGACCAAATCTTATTAGTCCAGCACTTACAAATAAACCTAATGTTATTCCGAAAATATATAAACTTAAGAATAATAAAAGCAAAGGAAAACCTAAATTTAAGATTGAAACACCAAACAAGGGTGCTGTTAAAATAATTGCTGGCACTAGCCCAATCAATGTCCTTATCAAAGCTGTAAAAATTAAAGCAACAATTATTTCTTTGAGTTTTAAGGGAGCTATAAATAAATTCGTAAAATTTCTGCTCCATATTTCCTCTAAAAATAACATATTAAAACTTATACTTGACCTAAAAAGAATATCGTAAAGGATTGCACATGTGAGAATAACTCCAAGTGTATTATTATAATAATCACTATAAATTGAAAAAAACTTTGAAATAAAACCCCAAAGAATTATTTGTATTGTAGGCCAGTAAATAAGGTCTAAAATTCTTGGTAACGAACTTTTAATTAGAAAAAAGTGCCTTAAAAAAAGGCCATACATTTTATTTAGGTTCATGCTCTTCCCTCGTTAATTTTAAAAAAACTTCTTCTAAGTTTTTTCTGCCATGTTTTTTAATTAATGCCTTAGGACTGTCTTGATCAATTATATTTCCATTTTTCATCATTAGAACAGAAGAACACAATCTTTCTACTTCAGCCATGTTGTGTGAAGCAAGTAAAATTGAAGCTTTTTTTTCTTTTTGATAATTCTCTAAAAAACTTCTAACAAAATCTCCAGTTTCAGGATCTAAAGATGCAGTTGGTTCGTCAAGCAATAATACTGTTGGGTCATTAATTATTGATTTAGCAAGACTTACTCTATTTTTTTGACCTGAGGAAAGTTCACCGGTAATCTTATAAATTATTTCATCAAGTCTTAATTTATCAGCGAGATATTCAATTTTTAATCTTAAATTCTTAACGTCATAAAGTCTTCCATATACTTCTAGATTTTGTTTAACTGTTAGCTTTTTTGGCAACTCAATATATGGAGAGATAAAATTTAAAGTATTTAATAAATCAACTCTTTTAGTTTCTATTTCATATCCGTTTATTAACACTTTTCCTTTTGTGGGCTTTAATAATCCTAAGATCATTCCTATAGTGGTAGTTTTTCCGCAACCATTTGGACCAAGAATTCCAAGTATTTGATTTTTGTTAATTTTAAAAGAAATATTTTTTACAGCCTCTTTTTTATTATAAATTTTAGACAATCCGATTACTTCAAGTGGAGTGTTCATTAAAATTTCGAAGCTCTTTTTAATCTATCATTTATAGTTTTACCCAAACCTTTATTTGGAATTTTACTAACAGCAATAGATTTATATTTTTTTTTTCTAATTTTTCTCAGAGTACTATATAAATTTTTTGCCGCTTCTTTTAGATCACCATTTTTAGATAAAAAATAAAAATTTGGTTTGTTTTGTTTCATTTTTTTTATTGATAAATAAGCTTCCTTTTTATTAGTTTTTTTAACATTAAGCCTAATTGGTATTCCAGGTGAATAATGAATCTTTAATTGACCAGGAGAAGAAACTTTTGAAGGATTATTACTTATGGTAATTTTTTTTTTTAAAATTTTTTCAATAGCTGAAATTTCAAGTCCTCCTAATCTTAATATTTTTGGTTTATTTCTAATATCTATTATAGTTGATTCAAGACCTATTGATGACTTTCCACCATCAAGTACATATTTTACTTTTTTTCCAAAATCGTCTTTTACATCGTTAGAACTTACAGCGCTTACTTTTGAAGATGGGTTAGCGCTAGGAGCCGCTAAAGGAAAATCTAGTTTTTTTAATAAATTTCTAGTAACCGGATGTTTTGGAAATCTTACAGCCAATGTATTTTTCTTATTAGTTACAATTTTAGAGATTTTTGAATTTTTTTTTAAATCCAAAATAAATGTGATAGGTCCTGGACAAAATACTCTATAAAGTTTAAGAAAATCATTATTAAAGCTACAGTCCTTCTTTAAAGTTTGATTGTTTAAATAGTGAACAATAAGAGGATTATTCTTAGGTCTTTTTTTAATTTTGTATATTATTTTACAAGCTTTATCGGAGTAGGCATTTCCTGCGAGACCATAAACAGTTTCAGTGGGTATGGCCACACACTCGCTTTTATTTAGGAGTTTTTGAGCTTTTTTAATATTTCCAAGATTAATTTTCATGTATTATCTGAGAGTATTATATGAAAGATAAAAATTTACCAAATGATTATAATTCTTTATCTCTTGAAGAACTAACCAAAGAGGCCAATAAGATGATTAATGATTTGGAAAATCAAAAAAATTTAGAAAATTCTATTGAAAATTATCAAAATTTAATAAAACTTAATAACATCATTGAAAAAAAATTTCAAAAAGATGTTAAGAATATTAACGAAAAAACAAAAGAAAATATCTCAAAAATTACTTCAAAAAGAAATGCAAAAAAAACTAAATAAGATAGCCAAAGATACAAGTTTGTTTTTAAAAAGATTTATTAAGAAACAGAGAAAATCTGAATTAATTATACCGATGAAATACGGCTTGTTCCCAGGAGGAAAAAAAATTAGATCAAAAATATTGATCGATATTGGGTCAATGTTTAAAATTAATTATAAATCATTAATTATCTTAGGAGCAGCAGTTGAATGTATACATGCTTATTCATTAATACATGATGATTTACCTTGTATGGATAATGACACAATTAGGAGAGGGAAGCCATCAACTCATATTAAATTTGGAGAGTCTACAGCGGTACTGGCTGGTAATTCACTCCTGACCATGGCTTTTGAAATTTTAAGTCATAAAAATTTAAATCTTTCTGAAAAAACAAAAATTAAACTGATTAATAAGATTTCTGAAAGTTCAGGACATCTTGGTATAGCTGGGGGACAATATTTAGACTTAAGCTTTGAACATAAAAAAATTTCCAAAAAAAGAATTATTGAAATGGAAATTAAAAAAACAGGAAAACTTTTTAGTTTTTGTTGTGTGGCTCCATTAATTATTAAAAGAAGATCCAAACAAGAGATTAATAAATTTGAAAATATTGGTGCGGATATTGGATTATTATTTCAAGTAGCGGATGATTTGATTGATAATAAAGGAAGTTTATTAGTTGCGGGTAAGAAAACTGGAAAAGATAAAATTAAAGGAAAAGCAACTCTAATTAGTTTACTAGGATACGAAAATACTGTTAAGTATGGTAATAAGTTAATTTTAAAGATAAATGATAAGATTAAAAATTATGGACCAAGATCAAAAGGCTTGTCAGAAACATTAGAATATATTTTAAATAGAAAGAAATGATAAAAACATACGAATATCTCGATAAAATTAATTTTCCATCAGATTTAAAAAAAATATCAGAATCAAAACTTCAAAAGGTAGCTGATGAATTGAGAGAAGAAATGATTGATGCAGTGTCAGTCACGGGTGGTCATTTAGGAGCAAGCCTTGGTGTAGTTGAGCTTACTGTTGCCCTTCATTATATATTTAATACACCAAATGATAAATTAATTTGGGATGTGGGCCACCAGTGTTATCCTCATAAAATTTTAACAGGCAGAAAGGATAAAATTAGAAGTCTTAGACAAGGTGGAGGTCTTTCGGGTTTTACAAAAAGACAAGAGAGTGAATATGATCCTTTTGGTGCCGCACATAGTTCAACCTCAATTTCTTCAGCTTTAGGAATAGCTGAAGCTAATAAGCTTTTAAATAAATCAAACAATGTAATAGCGGTTATAGGAGATGGAGCTATCAGTGCGGGAATGGCTTATGAAGCAATGAATAACGCAGGTGCTTCTAAAACTAAAATGATTGTAATTTTAAATGATAACGATATGTCAATTGCCAGACCTGTAGGTGCAATGGGTACATATTTAGCCAAAATTTTTTCAGGTAAAATTTATTTTAGTCTAAGAGAAACAATAAAACTAATTACATCTGCATTTTCTAAAAGATTTAGCGCAAAAGCAGGTAAAGCTGAGGATCTACTTAGGTCTGCCGTAACAGGAGGAACTTTGTTCAGTTCTCTAGGCTTTTATTATATTGGGCCGATAGATGGGCATGATTTAAATTCTTTAGTTCCAATTTTAAAAAACGCTAGAGATTCAAAGCATGAGGGTCCAATTTTAATTCACATCAAAACGAAAAAAGGCAAGGGTTATTCATTCGCAGAAAAAGCTAAAGATAATTACCATGGGGTTACAAAATTTAATGTTGAGACTGGAGAGCAATCCAAAAGCTCAAGTAAATTTCCATCATATACCAAAGTATTTGCTAATACTTTGGTTCAACATGCTAAAAAAGACAGTAAAATTGTTGCTATCACTGCAGCAATGCCAGATGGTACTGGCCTAGATATTTTCCGTAAAGAATTTCCTAATAGAACTTTTGATGTTGGAATTGCTGAACAACATGCTGTTACATTTGCAGCTGGTCTAGCAACTGAAAACTTTAAACCTTATGCAGCAATTTATTCAACATTTTTACAAAGAGCTTATGATCAAGTAGTTCATGATGTGGCAATTCAAAGTTTACCTGTAAGATTTGCAATCGATAGAGCTGGATTAGTTGGTGCTGATGGGCCCACACATGCTGGGAGTTTTGATACAACATATTTATCAACTTTACCAAACTTCGTAGTAATGGCTGCTAGCGATGAAGCTGAACTAGTAAGAATGATTAATACTTCAACAGAAATAAACGACCGACCTTGTGCATTTAGATACCCAAGAGGCTCCGGTTTCGGATCAGTTTTGCCTAATATAAATGAAAAGATTGAAATAGGAAAATCGAAAATAATTCAAGAGGGAAATAAATTAGCTATTTTAAATTTTGGTGCAAGACTTAACGAAACTTTAAAAGCAGCTGAAAATTTAAAGAAAAAAGGAATTAACATAACAATCGTAGATGCAAGATTTGCGAAGCCTCTAGATGAAAATCTGATTTGGCAATTAGCTACTACTCATGAAGCAATTGTGACTATAGAGGAAGGTTCTATTGGAGGTTTTGGATCTCATGTTGTTAATTTTTTATCTAAAAAAGGATTAATGGATTCTAGTTTAAAATTTAGAGCAATGACCCTTCCAGATATTTTTATAGATCAAGACACACCAGATAATATGTATAAAATTGCAAATTTAGATTCTAACTCAATTGAAGAAAAAGTTTTGGATGTTTTAAATTCTAATATTGTTTTGCAAAAACAAAAATAGTTTATCTAATCGCACTGCGCTTTATTCATTAGGTAATGATCTAATAAAACACATGAAAGCATAGCCTCACCAACTGGAACCGCTCTAATACCTACACAAGGATCATGTCTTCCAGTTACAGATATTGAAGTATTTTTTCCAAATTTGTTTATTGTTTTTCTGCTTTTTAAAATCGAAGAAGTTGGTTTTACAGCAAAAGAAACAATTATTTCTTGCCCAGAGGAGATACCGCCAAGTATTCCACCTGCATTATTTGAACTAAATTTCATTCTTTTATTTTTTTGTGAAATTTCATCTGAATTTTCTTCACCAGATAATTGAGCAGAATTCATACCTGATCCAATATTAACTCCTTTAACTGCGTTTATACTCATCATTGCAGAGGCAATATCAGAGTCTAACTTTGAATAAATAGGTGCACCTAAACCTGGAGGAACTCCATTAGCTCTTACCTCAATTACTGCTCCACAGGAAGATCCTGCTTTTCTAATACTTAATAAATATTTTTCCCATATTTTTAACATTGTTTTATCTGGGCAAAAAAATGGATTCTTATAAATTATTTTATCATTCCATTTAGTGGTATCACATCCAAGAATACCAAGCTGAGTAACTGCAGCAGAAATCTTAAATTTTTTACCTAATTTTTTTTGTAAAACTTTTTTTGCGATAGCACCCGCAGCGACTCTTGCAGCTGTCTCTCTTGCAGAAGATCGCCCTCCACCTCTATAATCTCTAATTCCATATTTTTTAAAATAAGTAAAGTCAGCATGTCCAGGTCTAAATTTATCTTTAATATTTTTGTAATCCTTTGACCTCATATCCTCATTGTAAATTATTAATGATATTGGTGTACCAGTCGTCTTACCTTCAAATACCCCAGACAAAATCTGAACCTTATCGCTCTCTTTTCTTTGGGTAGTGAATTTCGATTGACCTGGTTTTCTTTTATCTAATTCTGTCTGTATATCTCTCTCTTTTAGCTGAATTAATGGGGGACAACCATCAATTATACAGCCAATAGCTGGCCCATGGGACTCTCCCCATGTAGTGAAACGAAAAAACTTTCCAAAAGTATTAAATGACATTATTTATATTATATAGATTATTTTGTTTAAATTATGAATCAAAAAAACTCATTAGGGCTTAATAAATGCTTTTTAGATCTTGATGATCCAATTGAATTATTTAAAAAATGGTTTGACGAGGCTAAAAAGAAAGAGATTAATGATCCAAACGCTTTAGCTTTAGGAACAGCTAGCAAAAATGGTGTTCCCTCTGTAAGAATGGTTCTTCTAAAAAGTTTTGATAATAATGGATTTGTTTTTTATACAAATTTAAATAGCCAAAAAGGAAATGAATTAAAAGATAATCCAAATGCAACAATGTGTTTCCATTGGAAAAGTTTATTAAGGCAGATAAGAATTGTCGGTACTTTAAAATTAGTAAATAATAAAACAGCAGATGATTATTATAATACTAGAGCCTACGAAAGTAGAATAGGAGCGTGGGCATCTAAGCAAAGCAGTATTTTGAAAAGTAGAGATGATCTACTTGACTCTATAGAGAGTTATAAAAAGAAATATAATGATAAAGATAAAGTTCCAAGACCTGTTCACTGGTCTGGTTGGAATTTAAAACCATCAAGTATTGAATTTTGGTTAGATGGAGATAACAGAATACATGAAAGACTAAAATATTCTTTAGATAAAGATAATAATTGGGTAAAAAATCTTTTAAGTCCTTAAAAATTTCTTGATAAACTAAATGAGGTTAAATTTTCAAGAATATTTTTTTCCTCACAGTCATTAAATACTGATAGTGAATTAGAAGCTAGATTTATATAGTGTTGAGCTTTTTGATAACAAGCTTTGATTATGTCGTATTTTTTTATTAAAGTTAAAGTATAATCTAAATCACTTTCATCTCTATTATTTTTTGAAAAAATATCTTTAAGCCCTTTTTTTTCTTGATAGTTTGCTTTTTGAAATAATAAAATAATTGGAAGTGTCACTTTACCTTCATAAAAATCTTTACCAATTTTTTTACCAAATAATTTTAAATCTGAATTATAATCTAGAGTGTCATCAGCAATTTGAAAAGTTAAACCAAGATTCCTGCCATAAAACTCTAAAGCTTCTTTTTCCTTCATTTTCATCTCTGATAAAATTGCTCCAACTTTTGTAGCAGCTGCAAACAATTCAGCTGTTTTAGCAGAAATGATCTTAAGATATGTTTCTTCTAACATGTCAACTTCACCTTGATGTTGGAGTTGTAAAACTTCTCCTTGGGCTATTTTTGATGATGTTGATGATAGTAATTTAAGGACCTCCAAGTTTCCATCCTCAACCATCATTTCAAAACATCTGCTTAGTAAATAATCTCCAACTAACACAGATGAGTGATTATTCCAAATTTTGTTTATTGTTTTTTTTCCCCTTCTTATAGAGCCATTATCTATAACATCATCATGCATTAAAGTTGCAGAATGAATTAATTCAACGCAGGCTGCTAAATTAATATCTCTGGTGCCTTTTGAATAACCACACATTTTTGCAGATCCTAAAGTTAGTAAAGCTCTTAATCTTTTACCACCGGTATCAAGATGATATTCAGTCATCTTTTGAACCAAATCAACGTCACTTGATAATTTGAGTTTAATTTTTTCTTCAACTAATAATAATTTATTTTCAACTGAACTTTTTAGTTGAAAATAAGAATTATTAATTTGGTTTTTGAGCTGTACTACAGTTCCCATATATGTGAACAAACTAGTATAATAAGTTTAAATTTATTACTTATCAATTGACGCACCTGAATCTTCAATTATAAGGTGTCTTTATATTCAATTAAAAATTCTATAAAGATTAAAAATGTTCTCTTTTTTTAAAAAGAAAAAAATTGTTCCTCATATTAGATTGAGTGGAGTAATTGGAAATGTTGGAAAATTTAAGCAAGGAATTGATTTTTCAAGTCAAGAGGAGATTATTTCAAAAGCTTTCGCATTGAAAAAGGCAGCGTGCGTAGCAATTACTATAAATTCTCCAGGCGGGTCACCAGTTCAATCACATTTAATTTATAATTTCATAAGACAACAAGCAAAAAAAAATAAAAAAAAAGTTATTGTATTTGCAGAGGATGTTGCTGCTTCTGGCGGATATTTAATAGCATGTGCTGGTGATGAAATATATGCAAACTCTAGTTCAATAGTTGGTTCTATAGGAGTTATTTATTCTTCTTTTGGCTTTACCGAACTAATTAAAAAAATTGGAGTCGAAAGAAGAGTACATACAGCCGGAAAAAACAAAAGCACTCTTGACCCATTTCTTGATGAAAAAAAAGAAGATATAGAAAGATTAAAAAATATTCAGTTAGATTTACATAAGAATTTTATTGATGTAGTTGAAAAAAGTAGAGGCTTAAAACTTAAAAAATCTGAGATAGAACTTTTCTCAGGCGAATTTTGGTCTGGCAGAAAAGCTAAAGAGCTTGGTTTAATAGATGATATTGGAGATGCTAATCAAATATTAAAAGAAAAATTTGGGGAAGATGTAGTAATTAAAAAATTTGAAAAACAAAAAAGCTGGTTAAGTAAAAAATTATCATCATCAAACGATCATTTAGACCAGTTAGCAAATGCACTAGATGAGAAATCTGTATGGCAAAGATATGGCCTCTAAAAAAATTAAAAAAAAAATCAAGATTCAAACTTTTCAAGATACAATATTAAATTTACAAAAATTCTGGAGCAAAAATGGTTGTATAATTTTACAACCCTATGATATAGAAGTAGGAGCCGGAACATTTCATCCTGCAACTACTTTAAGATCATTAGGATCTAAACCATGGAAAGCTGCTTATGTTCAACCATCTAGAAGACCTACGGATGGAAGATATGGAGACAACCCAAATAGATTACAACATTATTACCAATTTCAAGTAATAATAAAACCATCTCCATCAGATATTAAAAGAATTTTTTTAAATAGTTTAAATGTAATTGGTATAAATCCCAAAGATCATGATATTAGATTTGTGGAAGATGATTGGGAAAGTCCAACGTTAGGTGCCGCTGGACTCGGTTGGGAAGTTTGGTGTGATGGTATGGAAATTGCTCAGTTTACTTATTTTCAACAAATGGCAGGATTTGAGTGTAAACCTGTTTCAGTAGAAATAACTTACGGCCTGGAAAGAATTTGTATGTTCACTCAACAAAAAAAAAATGTATATGATTTAATTTGGAACAATGAAGGAATTGAATATAGAGAAGTTTTTCATCAAGCAGAAAAAGAATTTTCGTCGTATAATTTCGAGCATGCAAATATCAAAAATCTTTTTAAAATTTTTGATATGTATGAAAATGAAGCAAAATCCCTAGTTGAAAAAAAGATTCCTCTTCCAGCATATGATCAGTGCTTAAAAGCTAGCCATGTTTTTAATATTTTAGATGCGCGTGGAGCTATTAGTGTTGCACAGCGAGCAGAATATATTTCAAGAATTAGAGAAATTACAAAATCTGTAGCAACAATTTGGATTAATACCCAAGTTTAAAATGTCAGAATTTTTTTTAGAGTTATTTAGTGAAGAAATTCCAGCAGGGCTTCAAAAAAATTTTAGAGAAAAACTTTTAGAAAATTTTCAAAATTTTTTTGAGAAAAAATTGATTAAATCAAAAAAAAATTTTTGTCTTTCTACTCCCAATAGACTTGTAATTGTATTTGAAGGTTTGGATAATCAAATTTCAATTAAATCTGAGGAAATTAGAGGTCCGAAAACCACTGCTCCTGAAAACGCCTTAGAAGGTTTTATAAGATCAAATAAGATTGTTGAAAAAGACCTATATAAAAAAAAAACAGAAAATGGTGAGTTTTATTTTTATAAAACTAAATCCAAAACTTTTAATACTCATGATTTACTTGCTGAATTTATCCCAAAAATTTTGGAAAATTGTCAGTGGAAAAAATCAATGAGATGGAGCAATTTTGACTTAAATTGGGGAAGACCACTTAAATCAATTTTGGCTGTGTTTAATAAAAAAATAATTAACTTTACATTTCACCATCTTAAATCTCAAAACTCAACTTTTATTGATAAAGATTTTGAGAACCAAAAAAAAATTTTTTTAGATTATAAAACATATGAAAAATTTTTTGAAAAAAAAGGAATATATATTGATCAAGGTAAAAGAACGAAGATTATTTCATATCAATTTTCCAAAATATTAAATAAAAAAAAGTTAAGAATTCATGAAAATCCATCTCTTTCTAACGAGGTGGTTAATTTGGTTGAAAGCCCCAATACTTTATTGTGTAAATTTGATAAGAAATTTTTATCAATACCTCAAGAGATTCTAATTTTAACAATGCAATCTCATCAAAAATACTTTCCAACTTTTGATGATAAAGATGAAATTACTAATGAATTTTTAATTGTTGCAAACAAGAAAGATGGCAAAGGATTTATTAAACTTGGAAATGAAAGAGTTGTAGAAGCTAGATTAAATGACGCAGAATTCTTTTGGAATAAAGATAAAAACCAAAATTTAATAAAAAAAGTATCAGAATTGAAATCAATGAACTTTTTTAAAGGTCTAGGTACATATTTTGAAAAAGTACAGAGAATGAGAAAACTAGGTGGAATAATCTCAGATGAATTATTGATAAGCAAAGAAAAAGTAGAATTGTCAGCATCAATTTGTAAAACAGATTTAACATCAGGATTGGTTGGCGAATTCCCAGAACTTCAGGGTGTAATGGGTGGATATTTTTCTGCTTACCAAGGATTTGATAAAGATATATCTTTAGCAATTAAAGAACAGTATCTTCCAATTGGATTAAATTCAAAATTGCCAAAAAAACCATTTAGTTTTGCATTATCTGTAACAGATAAAATTGATACCATGATTGGATTTTTTGGTATTAATGAAATACCAACAAGCTCTAAAGATCCTTTAGCTTTAAGACGAACTGCACTTGGCTTGGTAAGATCTATAATTGAAAATAAGAAAGATTTGAAATTAAAAGATTTATTGAATTATTCTTCTGGCCTCTACCAAGACCAAGGTTATAAATTAGTTAATCAAAACTTACAAAAAGAATTACATAATTTTTTAAAAGATAGATTTAGATATTATCTTAAAGAAAAAGAAATCCGCATTGATATTATTGATGCATCGATTTCGCTTTTCTCATTAAACAAATTATTTTCATCTTATGAGAAAGCCAAATGTTTAAATAAAATGATTAAAAGTCAAATAGGTATAGATGTAATTTCAAGTTATATAAGAGCTTCTAATATATTAGAGAGTGAGATGAAAAATCAAAAAATTGAATTAACTAATTCTGTTGATCAAGCTATTTTTAAAAGTGATTTTGAGAAAAATTTATTAAAAAAAATTAACGAAATTAAAAAATACTTTTCTGGGATTGATAATAATGAAAATTATGAAAAATCATTAACAATTTTAGCTGATGCTAAGAAAGAAATATTTGAATTTTTCGATAATGTTAAGGTAAATGATGATAATGAAACAATAAGAAAAAACAGATTGGAACTTATAGATATGTTATGTAAAACTTTTAAAAATTTTATAAATTTTCAATTAATAAAAATAAATAATGGATAAATTAATTTTAAACTTCAGTTCAAAAGATACAAAAAAAATAAAAAATCCTACTAATTTTTTAGGTGGCAAAGGAGCCAATCTATCAGAAATGGGAAGAATTGGCTTACCAGTTCCACCAGGTTTTACAATATCAACAAAAGTTTGTGAAATTTTTTATAAAGATAAAAAAAAACTGAACTCAAAATTGATAAGTAAAATTAAAAAAGAATTAAATGTGATTGAAAAAGATGTATCTAAAAAGTTTGGTGACTTAAAAAATCCATTACTTCTATCTGTAAGATCTGGAGCAAGAGTTTCAATGCCAGGTATGATGGATACAATTCTTAATCTTGGATTAAACGATAAAACTGTTATTGCACTAGCAAATAAAACGTCCAATAATAGATTTGCTAAAGATAGTTACAGAAGATTTATTCAAATGTATGCTAACGTTGTCATGGGTGTGGAAGGATATCATTTTGAGGAGTTAATTGAAAATTATAAATTAACTAAAGGTGTATTACTGGATACTGATTTAGATGAAAATGATTGGGATGGTTTAATAAAAGATTTTAAAAATACAGTACGAGAGAAAACAGGCAAAGATTTTCCTCAAGATGTTTACCAACAATTGTTAGGAGCTATATCTGCTGTGTTTTTATCTTGGGAAAGTAATAGAGCAAAAATTTATAGAAGGTTGAATCATATTCCCTCAGAATGGGGCACAGCTGTAAATGTTCAATCCATGGTTTTTGGAAACATGGGAAATGATTGTGCAACTGGTGTTGTATTTACTAGAAATCCCTCAGATGGTTCAAATGATATTTATGGAGAATATCTTATAAATGCTCAAGGAGAAGATGTTGTAGCTGGAACAAGAACACCACAATACATTACAAAAAAAGCAAAAATAGCCGCAAAAGTTAAAGAGCCCTCAATGGAAGAGTCTATGCCAAAAGTATATTCTGAATTGAATAAAATTTTAAAGCAGCTTGAGAAACATTATAAAGATATGCAAGACGTTGAGTTTACGGTTGAAAAAAATAAACTTTGGATATTACAAACTCGCTCAGGAAAAAGAACATCAAAATCATCTATAAAAATTGCTGTTGATATGGTTAAAGAAAAATTAATTTCAAAAACTGATGCTGTTTTACGAATAGACCCTAACTCTTTAGACACTTTATTACACCCAACTTTAGATGAGAAAAGTTCTATTCAAGTAATCGCAAACGGACTTCCAGCATCTCCCGGTGCTGTGAGTGGAAAAGTAGTTTTTACATCAGAAGATGCTGAAAGATTAAATGAAATGATGCAAGATACAATTTTAGTTAGAGTTGAAACATCTCCTGAGGACATTCAAGGAATGCATGCTGCAAAAGGAATTTTAACAGCAAGAGGTGGAATGACTAGCCATGCAGCGGTAGTTGCGAGAGGAATGGGTAGACCATGTGTTTCTGGTTCTAGTGAAATTGATATTAATTATGACCAAAAAATATTTAAAACCTCTTCAGTTGAGGTTAAAGAAGGTGACATAATTACAATTGATGGTTCCACTGGAAGAGTAATTTTAGGAAAAGTTGCGACTGTAAAACCTGAGATATCAGGAGATTTTTCAAAATTAATGAGTTGGGCTGATAAAATAAGAAAATTAAGAATAAGAACAAATTCGGAAACTCCCCTTGATACTCAAACAGCTAGAGATTTTGGTGCTGAAGGGATAGGTCTTTGTAGAACTGAGCATATGTTTTTTGATGAGGAGAGAATTTTATCGGTAAGAGAAATGATTTTGTCTAAAAATATTGAAGATAGAGCTAAAGCTCTTAAAAAATTACTACCGCATCAAAAAAAAGATTTTATGAAAATATTTAAAATAATGCATGGTCTTCCTGTAACAGTAAGATTATTAGATCCTCCGTTACATGAATTTTTACCTAAAACTGAAAAAGAAATTTCTGAAATTGCAAATGTAATTGGCGCAGATAAAAAAGAAGTAGAGTCCAGAATAGAAGAACTTCATGAGCAAAACCCTATGTTAGGTCATAGAGGTTGTAGACTAGGAATTTCTTATCCAGAAATTTATGAAATGCAGTGTAGAGCAATTTTCGAGGCTTTAACTGAACTAAAAAAGAGAAAACAGAAATCAGCTTTTCCAGAAGTGATGATTCCTTTAGTTTCAACTGAAGCTGAAATAAAAATTATGAAAGATCTGGTAATAAATACTGCAAGAAAAGTTCAAGATGAAAACAGAATTAAAATACAATTTTTAGTTGGTACCATGATTGAATTACCTAGGGCTGCGATTAAAGCTAAAGATATTGCAAAACATGCTGAATTTTTTAGTTTTGGTACAAATGATTTGACTCAAACAACTTTTGGAATAAGTAGAGATGATAGTGGAAAATTTTTAAATGATTATATAGAAAATAAAATTTTTGCTATAGATCCATTCGTATCAATAGACGAAGGTGTTAAAGATTTGATAACAATAGCTGTTGAAAATGGAAAAGAACAAAATAAGAAAATTAAATTGGGAATTTGTGGAGAGCATGGCGGAGATCCAAAAAGTATTAAATTTTGCTCAAAAATTGGACTTCATTATGTATCATGTTCACCTTTTAGAGTGCCAATTGCAAGATTAGCAGCTGCCCAAGCTGAATTAAAATCAGGGTGATTTTCTTAATTTAGAACTCTAATTTGAAGTCAATGGCTGGAGCGCTATGAGTAATACTTCCAACAGAAATTCTATTCACTCCAGTTGCAGCAATCGATTTAACTGTGTTTGTGTTAATATTTCCTGAAGCTTCTGTCTCGTAGAGTTTTTTTGCAAGTTTTATTCCAGTTTTAAGATTTTTTACATTCATATTGTCGAAGAGGACAGTATCAAATTTAAGACCCATTATTTTTTTTAGTTGATTGAGGTTATCTACTTCCACAGTAATTTTTTTACCTTTCTTATTTTTTACAGCCAATGAAACCAACTCTCTCAAATCCGAACTAGCTATATGATTATCTTTAATTAGAAATTCATCACTTAAATTAAATCTATGATTAGTTCCTCCACCTAATTTTACTGCATATTTTTGAATAACTCTTAAATTTGGAGTAGTTTTTCTTGTACAACAGATTTTACACTTTTTTCCTACCAACCTTACAAATTTATTTGTTTTTGTGGCTATTCCTGAAATATGAGACAAAAAATTTAAGGCAACTCTTTCTGCAATTAATATATTTTGAGCTTTACCACTAATAGTACAAATTAAACAACCTTTTTTTACTTTTGAACCATCCTTTTTGTAAATTTTGACCTTAATTTTTTTGTCGACTAATTTGAAAGCATGTTTTACAAATAATATACCACCAATAATTGCCTCTTGATTAGTAATTAATTTAACTTTAACAATTTTATTATTTTGAACTAAGTTTGATGTTATATCCCCATGAGGGTATAAATCTTCATTGAGAGCAAGTTTTACAGTATTTCTTATAAAGTTTTCACTTAATTTTATTTGTGGCACAAAAAATTATCTACCAATAGCAACCATTTTTTCTACAGACAATCTTGCTTTATTAATTGTCTCTTGGTCCATTATAATTTCACCAGTTTCATTTTCCAAGCATTCTAATATTTTTGGTAAAGTTATTTTTTTCATGTGAGGACACATATTACATGGTCTAATAAATTCTACATTTGGATTTTCAACTTGTATATTATCACTCATGGAGCATTCTGTGACCATCATTACTTTCTTTGGTTGATTATCTCTAACATAATTAATCATCCCAGAAGTAGAACCAGCAAAATCACTTGCTTTAATAACTTCTGGAGGGCATTCGGGGTGAGCTATTATTTTAATTCCTGGATTATTTTTTCTTATATTGTTTATTTCATCCTCATTAAATTGATCATGAACTATACAGATACCTTTCCATGAAATAATTTCTACGTCTGTTTGTGAAGCAACATATTTTGCAAGATAATCGTCAGGTAAAAAAATCACTTTTTTTACTCCTAAGGATTTTACAATTTTTACTGCGTTTGCTGATGTACAACATACATCTGTTTCTGCTTTAACATCTGCAGAAGTATTTACATAAGACACGACTGGCACACCAGGGTATTTTTCTTTAAGCAATCTTACGTCTTTACCAGTAACAGATGATGATAAAGAACAACCGGCATTCATATCAGGCAATAAAACTTTTTTTTCAGGACTCATTAACTTTGCAGTTTCTGCCATAAAATGGACTCCAGCCATAACAATTATATTTGCAGAAGTTTTAGATGCCTCAACTGCTAGCGCAAGTGAGTCAGCTGAGAAATCTGCAATACCATGATAAATTTCTGGAGTTTGATAATTGTGAGCTAAAATTACTGCATTTTTCTCTTTCTTTAATTCATTAATTTTATGAATATACGGAGCATGCACAGACCACTCAATCTCTGGCATAACCTTAGAAATTTTTTTATAAATATGGTCTGTTGTTTTTTTTACTTGCTGGTTAAATTCCATATTTTAATTTATCAATTTGCAAGCTAATTGTCATTGATTTAATATGGGGCAAATTGATTGCGGTCATGCTGAAACTGGTAGACAGGCACGGTTGAGGGCCGTGTGGACATAGTCCATGAGAGTTCGAGTCTCTCTGACCGCACCATTTTTAAAAAAGTTTATTTAAATAGTCTTAAATTTTCATTTAAATATTTTTTCGAGAAAGATTATTTATTATTAGTGTTTTAATAATGTTTATTAAAGGGGCGTTCTGTTGCCAGGTGCCCCGGACCCCGTTTACTTAATTAACAAAGTTAATTAAGCAGCAAGTGCGTAACTTTCGTTAGCAATTATAAATTAGCCCTTTACGGAGGAACAATTCCGAACGAAAGAATAGCCTTTAGTCACCCGTCGAATCTAGTTCACCCCCATAAGTTGTAAATGGTGGAGGTGGTGGGTACTGCCCCCACGTCCGCAATGGTTATTACGAAATTCGTTTATCGTCGTAGTTGGCAAGCCAACACTATTAATATAAAAGCAATTAAAAGAGATTCAATAAAAATCATGAAATTAACAAAAGAACAATTACAAGAAATTAAAGACCAACAATCTCAACAAAACCCTACAAAAAGAGTTACAGCCCCAGAGCTCGAAAAAATTCTTTATGAAGCAATGCCAGCTCTCGATCATGGATTTGTAAGAGTAATTGATTATATGGGTGATGATACATCGATTGTACAGTCTGCAAGAGTTTCATACGGAAAAGGTACTAAACAAGTTTCAACAGATTCGGGTTTAATTAAATATTTAATGCGTCATTGGCATAGCACTCCTTTTGAAATGTGTGAAATCAAATATCATGTCAAATTACCGATTTTCATTGCTCGTCAATGGATCAGACATAGAACTGCAAATGTAAATGAATACTCTGCAAGATATTCTATTTTAGATAAAGAGTTTTATTTACCATCAAAAGAAAATCTCGCTGCTCAATCATCAAGCAATAGACAAGGTAGAGGAGAAGTCATCGAGGGAGATCATGCAAAAGAAGTTTTAGAACTTCTAAAAAATGATGCAGAAAGAACTTATGACAATTATGAGATAATGCTTAACGAAAGGTTTGATGGCTCAACTATTGATGAAAACAAAAAAGGATTAGCAAGAGAGCTTGCTAGAATGAATTTGACCTTGAATACTTATACCCAATGGTATTGGAAAACAGATTTATTAAATTTAATGAACTTTTTAAGATTGAGAGCAGATAGTCATGCTCAATATGAAATTAGAGTTTACGCAGATATCATGTTGGATACTGTCAAAAAATGGGTACCAATAACTTATGATGCATTTATGGATTATAGAGTTGGGGGAACAGAGGTTTCTGCAAAAGGAAAAGTTATAATTCAAAAACTTATTAAAGGTCATAAAATTTCAATAGAAGACTCAGGACTTTCTAAAAGAGAATGGAATGAACTGATGGAAGCTTTTGATCTCAAAGATAGAATTATTTAATTTGAACTTTAAAACAAATACTTATGGTTTAAAAATATTTAATTCCAAAGAAAATTACGTTTTCTATTTAATTTTGTTTTTTTATTTTCTTGTAAACATTTATCAAATTAACTTTCAACATTGGTCTTCAATTATGGATCATGATTTTTATATAATATACAATTCATTATTAATAAGCTCTGGATTTGAACAAGAGGGAAGAGACCATCCAGCTTTTACTACTTTTTTATTTCATGGATATATTTACAAAATTTTAGGTATTTTTCAAAATAATTTTTCTTCAAATATTAATGAAATTCTTAATTCAAATAAAATTAATGAAACTTTTCAATTTTATTTTCAAGTGTCTAGAATAACGAATTTTTTTATTAATTTTTTTTTATTTTTATCTTTTCTAAAATTAGCTGATATCTTAAATTTTAGAAAAAAAATCTTTTTTTTACTTTGTATAATTTTCTTAATTTCAAATTGGTTTATGTTGTCTTTTTTTGCATTAAGATCTGAGAATTTAAGCTTACTATTTATTATTTTAAGTATGATTTTTGTAATTAAGGATACAGAAACTAAAATAAAAAATTATTTTATTGCTGGATTATTTTTTTTACTTGCAATGCTTACAAAAATACAAGTTATCTTTTTTATAGCTTTTTTGATAATT
>CACNWC010000007.1 GCA_902624075.1 uncultured Pelagibacteraceae bacterium | reverse complement strand
AAATTATGAAAAGATTACCTTATTTGATTTTCCAAATATTAATGAATTTTATAAAATATCCGATTTATATAGTTTTTTTTATATGTTTATTGATAACTTTATTTAAAGAAAAAAAATTAATTAATTCATTAGATTTTATATTTTTTTTATTAATTAATTTATTAATGGTTACCTCAATATATTACATGGTTAATGACCCTAGCTGGATGTTTCATGCCAAAGTTGCCTTAGATAGATTGCTATATCAAACTTCAGGAGTTTATTTAATTTATATATTAAGATATTTTGAAAAGATTATTCCTAAAAAAAGTTTTAAATTTTTTTAGTATATGGAATACCTTATATTAGGTTTTTTTACTGGACTGAGTTTAATTTTAGCAATTGGTGCACAAAATATCTTTGTTATAGAGCAGGGTTTAAAAAAACAACATATCTTTTTGGTTTGTTTTATCTGCTCTATATCAGACTTAATCTTAATATTTTTAGGAATTTTTCTTTTTCACTATTTTATTCAATATTTCAATTATACAATTGAATTAATTTTCAATATTCTTTTAGTAATTTTTTTAATTTATTTTATTTATTCAAAAATCAGATTTTTTAATTCCAAAGTAAATTTTAACAATGAAATAATAGATATTTCAAAATTAAATGTATCTTTAAAGACACTTGGTTTTACATATCTAAACCCTCACGTTTATTCAGATACTGTTTTCTTTTTAGGAAATTTTTCAAAGAATTTTCTTCTAGATGAAAAAATTTATTTTGGAGCGGGAGCATCAATAGCATCTTTCGTTTTCTTTTTTGGGTTAGGCTATCTATCATTATCTTTATCAAAATATGCTCAAAAAGAAAAAACTTGGAGGTATATAAATTTATTCATTATTAGTTTTATGACTGTGCTTACATTGTATATTATTAAAGAGACGTTATATTTACTTTGAAAAATCAGACATTTTAAAGACAATTTTAGCGCATAGTAATTTTTTTTAAAGTGTTTATCTAACACTTGTATGAGTGACTTAAATAAACATTTTGAACCTAAAAATTTTAGTGACAAGGTAGCTTTATCTTTCACAAAATTTTTGAGATTTTTGGCAGATACTTTTTTTAAAAAAAGATATGGTCATAGAGCTGTTGTGCTTGAAACTATTGCAGCAGTTCCAGGTATGGTTGCTGGAATGTTAATTCATCTTAAATCTTTAAGAAAAATTGAGGATGACAAAGGTTGGATCAAAACTTTATTGGAAGAAGCTGAAAATGAAAGAATGCACTTAATGACTTTTATTCACATCGCTAAGCCTACAACCCTTGAAAGATTTATAATTATGATTGCACAATTTATATTTATAGTTACGTATGCAATGATTTATTTAATTTCTCAAAGAACTGCTCATAGAATTGTTGGATATTTTGAAGAAGAAGCAGTAATAAGTTATACTGAATATTTAAATGAACTTGAGGCTGGAACTATTCCAGATCAAGCAGCACCAGAAATTGCAATCAATTATTGGAATTTACCACTACACGCAACTTTGAAAGATGTTGTTAAAGTTATTAGAGATGATGAGGCTGGTCATAGAGATGTTAACCATACATTTGCAGATTTAATTAATATGAAAAAAAATAAAGAGAAGATAAATAAAATTAATAAAGAAAAAAAAGAAAGTGGTGAAGAAATTTTAGATTAATTATTAATTTGAAAAACCATATTTTCTAAGCCTAACATCACCAGTTCTAGCATGAGCTTCCATTCCCTCATATCTTGATATTCTAGCACACGCTGCGCCTACAGATTTTGTTGACTCTTTAGTCATTCTTTGAAAACTCAAAGTTTTAATAAATTTTCCAACAAATAATCCACCAGTATAACGACCAGCTCCCTTAGTAGGAAGAATATGATTTGTGCCTGAACATTTATCTCCATAAGCGACGGTTGTTTCTTCACCAATAAATAAAGAGCCATAATTTTTTAATCTTTTATGAAACCAATCAAGATTTTTTGTTTGAACTTCTAAATGTTCAGGAGCATATTCATCACTAATTGTTGCCATTTCCTCATCTGTGTCACATAGAATTACTTCACCATAATCTCTCCAAGCGGCTTCAGCACTTTTTCTAGGTAATTCTGGTAATTCAGCGATTAACTCTGGAACTCTTTTAATAACTTCATCAGCTAGTCTTTTGCTTGTAGTGTATAACCAAGCAGGGGAATTATAACCATGTTCAGCTTGACCTACTAAATCAACTGCTACCATCTCTGCATCAGCTTCATCATCGGCTATCACAGCTATTTCTGTTGGACCTGCAAATAAATCAATTCCAACTTTGCCAAATAAAATTCTTTTTGCTTCAGCTACAAACTGATTTCCTGGACCTACTAAAATATCTGCTGGGGGATTTTTAAATAAGCCATTTGTCATCGCGGCTATTCCAGGAACACCACCTAAATTTAAAATTACGTCTGCACCACATAAATTAGCTGTATATATAATTGCTGGATGAGCACCAATTCCTTCTTTAGGAGGACTACAAGCAATAATATTTTTCACTCCTGCAACTTTTGCAGTTGTGACACTCATAACTGCAGAAGCTATATGAGCATATCTACCACCCGGGATATAACAACCAGCTGTATTTACAGGAATTAATTTTTGACCAGCATAAAGACCTGGGGATAGCTCTACTTCAAAATCCTGACCATAATTTTTTAATTGAGCTTCAGCAAATTTTTTTACTCTCTCATGAGAAAATTGAATATCATCTTTTGTTTTTTGATCTAATTCTTTATTAATTTGTTCAATTCTTTCTTTTGAAACTACTATTTCACCATCATATTTATCAAATTTTTTAGTAAGATTAATACACGCTTCCTCTTTTGAAATTTCAATTTCTTTCAATAACCCTTTAACGATTTCATTGGTCTTAATATCGTCTGTAGATGGAGTTTTCGGTGATTTTTTTAAATATTTAATTGTCATAAGTATTTTTGATAGTTTTTTTTAGAGTATATTATAATTTTATTCAATGAAACAATTAATCTAATGCAACAACAGCAGCAGCTATAGAGGCTAATCTGGCTTGAGCTTCATCAGAACGACTTGTAATTACAACTGGTACTTTACCACCCACAACAACTCCAGCAGCACAAGCTCCACAAAAATAAATTAACATCTTTACTAAACCATTTCCTGTTTCAACGCTTGGAACTAACAAAACATCAGCTAAACCTGCTACATCATTTTTTATTCCTTTAATGGCAGCTGATTTTTTTGAAATACTATTATCAAATGCTAGTGGACCAAAAACGTCAGCATCTAAATTTTCTTTTTTAGCTAGTTTTGTAATTTCCTCAGCTTCTTTTGAGCTTGGAACACTATCTAAAACTTCTTCTGTGGCTGATAAGACTGCAACTTTAGGTCTTTCTATTCCAATTCTTTTAGAAAAATTGATTACATTTTTTAAAATATGCATTTTAGTTTTTACATTTGGCAAGACATTTAAAGCACCATCAGTAATGATTAAAGGCTTGTCTTCTTGTTCTAAAGTCATATGCCAAATATGACTTAATCTAGTTTTTCCCAATAAATTATATTCTCTTTTAAGAACTTCTTTCATAAGAACATCGGTATGAATGTGTCCTTTCACAATAATTCTTATTTTTTCCTCACTTGCTAGTTTTGCAGCTATTGGAGCTGTTTTATTTTCAACAGGTTCATGAATTATTTCATATTTTGAAATATCCCATTTCAAATCTTCAGCACATTTTAATATTTCTGTTTTATCTCCAATAAAAATTGGCTCTATCAAATTTTCATTTACTGCATCTTGAACGGAGAGCATTGGTAAAGGTTTTCCTGCATTTACAATTCCTGCTTTAACTCCTTTTTTTTTGTGAGCAAAATTTAGCAAATTATTTGGTACAACAATTTCTTTACTTGAAAGCATATTTATTTTTTTAGGATTTCTAAATCTTTTTGGATTAATTTTGATATTTTAATATTTTTTTTTAAATTCATTTTAAGTCTTTTATATTTATTTTGACCAGGAAATACTATTTCTTTTAAACCCTTAGTTTTTGGTAGTTTCTTAACTATTTCAATATTTTCCTTAATTCTATTATTATAATTTTTTACAAATAAATTTGTTTTAAATGTGATAAACAAATGTCCAATATTTTGTGGGCCAGAGAAATCATCAAAAGGATCTTTAACTCTACCAGCATGATTTCCACCAGTTAAGACACCACTTAATATATCTACCATCCAAGCTAGACCAGAACCCCTAAATCCTGCGATAGGAAGTTGCACACCATCAAGTGCTTTTTTAGCATCAGTTGTCATTTTACCAAATTTATCTAGTGCAACACCCTCCGGAATCTTTTGATTATTTTTTGCTGCAACCCTTATCTTACCTCTATTGATCATTGAAATTGAAGTGTCTAAAATAAAAGGTATCTTTGATCCAGTAGGTGTACCAAAACAAATAGGATTTGTTCCAAATAAACTTTTTAAAGAACCATGTGGTGCTACAGCTGGAGGGGCATTAGTGTATATCATTGTGACTAAATTTTTTTTTACTGCTTGTTCAGCGTAATATCCAGAAAGACCATAGTGACCACTATTTTTTACAGCAACTAATCCTATACCAGTTTTTTTTGCATTCTTTATAGCTTGTTTAATTGCAATATCAGCAGCTACAAATCCTATACTGTCATCAGCATCAATATGAGAAATTGATTGAGATAATCTTTTAATTTTTATTTTAGGTCTTGGATTAATTACTTTTTTTGAAATTCTATCACAATACATTTTAAATCTAGATAAACCATGACCATAGGCACCAACTAGTTCAGCATTTATAAGTGCATTTGTAGAAATTAAAGCATGGTTATAACTTAAACCAAACTTTTTAAATATTTGAATAATTTCTTTTTTTAATTGTGCAGTCTTCAAATCATCCTTTTCCACGCCATGGAATTGTTTTATCAATAATTTTTCTTAAAGTTACATCAAATAAAAGACCAAGCATTCCCATAATAAATATCGTGATCCAAATAACCTCGTATTGAAAGTATTTTTTTGCAACGTTTTCAACAAAACCTATTCCAGTTGTTCCTGCTAAAAATTCTGCAGCAACCAAAGTTCCCCAACACATACCAACAGCAACTCTTATCCCTGTTAATATTTCGGGCAAAGAGTTAGGAAAAATAACATATCTTAATATTTGTTTTTTAGAGGCCCCCAAAGAATGAGCAGCGTGAATTTTAGATAATTGTGTTCCTGATGCACCAGCCCGTGCTGAAATAATCATTATAGATAATGACACCATGAATAATAAGAAAACTTTACCTGTATTATCAATTCCTAGAACAGAAATGATTAAAGGTGCCCAAGCTAATGGAGGAACAGGTCTATATAATTCTATTAATGGATCAAAAAAACCTTTTGCAAATCTATTTAAACCCATAAATAATCCTAATGGAACACCAATAATTATTCCAAAAACTAATCCTAAAAACACTCTCATAAATGAATCCCAAATATGACCATAAGGAACTGGTATTTTTAATAATTTGAAGTCACCTGTCACAATTTTTAGAACCACACCTTTAAAATTTTGTTTAACAGTTCCATCTGTAGTATGAATTGGATATTCACCTGGTAAAATATCTGCAATCCAGTCTGGTAAGATAAAACCTATCCATGTGCTTATATCCACCATTTTTATCCATAAAAGAGGAATGTCTTTATAACCAACACTTGGTTTTGACATTAAAACAAATTTATTAAAAGTATCAGAGGGTTTAGGAAGCCATCTACCAGATCCTTGCTCTGAACAGCTTGGTCCACTTGCAATAATGGTTCCAGCTGGGAACAAAAAGATATCAATAAGTCTTAAACCACCTTGTGCATCTAATTGGGCATTATCAAATTTGATAATTGCATTCTGCATTTTATCTAAGGCATTTGGTGGATAAATACTTGCAAACTCTATTCTTCTTGCAATTTTGACAATATTTTTTGCATAAGTAGAAGCAATTTCTTCACTATCACTTAAGTCATTTCTATAAACTTTAATTTCATCTTTAATTTCTTTAACTTTATTTTTGAATTCTGGATTATGGTTTCTTAGTTTAAAAAATTCTTCACTTATCAAATTTAATTCTTGAGCTGCAGCATGAAATTTTAAGCCTCTATCAGTAGCTGGCACAAGAGGTACTTCTAAAGTATTTTCAATACTTCCTGAGCCAGCATCAATCTTTGTGATACCCCAACCACCTTCCTCATTTACAGCCTTAAGTCTTTCATTAAGCTCTTGTTCTGTTTCAAATGGATAATCAGGTTTTTGAAAATTTTCAGTTAAAAGATTAATTTTACCAGTTATATCATCAATTTTTTCTCTGGTTTCATTTTCGAGTAAATCCTCATTAGTTAATAAAGGAATTAATTGATTTGTTTTATTTATGTAGCTTACAAGAATTGTCTTTTGCTCATTGTTAAGTTCACTAGAATTTTTTATCTCATTCGAGAGCTTTTCTAAGTTTTTGTTTTCTTTTTTAATTTGAGAAGTACTTTTAAACTCTCTTTCTTCTATAGGAAATTGATATTTCAATCCTAATAAAGAGTCATTTACTTTTCCTACTTGACATAATTCATTAGCAGATTTTGGATAAAAACCTTTTGCGATATCCCATGAATAGTAAAGCCAAATTAAAAGAAGAAAACTGCTCCCAACAATTACCCAGTGTGTTCCACCTAATGCTCTCTCTGGATTTCCAAAAACCGCATCAACTTTTTCAGTTCTGATAAGTCGTCTGCCGTAAAGGATACAGCCAATAACTGCAAAGAATATTAAAAAAGTTACTATTTGTGTTAACATTTAATTTTCTTTCCCCATGATTTCTTCTTCCATGTTCCAAATCATCTCTAAAATTTCCTCTCGTTTTGCAGAAAAATCTTTATCTTTTTTAATTTCTCTTAAATCTTGTTGAAGACCCATTGATGCAAATGGAAGATTGTATTCTTTATGAATCCGACCTGGTCGAGGAGCCATTACATATAGTCTTTCACCAAGCAATAAAGCCTCTTCAACTGAATGGGTGATTAATATAATTGTTTTTCCAGTTTCTTTCCAAATTTTTAAAACTAAGGACTGCATCTTCTCTCTTGTTAAAGCATCAAGAGCTCCTAAAGGCTCATCCATAAGAATTAAATCTGGATCATTAATTAGACATCTTGCAAGAGCTACTCTCTGTTGCATTCCCCCTGACAATTGATATGTCGGAGTGTTACCAAATCCCTTAAGTCCAACAATTTCTAACCATTCATCAACTTTTTTTTGCGTTTCAATTGGATCTTTTTTTTTCATTCTTAATCCAAAGTTCACGTTTTCAGCTACCGTCAACCATTCAAATAAAGCTCCTTGTTGAAAAACCATTCCTCTTTCAACACCAGGACCATCAATCTCTTTTTCATTTAAAGTAATACTTCCTGAAGTTGGTCTTATAAATCCTGCAGTAATATTTAGTAAAGTTGTTTTGCCACAACCTGATGGACCAAGAACTGTAAGAAGTTCCCCTTTTTTCAGAGTAAAATTTAAATCTTTTAAAGCGTGAACAGTTTCTCCTTTTGGAGTTTTAAAAATCATGTTTAGATTTTGAGAAACTAAATCACTCATTAAATACCTTTATAAAAAATCTTTTAAAAAAAATAGGCACCAATTAAATAAATTGGCGCCTATTAAATTTTTCTTTCTCTATAAAATTATAGAGGTAAGAAACTAGTGTCTACGTTTCCTCTTGGTGTTCCCATTCCTTTTAAGAATGCATCAAGATTTCCTTTAGTCATAGATTGTTTAGTTTCTTCAGGTGTTAAGAATTTGAAACCACTTAAAGTTTCTTTCATATCACCAACTTTCATTTCTGAAGCTTTAGCCATAACATTCAAGTTACTTTTACCTGCTTTGTATCTAGCATTAGCTTCATGAGTTACTTCTATAAAAGTTCTTAGCATTTCAGGATTTTCCTTCATAAACTTTGTGGTTACTGAAGTAATATCTATTCCTAAGATACCTGCATCTCTTGCTTCTTGAACTGTAAGTAATCTAGACCCAACTGCAGTTGCAGCTTTAATAGAGTTACCTCCAAACAAACATGCCATTACAACATCACCACTTACTAAAGCAGCAGCTCCCTCTTCAGGATCCATTTGAATAATATCCATTTTTTTTCTATCAGCTCCAACAACTTTCATACTTTCATCGAAAACATACTCAGCCATTGTTCCTAATGGAACAGCAACTTTTTTACCTTCTAACTCAGTAGCGTTTGCTTTTGTAATTCCAGAAGCATTAGAAGTAACACAAGTTGTTCCTCCCATACCGTATTCCATAGCAATATCTACAAGTTTAATAGGTGCTTTAGATTTAACAGCGTTTATAAAAGGCACTAAACCTTGTGAGTAAGAAATATCGATATCTCCTGCTAGCATTGCATCTGTCATTGCTCCACCATTAGTGAAGTTTGTCCATTTTACTGGAACACCTAAAGCTTTTGCAAAATTTTTCTTCTGCATGTCTTCTAAGTTTGGACTTGGCCATTCTAAGAAATAAGCAACTCTGACTTCGTTAGCAGCTGCATTTGCAGTTGCGATAGATAAGTTAAGAGCTACAAAACATCCAAGAATAAAACTAATTATTTTTTTCATTTATCTCCTTAGTTGATTATTTATATGTTGTAAGTTTAAGATTAAATTAGCATAGATGTAAAACAAAAAAGTGTCTAGTTTGATACACAACTTACAGTTGCGTCAATTATTTTGGTGGTTAATTATACTTAATTAGTCTAAAGAATTCTAAACACTAACAATTTTAAAAATTTAAAAATTTATGAGCTCAGAAAAAAGAACTTCAGTACCAAATTCATTAAATGAACATTGGATGCCTTTTACATCTAATAAGGATTTTAAAGAAAATCCAAGATTAATAGTTGAAGCTAAAGGTGTATATTTAAAAAACCATCAAGGACAAACTCAAATAGATGCGAGCTCAGGTTTATTTTGTAATCCTCTTGGACACGGTAGACAAGAGATTATTGATGCGATCAGTAAGCAGCTAAAAACTCTAGACTATTGTCAACCCTTTCAACAAGGATTTGGTGGATCTTTTGAGTTAGCGACAAAAATTTCAAAACATACACCAGGTAATTTAAATAGAATTTTTTATACAATTTGTGGCTCAACAGCAGTTGAGACAGCTATTAAAATTTGCATCGCATATCATAGAGCAAGAGGTGATAGCCAAAGATTTAGATTTGTAGGACGAGAGCGTGGATATCATGGGATGAACATCGGTGCCACTTCAGTTGGTGGTATGGTTAATAATGTAAAAACTTTTGCAAGTGTATTAATGCCAGGGGTAGTACACATGAGACATACACATTTAGCAGAACATAAATTTGTAAGCGGACAACCAGAAACTGGAGTTGAACTAGCAGAAGATTTAGAGAGAATTTGCACAAATTTTGGAGCGGAAAATATTGCTGCTTGTATTGTTGAACCAGTTGCAGGTTCTACTGGAACACTAGTTCCACCAAAAGGATATTTACAAAGATTAAGAGAAATTTGTGACAAGCATGGTATACTTTTAATTTTTGATGAGGTAATCACTGGTTGGGGAAGAATGGGATCTCCATTTGGCTCACAAGAATTTGGAGTAACTCCAGATATTATGACAATGGCAAAAGCTACCACTAATGGAATAAGTCCATTAGGTGTTGTTGCTTGTAAGGAAGAAATTTATGATGCATTGATGGATAATGCACCTAAAGGTACTATCGAATTATTTCATGGTTATACTTATTCAGGGATACCAATTTCTGTTGCAGCAGGATTAGCTGTTCAAGATATATTTGAGAAAGATGATATTTTTAATAGGGCAAAAGAATTGGCACCTTATTTTCAAAAAGGATTATTTTCTCTAAAGGACATTGATGTAGTTGAAAATATAAGAGGTTATGGAATGATGGGTGGTATAGATATTAGAATGGATAAAAAACCAGGTGCAGCTGGGTTTACATGTTTCAAACATTGTTATGAGGCAGGTGTAAATTTTAAAGCAACTGGTGATTGTTTGATAATTGCACCAATGTTTATCTGTGAAAAAAAACATATAGATGAGATTATTGAAAAACTTAGAACTGGAATAACTAATTACGCAAAAAGTAAAAAGAATTAAATTTCAATAATGAAAATAGGCGTACCCAAGGAAATAAAACCTCAAGAGAATCGGATTGGTTTAACACCTGAAAGTGTAAAAATACTTGTTTCAGAAGGTCACGAAGTTCTAGTTGAAAACAATGGTGGTTTTGAAGCTGGTTTTGAAAACGAGCAATATATTAAAGCTGGAGCTAAAATTACAAATGGTGCTTCGGATATTTTTAATGATGCAGAAATTATTGTTAAAGTTAAAGAGCCTCAAAAAGTTGAAGTTGATATGATAAGAGAAAATCAAATTGTCTATACATACCTTCATTTGGCTGCTGCAAAAGAATTAACTGAAGGATTAATCAAAACAAAAAGTATTAATATTGCATATGAAACTGTTACTGACGATAATGGCAGACTACCATTACTTGCACCAATGAGTGCAGTAGCAGGCCGTATGTCGGTTCAAGCAGGAGCACACTGTCTAGAAAAAAACCAAAAAGGCAGAGGTGTACTATTAGGTGGAGCGCCAGGAGGTGAGCCAGCAAACGTATTAATTCTTGGAGGTGGTGTAGTTGGAGAAAATGCTGCGATAATAGCTACTGGTATGCGAGCCAAAGTCCACGTTGTTGATAAATCTGAAACGAGGTTAAAACAATTAGTTGAAATATTTGGAGATAAAATTATTCCAGAGCAAAGTGACAAAATAGATTTAAATAAGTTAGTTGCTGAAGCAGATTTATTAGTTGGTGGTGTGTTAATACCAGGAGCTGAAGCACCAAAATTAGTAACTAAAGATATGTTAAAATTGATGAAAAGAGGTTCTGTAATAGTTGATGTTGCAATTGATCAAGGAGGTTGTGTTGAAACAAGCAAACCAACAACTCATGGAGATCCTACTTATATAGTTAATGACGTTGTGCATTATTGCGTTGCAAATATGCCCGGAGGAGTTCCAAGAACTTCTACTTTTGCATTAAATCAAGCAACTCTTCCTTATTTAGTAAAACTTGCAAATAAAGGTTATCAAAAAGCTTTAGGAGAAGATAAAAACTTTTTAGCAGGATTAAATGTTCATAAAGGACATGTGACTTATAAAGCGGTTGCAGATGTGTTTGGACATCAATATGTTGACCCAGGAGAAGCAATCAAAAATTAATTAGATGGAAAAGAAACTACCTGATAGCACAAAAGTTGTTGTTATAGGTGGTGGTGTAGTTGGTTGTTCTGTTGCTTACCACTTAGCTAAATTTGGTTGGAAAGATACGGTTCTCTTAGAAAGAGACCAATTAACATCAGGTACGACCTGGCATGCTGCTGGACTTGTAAGTCAACTAGGTCCTTCTGCAGCGATAACCAAGATAAGAAAATATACATTAGACCTTTATAAAGAACTTGAAAAAGAAGTTGATCATTCTGCAGGTTTAAGACTGAACGGTGCACTTTCAATTGCTCAAAATAAAGGGAGGTGGCAAGAACTTCAAAGACAAGCAACTACTGCACAGCTTTATGATGTAGATGTGAGAATTTTAGATAAAGATCAAATTAAAAAAGATTACCCTATAATTAATACTGAAGAAGTTATTGGAGGAATTTTAATGCCTGGTGATGGTGCGGCTGATCCATCAGGTGTTACTCACATGCTTGCGAAAGGTGCAAGAATTCATGGAGCACAAATTTTTGAAAAATCGCCTGTAGAGGAAATATTAACTGAAAATGGAAAAATTTCAGGAGTAAAAGTCAATGGTCATAAAATTGATTGTGAATATATTGTTTTAGCTTCAGGAATGTGGTCAAGACAAATTGGTGAGAAAGTAGGTGTGAGTATTCCACTTTATCCTGCTGAACATTTTTATATTATTACTGAGCCAATAGAAAATCTCTCAAAAACTTTACCTGTTATAAGAGATTACGATAACCGAACATATATAAAAGAGGACGCTGGAAAAATACTAGTAGGAATTTTTGAGGGAAATTCTATTCCTGCATGGAATCAAACAAATAAAGTGCCAGAAGATTTTTCATTTGGAGAATTTCAAGAGAATTTTGAGCACTTTGAACCTTATTTAGCATCTGCAATTAAAAGATTTCCAGTTTTGGAAAAAGCAGGAATTAGAAAATTTTTTTCAGGGCCGGAGTCTTTTACGCCTGATACAAATACTTTATTGGGTGAAGTGCCAGAAATTAAAAACTTTTTCGTATGCTGTGGATTAAACAGTATTGGTATAGGAAGTGGAGGAGGTGTTGGTAAAGTTACAGCAGAGTGGCTGATGACCGGACATATTAATGAGGATATTTTTAGTTACGATATAAAAAGATTTCAAAAATTTCACTCAGAATTAGGATTTATTAAAAAAAGAATTACAGAGTCATTAGGAGATTTATATGGAATGCACTGGCCTTTCAAACAACACAGAACCTCTAGAAATATTAAAATTCTTCCACATCACGACAATTTGAAAAGTTTTGGAGCTTGTTTTGGCGTTTCAGGGGGATACGAAAGACCAATGTGGTTTGCTTTAGATGGAGAAAAAGCCGAGTATGAATACAGTTATAATTATCAAAACTGGTATCCTTCGGCAGAATATGAAACTAATAATACTGTTAAAAATGTTGGTTTATTTGATCTTACACCCTTTTCAAAGTTTGAAATAAAGTCAGATAAAGCTCATTATGAGCTACAAAAAATCTGTACGGCAAATATTAAAAATGAACCTGGTAAATGTGTGTATACTCATATGCTTAATACTGATGGAGGAATTGAAGCAGATTTAACAGTTGTTTGTATTACAAATAATCATTTTAGAATAATTAGCTCGGCAGCAACCAGAGAAAGAGATAAATTTCATATTAAAAAACATCTTTCAAAAGATATTGAGCTAAATGATATTACAGATGATTTATGTGTATTTGGACTATTTGGTCCAAAAAGTAGAGATTTAATTAAAACATTATCCAAGGATAATTTTGATAATGATAATTTTAAATTTGGAACAGCGAAATATATTACAATTGACGGAATAAAAATTTGGGCTCAAAGATTATCTTATGTGGGTGAATTAGGATTTGAATTATACGTAGATGTAAATGATGCTAAAAAAATATATGAACTTCTAATAGAAAAAGGTAAAGATTTCAATCTCTCAAATTGTGGTATGTATGCAATGGATATAATGAGAATGGAAAGTGGTTTTTTACATTGGGGCCATGACATTTCACCCGAGGAAAATCAATATCAAGCAGGTTTAACTTTTACTATCAGTAAAAAGAAAGATTTTGATTTTATAGGAAAAAAAGCATTAGAAAAAATTAAAAATGAAAAAACGAAAACTAGATTTAAAATGTTTACTTTAAAAAACAGTGAACCAGGAAAACCTTTGTTGCTTCATGATGAGCCTATTTATATTGATGATAAAATTATAGGAAGATCTACATCAGGAAATTACTCATTTAATTTTAAAAAGAATTTAGTATTTGGATATATAAATAATGATCTATCTGATGATGAGCTTCAATCACAAAACTTATTCATTGAAGTGGAAAAACAAAAATATCCTTTATCTGTTCAATTAGAGCCCCTAAAACGAACAAACTTCAAAAATCTCTAATTAAGTTTTTTTTCTTAAAATAAGTACAAAAATTACAGAAGTTAGCATCATGATTAATGCATAAGCTGCAGTTGGGACCATATATGTCATGTTAGTCCCAAATAATTGTATTCCCACAAAAACTGCTAAAGTTCCATTTTGAAGACCAGCTTCTAAAGATATACATCTTCTTTGAGCAACACCAGTTGCAAAAAATTTAGCTATATAAAAAGCTAAAATCATCATTGTAACATTTAAGGTGAAAGCAATTTCACCAGCTCTTGTTAAAAACATTATAATGCTATCCCATTCTTCAATATAGATAGCAATAAAAACAATTATGAATAAACCAATAGATAATTTATTGATAATTTTCATATTGTTTACAATAAAATTACCAAACAGTTTTCTTAAAATCATTCCAATTATTACTGGAACTGTTACAACAAAGAACATTTTTAAAGATATACTGAGCATTGAAACTTCTTTTTTAACATATGTAATATCAAATAATTCAATTGATAAAAAAACAACGTAGGGAACAGATACGATACTTATTAAACTAGTAATTGCTGTTAGAGTTATTGAAAGAGCCACATCTCCGTTAGCAAATTTAGTAAGTACATTTGAAGTCACACCACCAGGAGCAGCTGCAATTAACATTACACCTAATGCTAATTCTATTGGAGTTCTAAAAATAATTATTAAAAGATATGCAACAATTGGAAGTAATACTAGCTGACAAAATATTCCAATAAAAAAATCTTTAGGATTTGAGGCTACTCTTGTAAAATCTTTAACAGTTAAAGATGCACCTAATCCCAACATGATTAGTGCTAAAGCGATTGGTGCTATCGTTGTTACTATACCCATGACCCCTCTGTGTAATGCTAACAAATATAATTTTAAAGATTTTTATAGTTTATTCAAGTTTATGAAATAGTTAAAAGATTAAGAGTTTTTCTTAAAAATTTTGCTTTATTTCTAAAAACTTTTCTCTGATATGGAAGAATTTTATCAATATTATATCCTGTCATAACATATTGTTTTTTATCATTAAGTTTTAAGTATCCTTGTTCTACTAAAAATTTACATTTTCTAATGACAGTAGCTCTTGGAATATTTGTCATATCAGATAAGGACATAGCACTTACACCAGTCGTAGCTCCTTCTTCTTCAATTATGCCTTTGTTAAATGTCATATAATCTGGTCTTAAAGATTGGACATTTGAATCATCTACATATTTTTTATAATTAAAAGCTTGGTTCATTGCAACAGTACCCCAAAGATGGAAAGTTGCCACATCTTCAAACATTTCATGGTAGCCAATGATCATAGGAATTTGCATTCTATAAAACCATCTCCAACATATACTAAAGTTTTTTTTAATTATATTTTCAATAAATTTTGCATTGAGTTTTTTTTGATAAATTCCATCTTTATTAAAAATTTCTGAAATTAAATAAATATATTTAGCAGTTGTTTTTACCTGTCTCTCAGGCTTCACTTGAGAAAAGACGGAGCGATCTATTATTATTTGTTTTTTCACTCGTTTTAAAACACCCAATTTTTCAAGTTCTAAAACTTTTCGTCTAACTGTTTCTTTGGGTAATTGAAGTTTTTCACAAAGTTCCGTGATACTAAATTTTTCTATATGGAGAGATGATTTTGAATAAAAATTATCAAAAGAATATTGAATATTCATTTGATCGTAAAATTGTAAAGTTTTTTCAATTAAAGAGATTACAATTAAGTATTTATAATGATCTCTAAAAGCCTGATAAACATTATTCATCCAGCTCCATTGATGAACGATCCAATCTCTTCCCAATTGATCATAACTCCTCATCATATGATCATAAACTTGATCATCATTTAAAACTTTTGAAAAATCTATTTGTCTTAAGCTCATAATTATTAAAATTGAGATATGAAACCCAAAATGGACATGTGTCAACCAAATAGTGACCCACATTGAACTTTTTCTAATTTGATAGAACTTAGTGAGTGTGATTTAATAATACTATGAATACTAAAGGCTTTGCAGATAACCAAGTTAACATCGAGACCCCAAATGATGTTTCTAGTGCTGAAAAGCCTTTAAAAACTAGGCAAATCAAACCAAATAGAGTTGATATAAATGTTTTAAAATCGAAACTTCAAGAGACAGAAAACAAAGAATTTAAGAAAAATTTATATATCTTGTCTTCTCTGATATTAGCATTAGGTTTTTTAGGTATTTATTTCTCACTTTGAGAAAATTTGCAAATATTTGTGTTAGGTGATTAAATAATAATATGAAAAATATAGTATCAAATGTTAAAGAACAACTTGTCTCAAAGTATTTAGACCAAGAAAAATCTCAAGCACAAATTAAAAGCACTGATATCAATATATTGTTGAACAGAATAGAGACTAATAAAAAAAATGAGACTAGAAAAAAACTGTATTTTTCTGCGGCAGCTTCAACAGGTTTAATTCTTTTTGGATTAATAATTTTTTAGATATTCAATTTATTTAGTAAAAGTATCATTATATTGACTACTCACTCTTACAAACGTGGTGCATTTGCTTAATTGTTTCAGAGAGGGCGCACCAACATAAGTGCAGCTGCTTCTAACACCTCCAAGAATATTTAAAACAGTATCATTTATTTTTCCTCTATACTTAACTCTTACAGTTCTACCTTCACTACTTCTATAATCTGCTAATCCGCCATAGTGTTTTTTGTTAGCAATCTCAGAACTAGATCCATAAAATTCTATATATTTTGTTCCATTTGTCTTTACTAACTTTCCATTACCTTCATCGTGACCTGCTAACATTCCTCCTAACATTACAAAATCTGCCCCTCCACCAAAACCTTTAGCAACGTCTCCTGGACAAGTGCAACCACCGTCTGCAATTATGTGAGCACCAAGCCCATGTGCTGCATCCGCACATTCAATTACAGCACTTAATTGGGGATAACCAACTCCTGTTTGTATTCTAGTTGTGCACACGCTTCCTGGGCCAATACCTACTTTTACTATATCAGCACCACTTAAAACTAATTCTTGAGTCATATCAGCCGTTACAACATTACCTGCAATTATGGTTTTTGTAGGATATTTATCTCTTACTGATTTAACAAAATTAGTGAAATGCTCTGAATAACCATTGGCCACATCTATACATATGAATTTAAAAAAACTAAATTCTTTTAATACTTTGTCTAAATTTGCAAAATCTTCTTTTTTAATTCCCACACTAAGAGCTATATTTTGATAAATTTTTTTAATATTTTTATTATGTTTAATTTTTTTAACATCATGTTGTTTAGTTAAACATGTGATCATACCATGTTCACTTAGTTTTTCCGCAATACTAAGTTCACCAACACCATCCATGTTGGCAGCCATTATAGGTATTCCTGACCATTCATTTTTGCTATATTTAAATCTATAAGTCCTTAACAGATTTACATCTTTACGACTTTTTAATGTACTTCTTTTAGGCCTAAATAATACGTCTGAATAATCTAATTTTAATTCTTCTTCAATTCTCACAAAAAAAGAAATTACCTTGCAAAATCATTATTTCAATCAGATTCTTGCTTGTGGATAAGTATTGAAACAAAAAATAAAACTATTATAAATCAACAATAATTATATGGCGGGGTAGCTCAGTTGGTTAGAGCGCAGGACTCATAAGCCTGAGGTCAGTGGTTCGATCCCACTTCCCGCTACCAAATTTAATGTCCAGGAAATTCAATTAGATTTTCAACTTTGTAACCTTTTTTTTTAAGTAGTTGACAACCGTCTAAATCAAATAGATTAATAACAAAAATAAATGCAGCGACTTTACCATCTGACATTTCAATTAACTTTGCAGCAGCTTCCGCTGTACCTCCAGTGGCAATTAAATCATCAATAATTAAAACACTATCATTTTTTTCAATTGAATCTTTATGAACTTCAATAGTTGCTGTTCCATATTCTAATTCAAAGTCAATAGAATGAACCTCTGCAGGAAGTTTATTTTTTTTTCTAAGCATTATAAAGGGTTTTTTCAAAATATAAGAAACTGCTGAAGCAAAAACAAATCCTCTAGATTCAATGGCAGCAATTTTATTGAAATCATAATTTTTAGATCTCTCAACTATTTGATTGATTGTTTCAGCAAAGGCATCTTTATTTTTGATTAATGTAGTAATATCTCTGAAAAGAATACCCTTTTTTGGATAATCTTGGATGGATCTAATATAATCTTTTAAATTCATAATAAGCAATTATTAAAGTATAAATAAATTAATTTTTTAACATGACAAGAAATAAATTAGCAATCATTGGAGGAAGTGGTCTTTATGATGTTGAGGAATTTACTGATAGAGAATTAATAGATTTGAATACACCCTGGGGCAATCCCTCTGATCAAATCTTGAAAACAATTTATAATAAAAAAGAAGTTTATTTTTTACCAAGGCATGGAAGAGGACATTTTATTTCACCTTCTAAAATTAATTTTAGAGCAAATATTGATGCTTTAAAGCAATTAGGAGTTACAGATATAGTCTCAGTTTCAGCTGTTGGTTCATTAAAAGAAGATTTACCTCCTGGAAAATTTGTTATTATTGACCAATTTATTGACAGAACTTTTTCAAGAGTAAAAACTTTTTTTGATGATGAAATAGTTGCGCATGTTTCTATGGCTCATCCTACGTCTAATGGACTTATGAATGCATGCGAAGATGCGATCAAGAAAGAAAAAATAGAATATCAAAGAGGTGGAACATATGTTGTAATGGAGGGACCTCAATTTTCAACATTAGCAGAATCAAATTTATATAGATCCTGGAAAGCAGATGTAATTGGTATGACCAACATGCCTGAAGCAAAGTTAGCAAGAGAAGCAGAAATTAGGTATGCATCAGTTTCTATGGTTACAGATTATGATTGCTGGCATCCAGATCATGAAAATGTTGATGTGCAACAAGTAATAAAAGTTTTACTAGGAAATGCTGCAAAAGCAAAGAATATGATTAAAAATTTAATAGATAATTTTGAAAATCACATTGATCCTAAAGATCCTTCAAATAATTGTCTAGATGTAGCAATTATAACTGCTCCAGAAAAAAGAACAAAAAAAACTATAGAAAAATTAAAAACAGTTGCAGGTAGAGTTTTAAATAAATGAAAATAGAGGGAAAAGAATATCGAACTATTTGGTTTGAAGATAATATTGTTAAAATAATTGATCAAACAAAACTTCCACATCAATTTGTTATTAAAGATCTAAAAACAGTAAATGATGCGATAAATGCAATTAAAGTAATGGAAGTAAGAGGTGCTCCTTTAATAGGAGCTACCGCAGCATATGGATTAGTTTTAGCAATCCTTGAAAATAATGATCAAACTTTTTTAAAAAAATCAGCTGATGATTTAATACAATCTAGACCAACTGCTATCAATTTAAAATGGGCAGTAGATAGAATGATGAGCAAATTATCAGGTGTTAATAGTGATAAAATTTTAGAGATAGCTACCAATGAAGCAAAAGAAATTTGTGAAGAAGATATTAAGTTTTGTGAGAATATAGGTTTAAATGGTCTTAAAATAATCGAGGATATCTATAATAAAAAAAAAGATACTGTAAATATTCTTACACATTGTAATGCAGGATGGCTGGCAACTATTAATTGGGGAACGGCAACTTCTCCAATATATCATGCACATAAAAAAGGTATTCCAGTCCATGTTTGGGCTGATGAAACAAGACCAAGAAACCAAGGAGCTAACTTAACTTCTTATGAGTTAAATGAAGAGGGAATTAAAAATACAATTATTGCAGATAACACTGGTGGAATTTTGATGCAAAGAGGAGAAGTTGATATGTGTATTGTTGGTACAGATAGAACTTTAGCTAACGGTGATGTTTGTAATAAAGTTGGTACCTACTTAAAGGCTTTAGCAGCTCATGATAACAATGTTCCTTTTTATGTAGCACTCCCAAGCTCAACAATAGACTGGAATATTAAAAATCATAAAGATATTCCAATTGAAGAGAGAAATTCAGAAGAATTATCTCACATTGAAGGTTTTGATGAAAAAGGAGATATAAAAAAGATACAAATTTATCCAAAAAAAAGTAAAGCTAAAAATTTAGCTTTTGATGTGACACCTGCAAAATACGTAACAGGTTTGATCACCGAAAAAGGTGTGTGCGAAGCATCAGAAAAAGGACTAAAAGATTTATTTAAATGAAAAATTTGGATCAAAGAAATAAAATTATTGAATATTCTTTAAAATTAAATTCAACAAATCTTTCCCCTCTTAGATCAGGCAATATATCTTTAAGATCCAAGGAGGATGATAAAGAAGGATATTTAATTACACCCTCAGGAAAAAAATATGAAACTTTGAAACCTGAGGATATTGTTTTTATGGGTTTTGATGAAGAAGTAGAAAAAAATGACTCAGGCAACAATCCCTCATCTGAATGGAGATTTCATCGAGATATTTATGTAAATAAAAATGATGCTCAAGCTATTGTTCATGCTCATTCTCCACACGCAACAGCTGTATCTTCACATAGAAAATCAATACCTCCGTTTCATTATATGATTGCACTTGCTGGAGGTGAAGATATTAAATGTGCTGATTACGCTACTTTTGGAACAAAAGAGCTTTCTAATAATGTAATTAATGCTTTAGAAAAAAGAAGTGCTTGTCTAATGTCTAATCACGGCCAGGTTGCTTTTGGAAAAAATTTGGAAGAAGCTTTTGAACTTGCACAAGAGATAGAAAATATTTGTCATCAGTACACTATTGCTCTAAAGTTAGGTAAGCCTAAGATTCTTTCATTTGAAGAAATGAAAAAAGTTTTAGAAAAAGCTAAAGACTATAAAAAAGGGTAATATGATTAAAGTTGGGGAGCACATTACTTTAGATATAATTGGGACAGATAAAGAGTACGATCCATCAGTTTTTGAGAGAGTTATCAATGAGATTGCTAAAGCGTCAAAAGTAACTATTCTCAATATTTCAAAGTATAAATTTGAACCCCAAGGTTTTACAATCCTCGCTTTATTGGCTGAAAGTCATATAAGTTTTCATACATTTCCAGAAAAAGGTATAATTAGTTTTGATTTTTTTACATGTGGAAAAATCAGCCCTTCCGTTGCAATTGATATAATTAAATCAGAATTTAAACACAAAAGAATAGTAAAAAAAGAATTTAACAGAGATACTAGATCTCTATATCATGATATTTATAGTTCTCCAGGATTACAAAAATCATATGTTGTAAATGAAGTTTTGGAAGACTTTAAATCCAAAGTTGGCCAACATATTGAAATATTGGAATTAGAACAATTTGGAAAGTCATTATTTATTGATGGAGAAATACAAGTAGCATCATCAGATGAACATTTGTACAGTTCGACTTTTGTAGGCGCAGGTTTAAAATTAAATAAAAATAATGAAAGAGCAGCAATAATTGGTGGTGGTGATGGAGGTGTAGCAAGAGAGTGTATATCCAAAAAATTTAATTTTATTGATTGGTATGAACTAGATCCTGAAGTGGTAGAGGTTTGTAATACGCACCTTGGTGATATTGGAAAGAAAGCCACAGAAAAGAATTCAGTTAAATGCGTTTGGGGTGATGCATTTGAAAGTATTAAGACTGTTAAGGAAGATAGTTATGACCATATATTTGTTGATTTGAATGACGATCAGTTTTGTATTGATCTTGCTGCAAAAAACATGGATTCTCTAGTAAGAATTTTAAAACCAAAAGGTGTGATTACAGCACAAGTTGGCAGTCAAGACAAAAAACCCCATCAAGTTGAAAATTGGCTTAATATATTTCATCACTATTTTGGAAATACTAAATTATCAAGGGTTTATGTGCCTAGTTTTGATTGTTCTTGGAATTTCTCGTCATCAATAAATCACTAAATTTTCCTTTTTAAAAACACTAATTTATGAAATACTATTTTTTTATTAAAGGAGATAATAATGAATATATTTAAAAAAATTATTTTTTCAGTTTTACTTTCTCTATTAGTAATAGGGAATGCTAATGCTGATAAAATAAGAATTGGAACAGAAGGTGCTTACCCTCCATGGAATTCAAAAGATGAGTCTGGTAAATTAATCGGATTTGAAGTTGAATTAGCTTGGACACTTTGCAGATATATTGGGCAGCAATGTACAATTGTTGAGCAAGATTGGGATGGAATGATACCAGCTTTAATTATGAGGAAGTTTGACGCAATAATGGCCGGAATGTCAATTACAGCAGAAAGACAAAAAGCAATTAACTTCTCTCAAGGTTATGCTGATGAAGTTGCTTCTTTAGCAGTAATGAAAGGTTCTAGCCTTGAAGGTTTAGATACTCCAGCTGGAATTAATCTAACTAAACCCAATGCAGCTGCAAAAAAAGCATTAAAAACTCTTACAGCAGCATTAGCAGGTAAAACTGTTTGTGTGCAAACTGCAACGATTCACCAAAACTTTTTAGATTCAGGTGATGTTGGAAAAGTGAATGTAAGAACTTACAAAACACAAGATGAAGTTAACCTAGATTTAGCATCAGGAAGATGTGATGCTGCATTAGCAGCCGCTGTTGCATTTAGTGATTATGCAGAAAAATCAGGTAAGCCTGTTGTATTAACAGGTCCAACTTTTTCAGGTGGTGCATTTGGAAACGGTGTTGGAGTTGGTATTAGAAAAGACGATACTGAACTTTTAAAAAAGTTTAATGCTGCAATTAATAAAGCAAGAAAGAACGGTGATATTAGTAGAATAGCTACTAAATGGTTCGGATTCGACGCTTCTATGTAAATCAATTTTAGATTTGGCGACTATAATGTATAGTCGCCAGTCTGTATGGAACTTCTAGCATTTGGAGATACTGGTTGGGGTGATGAGTTATTTCGCGCTACCCTAATGACAATCGCTGTATCAATTACAGCAATGCTCATAGGTTTTAGTTTTGCTGCAATTTTTACCCCCCTTAAACTATCTAAATTTAAATCTTTTAATTTAATTGCAAATATTTACACAACAGTCATTAGAGGTGTTCCTGAATTATTAGTTATTTATCTTTTCTTTTTTGGAGGAAGTGGAGCAATAATGTTTGTTGCTTCAATGTTTGGTTACAATGAATATATAGAGATTAATGCATTTATAACAGGCTCATTTGCAATAGGTATTATATCTGGCGCTTATTCTACAGAAGTTTTTAGAGGAGCAATTCAATCAATTGATAAAGGACAATTTGAAGCTGCTAAAGTTTTAGGTTTTAGTAAATTCAAACAGTTTTATAAAATTATTCTTCCCCAAATGTTGAGACTAGCAATACCAAATTTAAGTAATGTTTGGCAAATTACATTAAAAGATACCTCCTTAATTTCTGTGACAGGTTTAGTTGAAATAATGAGACAATCTTATATTGCAGCTGGCTCTACTAGAGATCCATTGTTTTTTTATTCATTTGCAGCAGTTTTGTATTTGTTACTGACTTTTTTGAGTATGAAATTTTTAAATAAATTAGAAGCAAAGTATAGCAGGGGGTATTAATGGATTTTGAATTGATGATTAATAGTTTTCCAAAGTTGTTAAATGCTGCTGGTGTGACTATAAAACTTTTATCCGTGTCTTTAATTGTGGGATTGTTCATTGGGTTATTATTTGCAATTTTAAGATTAAATAAAAATTTTTTTATTAATAAATTTGCATATGGATATTCATATATATTCAGAGGAACTCCACTTTTGGTACAAATATTCATTATCTATTTTGGTTTTGGTCAAATTGAATATTTGAGATCTACATTTTTATGGGTGATTTTAAAAGAACCTTATTGGTGTGCAATTATTGCATTCGCATTAAATACTGGTGCTTATACTTCAGAAATTTTAAGATCAGCTTTTCAAACAATTAAACCTGGTTTAATTGAGGCTGGACAAAGTCTAGGTATATCAAGCAAGATTATATTTTACAAAATACAAATTCCAATAGCTATAAGACAATCATTACCAGCGTACGGTAATGAAATTATTTTAATGATGAAAGGAACTTCTCTTGCAAGCACAGTCACTTTAATGGACCTAACTGGTGTTGCAAAATATATAATTTCAACAACCTTTAAACCAATAGAAGTATTTGTTGTTGCAGGAGGAATTTATCTATTTATGACTTTTATTATTCATAATGTGATTAAATTTTTAGAAAAAAAATATGGTTTTAATTAATGAGCGAAAATATAAAAAAACTTACTGACCAATATAATAATTATATTTACCCAAAACCTTGTGAAAATATAGAAGATGAATGGCTGAGTAAAAATATGTTTAAGAATAATGATCCAAATTATCAATGGCATAAATTGTGGCCCGAGCATCCTTATAGTAGAGATAAAATGAATATTTTGATAGCAGGATGTGGATCAGATGAAGCAGCTATTTTAGCAAAATGTAATCCTGTACATAACTTTATTGGTGTAGATCTTTCAGAAAATAGTTTAAATCATCAAAGAAAATTAATTAAAAAACATAGTATCAAAAATCTTAAGTTAATTTGTGATGATTTTAGGAATCAAAAATTCCAATCAAAATTTAATTATATAATTAGTTCTGGAGTAATTCATCATTTAGATGAACCAAGCTCAGCTTTAAATTTTTTTAATAAAAATTTAACTGATCAGGGTGTGCTTTTTTTAATGGTATATGGAAATCAACTTTCAGAGAGCATTAAAGGATTAAAAGATGTTTTTAAGAAATTCAAATTTTCACAAAATGAAGAATCAATTGAAAGTATAAAAAAGATAACTAATAAATTACACAAAAAACATCCCTCAAAAAATTTTTTAAATTTTTTTAACGATTTTTCTTATGATGCTGGGATTGTTGATATATTTCTTCATTCAAAAGAAAAATTTTATTCATTGAGTAGTTTGATTAAAGAATTAAAAGAAAATAATTTTATAATTAAAAATTTTATTGATGGAAAAGTTGCATCAGCAACAAAATATATGATGGATAATCCAAATCTTATAAAAAAATACAAGGAATTATCGCCAGATGATCAATTGGATATAGCGCAAAGGCTTAATTGGAATGATAGAATAATTGAGGTAATTTGCACTAAATCTCACAATAAAAATTATTCAAGGTTTTATAATAAAATTGATCTTGATAAAATATATACATACTCATCCCAAAATATTAAATACAAATTTGATAAAAGTAGTTTTGAAATAACAAACGTTTATGATGGCACAAAATTTAAATTTAATTTAAATAACAACGAAATTGAATGGGAAAAAATCTTATCAGGTCAATATAAGTTAAAAAATTTATTTAGCTCTTTTTCTAATGAGAATAAAAAAAATCTATATAATCTAATAGAATTTATGATAGATAATTATTTTTTAGATTTTTCATTTAATAAAGTAGAAAATTACAAACAATATTATGGTTAATAAAGTAAAACTAAATCTTAAAGAATAACAAGATCTAATTTTTGTTTTCCAAGCCTTTCATTTCCGTTTTCAGTTACTAAATAGGTTTCACCTAGGTTCATTGCTAATTGATTTTCAGAGTCCATTAAAATCATATGCATGAAAAATATATTGCCTGACTTAATTTTGTAAGGATTTCCAGTGTATAACATGGGCCAATCCATCCAATTTGGCGAAAAGGTTGTTCCTAAAGAATAACCACACGCATTCATTCTGGCTTTATTAAAACCAAGATTATCAAAAGTTTTTGCGTGAGCATCAAAAACTTCTCCAATTTTATTTCCTGGTTTTAGTATTTTTTCACAATTTTTTAATGCCTCAACACAAGCTTCATGCATTTTATGATGTTTAGGATCTGCTTTACCGATAGGAATAGTCCTAAACATTGCTGAATGATAATGTCTATAAGTTCCAGCCCATTCAACAGTTAATTGATCTTGATTTTTTAAGGTTTGTTTTTCTGCTTGGTAACGACAGAGTAAAGCATTTTTGCCCGAACCAATAATAAATTCATTTGCAGGATAATCTCCACCTCCTTCAAATATAACCTTATTCATTTCAGCTAATATCTTAGATTCACTTGCACCAGCTTTTGCATGTTTCCATACTTCATCTAAAGCTTTATCAGCAAGCTCAGCAGCTTTTTTTACATAAATTATTTCTTCTTTAGATTTAATTACTCTTAATTTTGTTATTAAGTCTGATTTATCCTCTACACTACAATAATTTTCTAAAGATTTATTAAGTCGAAGAGCATTACGTCCAGTCAAACCGTAAGCTTCATATTCAACTCCTAATTTCTTTCCTTTAAGTTTTAATTCATTTAAAATAATTTTAAGATCATCAGTTGGGTTTGACTCATCTTTATCAACCCAAATTCTTATATCTTCTATATTAGATGTATTTTGAGCTTGTCTTAAATCAGGAGCTCTAGTTAGCAATATTATGTTTCCATTTTTATCTAAGATTAATGTTTGGAAAAAAACATACCCAAAGGTGTCGTATCCTGTTAACCAATACATAGATTCTTGCCTAAACATTAAAAGAGCATCTATATTTTGCTCTTTCATTGAATTCAAAACTTTAGATTTTCTTGATTTAAATTCTCCCTCTGAAAAATGAAGTCCCATTTAATAATTAGTGTACTCTTTAATTTCTCTGATTGCTGATCCTGTGAGATTATTGATCTTTAATTTAATTTTTGCACGATCATCATTCAAAAAATGTACATCTCTTGAAAGTTTAACAAATTTTTCTCCAAAATCCTTATCTTTTTCACATTGTCTTTTGTCATCCTCAATAACCCAAAGCTTAGCATTTATCTCTTTTAGAGATTGATAAAGATTATTGAGTTTGTCGTCAGACTTAATATTTTTATCTAGTTGATCTTTGAGAATAGAGTGTTCGTTGTTGATAAATTTTAACTTTTCAGGATCTTTTATTTTTTCCTGTTTAATCTCTAAAATTGAAATTTTGTCTAAAAGCTCTCCGATTGAAACTTCTACTATAATTTTATTCATAAAATTTAATACTGTGCTATCTTGTTAAAAATATGTCTAATATTTTAATTATTAAACACGGTTCATTAGGAGATATAGCCCAAGCAAGTGGTGCAATTCAAGATATATCTGAAAACAATAAAAATGATCAAATATTTATACTTACAACCAAACCTTACTTCGATTTATTTAAGAAAAATCCTTTTATTCATGAGGTAATTTTGGATAAGAGATTACCGAGATATAATTTAATTTATTTATATTTTTTAATGAGGGACTTAAAAAAATATAACTTCTCTAAAGTTTTTGATCTACAAAATTCATCTAGAACTAATTTTTACAAAAACATTCTTTTTCCAAAAGCTGATAAAACAATTTGGTCTAGTTCAATTACAACATTACCAACAGATAAGAATAAAGAAGAATTTGACAAAATATCAGTACTTGAAAGATTTGATTATCAATTAAAAGAATCTGGTTTAAATACATCAAATACTCTAAAACCTGACTTTAATTGGGCTTCTATAAACATAAATGAAATAAAAAATTTTTATAAGCTTGATAAATATATTTTGTTATTTCCTTTTTGCTCACCCCATTTAACAACTAAAAAATGGCCTTATTACAATGACCTTATTCAAAAAATTTCTAACAAATATGAAGATACTTATAAGATTGTAACAGCGCCTGGTCCTACAGAAATTAAAGATGCAAAAGATATAAATGCAATTTCATTATTAGATAATGGAAAAGCATTAAATATATCTCAATTAACTTCTTTAATTATAGAGAGTTCTTTTGTAATTGCTAATGATACCGGTCCGGCACATATAGCAGCTCATACGAGAACCAAAGGACTCACATTGTTTGGAAAACACACATCGGCTTATAAAGTAAGTATTGAGACGGAGAATTTTAGAGTAATTGAAGTTAGTGATCTAAATAACTTAAGTGCTGAAAAAGTTTTTGAGAGAATGGTTAATTTACTGTAAGAATCTTTTTATACTTTTCTATAATATTAGACCAATGAAATTTAGAACATAATTCTTTTGCATTTTTACCAAGCTCTAAATATTTTTTATCTTCTATCATTAAGTTAAGTGAAGAGTATACATCATCTAAATTATTACCATCACAAACCAAACCAGTTTTGTCATGCTGAATAACATCAGACGCACCACCATCTTTACCTCCAAGAGATGCAATACCATATTGTGCAGCCTCCACATAAGCGATCCCAAATCCTTCAACAGAAGTCTTGTGAATAATAGAGGGCATCACAAAAATATTAGATTTGGCTATTAATGCATTTTTTAAATCATCACCTATATCTTTAAAAAACATAACCTGCGTACCTAAATCAAGTTCATTAACTAAATTTTTTATATTGTCTTCTTCTTCTCCATAACCAATACAAATATAAACAATATTTGGATAAATTTGTTTTAAATTTCTTAATGCCATTAAGACTTTTTCGTGATTTTTTCTTTTATCAAATCTTGAAACTGTAATTAGTCGAGGTGTTTTTATTTTTAATAAACTCTCTACTTTATCTAATGATTTTTTATTTAGTTCTTTAGCTGGATCAACACCAGGATTAATCACCAATATTTTGGTTTGATCAATACCAATATCAATTGCTAAGTTTTTTGTATATTCTGAATTAGCAATCACTTTTTCAACATTATTTAAAATTTTTACAATCTTTTTATTTTGAAAGCTTCCTTTAGGGTGATTGATCTCTTTTCCATGAATTAAGCAATATTTCTTCTTCGTTGTTTTGATTAACTCTAAACTCTTCCAATGATCAGCTATTATTCCTTGAACTTTATTATCTTTCAAAAACTCGTTTATTAATTGAGCTTTTCTTATTTTTCGTAAAAATTTAATTCCTCCAACTCTTTCAATTGAAAAATTTACTTCTTTATCAAATTCTTTATGATTTTCTTGATAGTCTGCAAAAACTTTAATCATAAAGTTTTTGGACATTTCTTTAGTTAAACCCCACATTAAGCTTTGCATACCACCTAATTCAGGTGGAAAAGATCTTGTTACAATTAAATACATTAATTATTTTTCCACTTAATGCCACATCCGGCACTTGGTATTTGTTGGTCTGGCCCTTTATCAGTCTCTGAAATTTGTTTCATTGCTATGAATAAATCACTTTCACCATCTCTTACTGGTACTAAATTTTTAAGCTCTCTCAATCTACCTCTGTATTGAAGTTCTAGATTTTTATTGTAACCAAAGAAATCTGGAGTACATACAGCATCATAAGTTCTAGCAATCTCTTGAGTTTCATCGACTAAATAGGGAAAACTAAATTGATGTTTTTTTGCAAATAAAATCATGTTTTCGAATGAATCTTCTGGATAATTTTCAGCATCATTTGCACAAATTGCAACAGAGTTAATACCCAGGTCTTTTAATTTTTTACAATCTTCAACAATATCTTTTGTAACTGCTTTAACATAAGGACAATGGTTACAAATAAACATTATTAAAGTTCCATTTTTGCCTTTTGCATCCTCTAAGGAAATAATTTTATTATCAGTTGATTTAAGCTTAAAGTCGTGTGCCTTTTGGCCGAAATCACATATTGGAGTTTGTATTGGCATAATGTAATAATATATAAATTATGTTTTACGATTTAAAAGATAAAAAACCAAAAAACTCAGGTGAAAATTGGGTAGCTCCAAATGCTGTAGTAATTGGGGACGTTACTTTAGAAAAAAATACAAGTATTTGGTTTAATGCAACCTTAAGAGGAGATATTGAAAATATTCACATAGGTGAAGGATCAAATGTACAAGATGGAAGTGTTTTACATACAGATCCAGGCTGTCCCTTGAAAGTTGGAAAAGATGTAACCATCGGTCATTTAGTTATGCTTCATGGATGCACAATAGGGGACAATAGTTTAATTGGAATTGGGGCAGTGATTCTTAATAAAGCAAAGATTGGAAAAAATTGTATTATAGGAGCAAAAGCTCTTATAACTGAAAATAAAGAAATACCTGATAACTCTCTAGTAATTGGCTCACCCGGCAAGGTTATAAGAGAAGTTACTGAAGAAGAAAAAAAAGCTGTTTGGGAAAACACCAAACATTATCAGGATAATTGGAAGAAGTATTCTAAATCTATATTCTAAAAGATGAAAAAAATAATATTAATTTTTTTATTTAATTTAATTATTTTTACAAATTCTTATGCCAAACACCAATATGAGGAATATAGTTTTGATGCCTTTTGGAAATATGAAATAAAAGGGTCTAATAATTATTATAAATTCAGATCAGATTTAATTGAAGACAAAGATGTAAAAAAAGAGTTAAAAAATAATAAGAAATCACGTTTAGTTAGCTATTTATTATTTGAAGATAATAAAATTAAAATAGATGAACATGACCTTCCATTTTATATTAAAAGCAACAAAGGTTTGCTCCCATCACATTCGATGGGTAAAAGTTTAGTGTCATATGTAACAGGTTATGCAATATGTGGAGGATATATAGACAATATCAATGTCAAATTAGATGACTGGTCTACTGTAAAAGGCACACTTTATGAGGGGCAAAAACTTATTGATTTACTCAATATGACTGCAGGTGATCAAAAATTTATTGGTGAGAGAAATTTTAATTCAGATAATAAAATAAAAGATCTCAAATTTTTTAATGTTAATGTTTTTCCTATCATAGAAGTAATGGAGTCAGATTCTTTGCAGAATACAAAAAAATCAAGTCCAATTTATAATTATAATGCTTTGGCTACAAACACTATAATGAATTATACAATTTTCAAAGTAGGTGATGATTATCAGAAATTATTAAATAAAGTTTTTAAAGAAGATGCAAAAATTAAAAATAGTGTTTTTTTTAGTAAAACTATAAGAAGATCATTTTCTGATAAAGAAAAAGGTGAGTATGGAAGATATTCTTTTTATGCAGATAGATATGATTATTTAAGAATTGCAAAGTCAATTATGGATCATTGGAATAATGATACTTGTGTAGGGAAATATTTAAAAACCATTTATGAACAAAGAATAAATAAAAATAAAAAAAGTTATGATGGAGATAGATCCGGTCAGTTTGATGTAGCGATGTATACAAAAAAATATGGTGGTCAATTCCATTTTGATATAATTGGACTATCTAAAAGAAAAATTTTAGGAATGAGTGGTTTTGGTGGACAAAATATCATTATTGATTTTGAAAAAGAAAGGATAATTGTAGTTAATTCTAGAGATAGACACTACAATTGGAAAAAAATAGTTCTTAAAAAATTAAAGAAAAAATAATTTTTGAGGTACATAGTTTGTACATAGTAGGTACATAGTTAATAACTTTCAGGTTTTTGTTGGAAATAAAAGGTTTTACAATTTTTAGGGGCGTTCTGTTGTCAGGTGCCCCAAACCCCAAAGAATTTATCCTTTAAATAATTCTAAAGCTTTATTTAATAATTCTTCTGACTTAGCATGATTGCCACTTTTATGTGCATCCATACCTGCATCCCTTAATTCTTGAGCCTCTGCAATTTTAGCATCTATATTTTTTGCCATCATTGGACAAGAACCTGCGAATGCCGATCCTGAAAAAAGAATTATAAAAGCTGTTATTAAAAACTTTTTCATAATTTTTCCTTTGTTAAAATCCCATATTTGACCAGTTATCTTTATCATTATATCTATCTAGTTCTTTTTTTGAAAAAGGTCTAAAAAGTATAAGTCCAACTACAACTGCCAAAATAATAAGAATTGTTATTTCCATAAACCTTATATAAATTTAAAGACAATAATTTCACTGCGACTTAAAAACATTCTTAATTATATATTTGAAAGATTTATAATACTTTTTCAAAACCCTCAAAATTTGGGTGACCAATATATAAATCGCTATGTTTTCCTGCATCTTTATGTGCAAGTCTGAATGCTTCTGATTTTGTCCAGTTCCAAAAATCATCTTTTGTTTCCCAGATACTATGTGAAGCATATAAAGTATGATCATCTTTTGTTTCACTTTTTACTAAATTGAAATTTTTAAATCCTGGCACTTTATCTAAATGAGTTTCTCTATTTTTCCAGACATTTTCAAACTCAGATTCTTTTCCTTTTACAATTTTAAATCTATTCATTGCGATAAACATTTTTCCTCCTATATTTTACCTATTCCGAAAAAAGCACCCGCAATAATTAATAACCAAATAATTCCTTTAATTAAAAAAAAGGAAAAACTACCTATTAATAAATACTTTTTAAGTTTATTTTTCATATTTGCAAAATATCATTAAAAAATTTTCTTATCGATGCGATATTTAGACTTATAAATTGTCTAAATTATAAGCTGCTTACTTTAAGGAACTAACCATGCATTCTTATTAGTTTCTAAATTGAACTTTGCTCTTCGATGTCCTTTAGCTGCAAGATACAGCCATTCAATAGATTTTATTTTACATTTTATAACTGTAAAGTTTTTATAACCTTCCTCACTTTGTTCCATTGTGTAATCAAAATCTTCTAATTTAGATATCATTCCAGATGTTGGGTTTTCTGATGTAGTCCCTGGAGGACTATCAGTTAAATAACAACGTCTGCTTATATGTTGAGTTTTTTTCCAAGACTCATGTGTTGTAGAATTTTGATTATTTACTTCACACTCTACTTTTACTCTTAATTGTATCTTTTCTTCTTTATCGTAGAAAACTAGAGAGGCATTCTTATTTTTTTTTAGAATATCTACCTTTGGTGATCTTAAATCAGTATGAAATTGTAATAGATTGTTTGTTCTATCTGATTTACGTAAAACAACAATTCTACCATCTACCTCATCTTGGTGAGCACATATGAAAACAGGAATTCTAAACGGTGAACCTCTATTAGTCACTGCATCATCTAGCATAGACCAATATTTATTTTGAATTTCTTCTAGGTTTTCATAGTATGCTGGCTGCATACATCACTTTCTAAATCTTTTTATTAAACTTGATGTGTCCCAACGATTACCACCCAATCCTTGAACTTCTCCATAAAACTTATCTACAAGTTCTGTTACAGGTAATAATGAGCCATTATTTTTAGCCTCATCCATTGCAATCTTTAAATCTTTTCTCATCCAATCAACTGCAAAACCGAAATCAAATTTATCATCAATCATTGTTTTGTATCTATTCTCCATTTGCCATGACTGAGCCGCACCTTTGGAGATAACTTCGATAACATCTTCCATGTTTAATCCAGCTTTCATTCCAAAGTTAATTCCTTCTGATAGTCCTTGAACTAAACCCGCTATACAAATTTGATTAACCATCTTTGCTAATTGTCCGCATCCAGCTTTACCAAGAAGTTTCATTTTTTTACTGTAGCAATCAATTTTATCTTTTGCTTTATCAAAGTCTACTTGATCACCACCGATCATTACTGTAAGCGCACCATTTTCTGCACCAGCTTGTCCACCAGACACAGGAGCATCTAATGCACCAAACCCATTTTTCTTTGCGTGATCATAAATTTCTCTAGCGATTGTTGCTGATGCTGTGGTGTTATCAATATAGATTGCACCTTTTTTTATTGTTTTAAATGCACCATTACCACCAAAAGTAACTTCTCTTAAGTCATTATCATTTCCAACACATGTAAATACATACTCTGCATCTTTTGCAGCTTCAGCAGGAGTTTTAGCCATTTTACCTTTGTGCTCTTTAATCCATTTTTCTGCTTTTGATTTAGTTCTGTTAAAAACAGTTACATTGTGACCACCTTTTGATATATAACCAGCCATTGGATAACCCATGACACCAAGACCTATAAAAGCAACATTACAACTCATAATTTTTTATGTTTAATAGTTTAAGCTTAAAAGTAATTATATTTGGATTTATTTTTACATTTTTTTCTAGTTTTGGACAGAGTTTTTTTCTTGGTTTGTTTAATTCTAGCATCAGAGAAACACTTTCAATTACTCATGGACAATTTGGCTCAATTTATGCCTCTGCTACATTACTAAGTAGTTTCCTTTTAATTTGGGTTGGAAAAAAAATTGATGATATCAATATTTTTAAATTTGCTTTTTATGTAACTTTACTTTTGTCTTTTTCTTGTTTCTTCTTTTCAAAGATATCTTCTATAGCTTTTTTATTTATAGCTGTATTTTTGATGAGATTTTCTGGTCAGGGATTGATGTCTCACACGGCATCAACAACTATTACCAGATATTTTACCAAATCAAGAGGTAAGGCTCTCAGTGCTGGCTGGTTTGGTCTTTCAACAGCAGAATTTATTTTACCTGTATTAATTGTTTATTTATTAACAATCACTGCTTGGCAAAATATTTGGATATCAATATCTATTTTAATTTTATTTTTTTTACCACTATCGTCTTTTTTTTTAGTCAAAAAATTAGATTTCGATACAAGAGAACAAGTAGGTACTAAAGACTTAGAGATAAAAGAAATCAAACAATGGAAAAGAATTGAGGTAATTAAAGATTATAGATTTTATATTGTTTGTTTAAATATGCTTGCAATGCCATGGATCGCAACTGGTGTGTTTGTTTATCAATCTTTTATTACTGAATCAAAAGAATGGGGGTCATTTATTATTGCTCAATCATTTATGGTTTATTCAATATTGTCTGTTGTAACTCTGTTAGGATCTGGATTTTTAATAGATAAATTTACTAGTAGAAAACTTTTAATCTTTATGAACTTACCCTTATTATTCTCTACATTGGTTTTATTTTATTTTGACAACTCGATTACGTCTTTTATTTTTCTTGGATTAATAGGTATTTCCAATGGTTTAGCCAATGTTCTTGGTTCCTCGACTTGGGCTGAAATTTATGGAGTAAAATATATTGGATCGATTAAAGCTTTGACAACAGCATTAATGGTATTTTCAACAGCATTTGGAACAGCTTTGTTTGGTTTATTGATAGATAAAGGTTTTTCTATTGAACAAATAGCGATAGTGTCCTTTATTTATATTTTGATCTCTTTAATTCTTCTATTTATTGTAAGAAATAAGCTAAATCCCCAATATATCTAAAAATCTCCTTGATTTTTTTTATTTCACTGTGTAGATACTGCGCATGGCTAGAGTAACCGTAGAAGATTGTATTGATAAAGTAGAAAGTCCCTATGAATTAGTTTTAGTAGCCAAAGAAAGATCTACTCAATTAAACTCAGGTATTGAACCAACTTTAGACAGAGACAATGATAAAAATACTGTAATTTCATTGAGAGAGATAGCAGAAGAAAAAATAAAAGTCCAAGATTTAGCCGAAAGTGCAATTTACAAACTAAGAAAACATGTTGAGCAAGTTGATGATGGTAATGAAGCAGACGAAGATATAGGTGATGACTTTGAGAGTATGTATAAAGGTGAAATTTCTAAAAGCGGAACACCTATTCTACCTTCTAAGAGAGCAAGAAAAACTCCTGAGAAAATTCAAGTTTCAAAAGAAGATTTAGCTGAGTTATCTCAAACAACCCAGCCAGAAGTTGAGACACCAGAGTCAGGTGAAGAAAACAAAGAAGAAGTTTCGTTAGACGAGGTCTCTGAAAGCGAAAATCAAGTATCAGAAACAAATTCAGATGAAACCGATACTTCAAACACTTAATTAAATATTATAAAGTTTTTCAATGAACAGAAAAGTCTCTGTAGCTCCTATGATGGATTGTACAGATCGTCATGAAAGATATTTTTTAAGGTTAATTTCTAAGAATACTCTTTTATATACTGAGATGATAGTTGATGAAGCTATTAGCAGGGGTGACAAAAAAAAATTATTAGAATTTAATATTAATGAAAAACCTGTTGCCCTACAAATAGGTGGTTCCTCACCTAAATTATTAGCCGAAGCGTCTAAAATTGGTGAGGATTTTGGTTATGATGAAATAAATTTAAATTTAGGTTGTCCAAGTAAAAAAGTCGAAAAGAATAAATTTGGCGCTTGTCTAATGAAAGAGCCAAATTTAGTTGCAGATTGCTTAAGCAAAATGCAAGCATCTACAAAACTTCCAATAACCGTTAAAACAAGAATTGGTTATGACAATGTAGAAGATTATGAAAATTTTTATAACTTTATATCTGTTTTAAAATCAACTGGAATAAAAACTTTTATAATACACGCAAGAAAAGCAATGCTTGGAAAGTTTACTCCTAAACAAAATCTTAATATTCCTCCATTAAAATATGATTATGTATACAATCTTAAAAATGATTTTCCCAATGAAGAAATTATTATTAATGGTGGTATAACATCCGTAAAAGAAATAAATGATCATCTTAAAAAAACAGATGGCGTTATGATTGGTAGGGCCGCATATCACACACCATATTTGTTAGCTGATATCGAAAAAGGAATTTTTAAAAGTGAAAATATTCCAAGTAGACAAGAGGTAATTGAAAATTTGATACCATATGTAAAAGAGGAATTAAAAAAAGGAACAAGATTAAATCAAATTATGAGACACACTCTAGGTTTATTTCATGGTCAATCTGGTGCGAGTCATTGGAAAAGATATTTGAGTGAAAATATGTGTGTTAGAAATGCTGATGTTCAAAAAATAGATCATATTATGGATAAGATAAAATATAATAATGTTGAAAGAAGAGTAGGTTAATCTGCTTAACTCAATTTTATCCAATCAATATTCACTTTATATACTTCTTATGATAATTACGGCTTTTCCTGTTGGTTTTTTTGCAGGGTTATTTGGAATTGGTGGAGGTTTAATAACTGTGCCATTTCTTTTTTTTATATTTGAGGCCTTAGGCATTGATAAAAATTATTTAATGCATTTAGCTGTGGGAACATCTTTTGCAATCATAATTCCTACCTCTGTGGTTTCCGTATATACTCATAACAAACATAAATCTGTAGATCCCAATATAGTAAAAACTTATGGCCTGTTTGTAATTATTGGAGTTTTACTCGGAACAACTTTTGCTGCTACAGCAAAAACAAAATTATTAGTTGTTTTTTTCACTATTGTAGTTTTTTGTTTAGGAACATATATGTTGATAAATTCAAATCAACAAAAAATCAGTAAAAATAAATTTAAATTACATTTCAGATTTATTTTTGGATTAATATCAGGTTTTATTTCTGCTCCAATGGGCATAGGTGGTGCAGTAATGAATGTTCCTATTCTAAAATATTTTGGTTATCCAATTAAGAAAGCAATAGGTACAGCAGCAACTATAGGATTTATTATTGCCCTTTGTGGCGCTATTGGTTTTTTGTACTCAGGTTCAATTTTGAATATTAAATTACCCTTAAGTATAGGTTTTATAAATTTGCCTGCTTTCTTAATTTTTATACCCATAACAATGTTTATGGCTAGAATAGGTGCTAACTCAGCACATATGATTGATAAAAAAAAACTTCAAGTTTATTTTGGAGTATTTTTATACTTTATAGGTACAATTTTTATATATAGATATTTAGGCTTATAAAAAAAAAGGGGTGGCTTCAGTCTCCCTCTACCACCCTTATTTTAATTGTATGCGATTCTCTATAATTAAAAAAACTCTTTTTAATTGAATCTTAATAATTTTATTTTAAGGTAGTGGCTCTGGTTCATAGACTTCAGAAAGCTTTATTTTATTTACTTTGTAATATGCAACTATTAAAGGGTCGTTTTCCGTGTAAGGAATATCTGATAAAATTAAATTGTTTTTTAAGAATATATCATTTTTATTTTTTTTATTTTTTGATTTTTCTTGTTGAGAATTAATACCATTCATAATTTTTCCAGAACCATATGATAATGAAGCTTGGTAAATACTACCAGTTTTTGCACCAGTAAAAATTGGACCTAATAATGCAGCACTCGGCGTTGCGCAATTATTAAGTGATATTAAAGCAATAATTAAAATTATTTTTTTGAACATGTATTTTATGAAAATCTATTACATGATTCTTTTAAAATTAAATTTTAAAAAAAAAGATGATCTCAAAAAAAATTACACGCAAAAATTGTATTTAAATAACAATTCTCATTATAAACCAAAGTGAATATGAGATGCTCAATTTAAACACAAATGATATGTTTAATTTAGATTTAAATAGTAAAGTTAATTATGAGTTCTAAAAATAAGATTTTAAAAAATTTTCTTAAAAAGAAAGTTAAATTAGCTAAAATTAAAGTCCCAACTCTCAATTTACCTAAAATTAAACCACCATCTTTGGATTTTTTAGGGGACACTAAAAACAAAATTAGTGAATATTACGTTAATTTAAAAAAGAATAGAGAAAAAGACAAAAAGAGAGAGGAAAAAAAGAAAATTTTAGAGAAAAAAAAGGAGCTTATAAGAGAAAGAAAACAAGAGCAAAGGGATCGTTTAAATAAATTAAGGGAAGAAAAGAGACAAATTTTATTACAAAAAAAATTGGTAATAGATAACGAAAAAAAGATCAGAAAAAACGAAGAAAAAAGAAAAAAAATTGAGGCTAAAAGAATAAAGATTGAGCAACAAAAATTAAAGGATGAAGAGGCTAGAAAAATTAGGGAAGATGCTAGTAAATTAAAAGAGGAAGAGCTACGGATGAAGATGCTCGAAAGACAGAGAATTAGAGAAGAAAAAATAAAGATTAAGGAGGAGAAAATACGATTAAAACAAATAGATGCTGAAAGAGTTAGAGAAGAAAAAGAAAAACAAAGACAAGAACAAATAAGAATTAAGGAAATTGAGAGACAAAAAAGATTGGATGAAGAACAAAAAATCAGAGAAGCGTCAAGAAAATTAAAATACGAGGAAGAAAAATTACGTGAAACTGAAAACAGGTTAAGACAACTTGAAATAGATAGGCAACAAGATCTTCAAAGACAATTGTTAAAAGAACAATCGATTCAAAGAGAAAAAGAGGAAGAACTTAGGTTAAAAGAAGAGAAAATTAAAGCTGCTGAACAAGAAAGGCTAAGAATAGAAAAAGAGCAAAGAGAAAAAGAAGAAGAATTGAGGCAAGAAGAAGAAAAACAAAAAAAAATAGAGGAAGAGAGACAATTAGCATTAAAAGCTAAAATTGAAGAAGAAGATAGAATTAGAGAAGAGAACAAAAGGATAAAAGAATGGGAGGATAAATTTGATAGGGAGCAAAAAGTTAAAGAAGAAGAATTGATAAAAAAATTCTATAATGATCAATCCTCTACCGAAATTGAAAATAATGTTAATGAAAATTCAGAAAACTCTGAAAGTCAAAATTTTGATGAGGAGAATAAAAAATAATTAAATTTTTTGATCGTATTCACCAACTTTGTTAGTTTTTTTAAGAAGATTATCAATAAACTGGAATATTTTCAATTTTCTTTTATCAGAAGTGGGACTCTCTGTAACAATTACTAAGGATGGTTTGTTCGAAGATGCTCTTATTAATCCCCATGAGCCATCTTCAAATACAAATCTTATACCATTTACAGTCAAAATTTCTTTAATTTCTTGATTATCTATTTGAACTTTTTCTTTTTGAATTTTTTCAATTTCTTTAATTAAATCTTCAACTACCATATATTTGTCCTCATCCTTACAATAAGGGGCCATAGTTGGAGATTGATAAGTTTTTGGGATTTCTATAATTAATTCACTCATTTTTTTATTTTGATTTACTAGTAAATGGCATATTTGAATAGCTGAGTTTATACCATCGTCATAACCGTAACCTAATGGTTGATTAAAAAAGAAATGTCCACTTTTTTCAAAACCAGCTAAGGCTTTTTCATTATGAACTTTTCTTTTAATATGTGAATGCCCTGTTTTCCAATATATGGTTTCACAATTATTCTTGTTTAGAATTTTATCATTTGAGAATAGCCCTGTAGATTTTACATCTACAATAAATTTAGAATTTGGATGTGTTGTAGATAAATTTCTTGCAATTAATAGTCCAATTTTATCTGAAAATATTTCATTACCTTCATTGTCAATTACTCCAACTCGATCTCCATCACCATCAAAACCAAAACCAATATCCGCATTGTTTTTCTTTACAGATTTTGAAATTTCATGAAGCATTTTTAAATCTTCAGGATTTGGATTGTACTTTGGGAAACTCCAATCAAGATTACAGTCTAATTCAATTACATCACAACCTATACCTCTCAAGATATCAGGGGCAAAAATACCAGCTGTGCCATTACCACAAGCAACAACAGCTTTAATTTTTTTATTTATTTTATTTTTATTTATTAAATCACTTTTATAAATCTTATCAAAATCTTTGATTTTTATTTCCTTTCCTATACCTTCAGAAAAATTTTTGTTTAGAGTAATTTCTTTTAACTCTTTCATTTCCTCAGGTGCATGAGTTAATCCTTTTTGAATACCCATCTTTACTCCAGTCCAACCATTTTCATTATGACTTGCAGTAACCATAGCTACAGCATCAGCTTTTAAATTAAATTGAGCAAAATAAACCATAGGTGACAAAGATAAATTTATGTCATGGACAAAACAACCTGTAGAGATTAATCCTTTTTTTAGAGCAGACTTAATTTCTTCACTATATGATCTGTAGTCATGCCCAACTATCACATTAGGATTATTTTTTAGTGTGCGTTTCTTTATTTGAGTACCTAGACCTTTACCAAGATTAGTGATTCCCTCAGCATTGATATCTTTTTCATAAAGCCATCGTGCGTCATATTCTCTAAAACCTAAAGGATCAATTTTTATTGAGTGAGTCATGCTGTTAATTACTTACCTTTTTTTCGTTTTTATAGTTGAATTATTTTTATATTGTTCTATAAATGTTCTCTTGATTTACTAGTTATATAGTATATTAATAATAAGCGCATACAACATATAGTTGTTTTCGCATTAATAACAAATTATAATAACATAAAATGAATAAAATACTATCTCAGGCCTTAAAGAAAGCTGTCTCTGAATACAGCCCCGAAGTAAAAGAGGTATCAAAAAGTAATCGACCTGATCTTTTCTCGTTAAGCAATGACACTGAGCTTTTTCAAAACGATAAAGGAATTATTATTAAAATTGATCGTTCTCGTGATGCTAATTTAACTGACTTTGGTAAGGCCACATTAAAAGACAGATACCTTGGTCATAATGAGTCTTTCCAAGATTTATTTGCTCGTGTTGCAAGTTCTTATGCTGATGATAACTTGCATGCACAAAGAATTTACAATTATATAAGCAATCTTTGGTTCATGCCTGCAACACCAGTTTTGTCAAATGGGGGCACTAAAAGAGGATTACCAATTTCGTGTTTTTTAAATGAAGCATCAGATAGCCTTGGAGGTATTCTTGATCTTTGGAGTGAGAACGTTTGGCTAGCAGCAAAAGGTGGTGGAATTGGAAGTTATTGGGGAAATCTTAGATCTATTGGTGAAAAAATTGGTAAAGTTGGAAAAACTTCAGGAATAATTCCTTTTATTAAAGTAATGGATTCTTTGACAATGGCGATCAGTCAAGGATCTTTAAGAAGAGGTTCTGCAGCATGTTACCTCCCTATAGATCACCCAGAAATAGAAGAGTTTATAGAAATGAGACGACCAACAGGTGGAGATCCAAATAGAAAAGCTTTAAACTTACATCATGGTGTTTTAGTTTCTGATGCGTTTATGCGTGCAGTTGAAAATGATGAACAATGGGCATTAAAAAGTCCAGCAGACGGATCAGTCCAACAAACAATATCAGCAAGAAATTTGTGGATTAGATTATTAACCGCAAGAATAGAAACTGGTGAACCTTATATAATTTATATTGATACAGTAAACAGACAAATTCCTCAGCACCATAAATTAGCAAACCTTACCGTAAAAACTTCTAATTTATGCAGTGAAATAACTTTACCAACAGGAGTAGATAAAGATGGAAGAGATAGAACAGCGGTTTGTTGTTTATCGTCTTTAAACTTAGAAAAATACGATGAATGGAAAGATGATCCAGATATGATTAGTGATGTTATGAGATTTTTAGATAACGTTTTATCTGATTTTATTAATAAAGCACCTGATCAATTTAAGGACGCAAAATATTCAGCTGAAAGAGAGAGAAGTGTTGGTTTAGGTGTAATGGGCTTTCATTCTTTTTTACAAAAAAATAGAATTCCACTTGAGTCTGTAATGGCTAAATCTTGGAATAAAAAAATATTTAAACAAATTGATGAAAAAGTTAATCAAGCCTCAAAAGATCTTGCTGAAGAGAGAGGAGCTTGTCCTGACGCTGATGAGTATGGTTTTAAAGAAAGATTTTCTAATAAAACAGCTATAGCCCCAACAGCCTCTATTTCAATTATATGTGGTGGAGCTTCACCAGGAGTAGAACCGATAGCAGCTAATAGTTACACTCATAAAACTTTGTCAGGATCTTTTAATGTTAGGAATAGATACTTAGAAGAAATTTTAGATAGTCATGGTAAAAATGATGATGAAACATGGTCAACAATAACAACCAATCAAGGCTCTGTTTCACATTTAGATTTTTTGACAGACTTAGAAAAAGATGTTTTCAAAACTGCATTTGAACTTAATCAAAAGTGGATTATTGAACTAAGTGGCGATCGAACACCTTTTATTTCTCAAGCACAGTCAGTTAACTTATTTTTACCAGCAGATGTTCATAAAAGAGAATTACATAGAATTCATTTTGATGCATGGAAAAAAGGTTTAAAAAGCCTTTATTACTGTAGATCAAAATCAATTCAAAGAGCTGAAAATATCAATGATGCAAAATCAACGGATATTACAGCCAATGTATATAAATCTAAAAACCAACAATCAAATGAAGAACCACAATACGAGGAGTGTTTATCATGTCAGTAGCAGAGAAGATTAAAGAAGATAAAAAAAAGATAATTCAACCAAAAAAAATGGGGTTATTAGTTGAAAACCCTGTTTATAAACCTTTTAGATATCCATGGTGTTATGACGCTTGGTTAACTCAGCAAAGAATTCATTGGTTACCTGAAGAAGTACCTTTAGGTGATGATGTAAGAGATTGGCAAAAAAACTTATCTCAATCAGAAAAAAATTTATTAACTCAGATATTTAGATTTTTTACCCAGGCTGATGTTGAGGTTAATAATTGTTATTTAAGACATTATACAACTGTATTTAAACCTACAGAAGTATTAATGATGATGACAGCTTTTGCTTCAATGGAAACTGTTCACATTGCAGCTTATTCTCATTTATTAGACACTATTGGTATGCCAGAGTCTGAATATTCAGCTTTCATGAAGTATAAAGAAATGAAAGATAAGTACGATTATATGCAAGACTTTAATGTAAATTCTAAGGAAGATATTGCAAAAACAGTAGCCGTATTTAGTGCCTTTACTGAAGGTCTACAATTATTTGCAAGTTTTGCTATCCTTTTAAACTTTCCAAGACACAATAAAATGAAAGGAATGGGTCAAATAGTTACTTGGTCTGTTAGAGATGAAACTCTTCACTGTAATTCAATGATAAGAATTTTTAAAGAATTCATTAAAGAAAATCCTGAAATTTGGACGCCTAAACTAAAAAAGGAACTTTATGAAGCTTGCAGAACTATAATTGAACATGAAGATGCTTTTATTGATTTAGCTTTTGAGATGGGCCCGATGGAAGGCTTGACTGCAAAGGAAGTCAAAGATTATATTAGATTTATTGCTAACAGAAGACTAGATCAACTTGGTTTAGAGGCAATCTATGATGTAGAAAAAAATCCCTTAGGATGGCTTGATACAATGTTGAATGCAGTTGAGCATATGAACTTTTTTGAAGGTCGTGCAACAGAATATTCTAAAGCATCAACTCAAGGAACTTGGGTAGAAGCATTTAGTTAATTATCTTTGGTTAAGTTGAAGAACTTTTCTATGTTGGTTACCTTTGTAACTAGCGAGAGGTCTAATTAATTTATTTGCTGCATGTTGTTCTATAATGTGAGCTGACCAACCCGTAATTCTAGAAATAACAAATATTGGAGTAAAAAAATCTGTATCAAAACCCATTAGATGATAAGTGGGTCCAGTAGGGTAGTCTACATTCGGGTGAATATTTTTTCTTTCAATCATTACTTTTTCAACAATGTCGTAAATCTTTTCAAATTTTTTGTCTTTCTTTATTTTTGCGACCTTACCAAAATATTCTCTCATTGTTGGAACTCTAGAGTCTCCAGATTTATAAACTCTGTGACCAAATCCCATTACAACATCCTTATTATCTAAGGCATCATTAATCCATTTAAATGCATTTTCAGGTTTTTTAATTTTACTCATCATATGCATTACCTCTTCGTTAGCACCACCGTGCAATGGCCCTTTTAAACTAGCAATTGCACCAGTAATTGCTCCATGAATATCAGAAAGACTGCTCGTAATAGTTCTCGCGGTAAAAGTTGAAACATTAAAACTATGTTCGGCATATAAAATTAGAGACACATCAAATGCTTTAACTATTTCTTTTTCTGGTACTTTACCAAAACACATGTGAAAGAAGTTTTCTGAAAAAGATAAATTATTTTTTGGTGGTATGATTTTTTTTCCTTTTCTAGCTCTATAGAATGCAGCAAGAGCAACAGGAGTTTTTGCAAAAATTCTCATCACTTTTCGCATATTAGCTTTAGGTGAATTATTTTTAGTTTCCTTGTCCTCTAAACCCATGATGCTTACCACTGTTCTAGCAACATCCATAGGATGAGCTCCTCTTGGAAATCTTTTAATATCATCCAGTATAGTTTTTGAGAGTTTTCTCTCTTTTCTTTCTTGTTTTTCAAAATCTTTTAATTGTTTTTTTGTAGGTAATTCACCATTCAGTATTAAATAAGCCACTTCTTCAAATTTACATTTTGCACATAAATCTTGTGCGGCATAACCTCTGTAAGTAAGAGAATTAATTTCAGGCATTACTTTTGACACTTCAGTTTCGTCGACAACTATACCAAGTAAACCTTTTTTAATTTCATCACTCATTATTCATGACCATCAGTATTAAAGTTAAAAATTTTTTCATCTAAACTATTATATTTTTCGTAATCAACAAGTTCGTATAATCTTTTTCTAGTTTGCATTTTATCAATGATGTTGTTTTGATGTCCATTTGCATAAATGTCTCTTAATCCATCCTCAACATTTTTCATAGCTAATCTTTGTGTGGTGACTGGATAAATCACAATATTATATCCAAATTTCTCTAATTCTTTGTAATTAAATAATTTTGATTTTCCAAATTCTGTCATGTTCGCGAGCAAGTAGCATGACAATTCTTTTCTTACTTTCTCAAACTCTTTTTCATCATGTAATGCTTCTGGAAAAATTATTTCTGCCCCAGCATCAATATAAGCTTTGCACCTTTCAATCATCTTATTGATTCCCTCTACACCTTTTGCATCAGATCTCGCAATAATTTTAAAATTTTCATCTTTTTTAGCAGAAACACATTCTTTAATTTTTTTAACCATTGCATCTTTTGAGATTAATTCTTTGTTATCTAAATGACCGCATCTTTTTCTTTCAATTTGATCTTCAAGATGTACTGCTGAGATTCCAAATTCTTCAAAAGTTTCAATTGTTTCTTTGCAAGATTTAAAGCCGGTATCTATATCAACTATAGTTGGAAGATTTGTTACTCTTGAAATAAGATAAGATCTAGTACTAACATCTTGTAATGTAGTTAAACCAATATCAGGGAATCCTAGATCATTTGCCATAACTCCACCCGAAACATAAACAGCATCATAACCAATTTCCTCAATTAGTTTTGCAGTTAAAGGATTATATGCACCAGGAACTCTTAAAATTTTGTTTGTCTTTAATTTTTTGACAAAATCTTCTCTTTTTTGGCTTGGTTTTTTTTCAATAAAGTGCATTAAAAAATACCCCTTTTTAAGTTTCTCTTAAGTTTATTTTTTTGGATTTCTATATTTAATTTATCTAATTGGCCTGATTTTAGTTTTTTTAAATTTTGCACATTTTTCAAAAATTTTTTGCTTTCTTTCTTATTCAATATGTTCTCAGAAAGAGTTAAAAATTTATTGATATAGTTTTTTCTTTTAAATGGACGAGATCCATAGGGATGAGCATCTGCAACACCTTGCTCTTCACTAATTTTTTTACCATTTTTAAGGGTTACAACAACCTTTGCCCCAAATGCTTTTTTCTTAGGATTTTGGTCGTGATATTTTTTTGTCCATTTTTTATCTTCATGAGTTTTTATCGATCTCCAAATTTTAATTGTACTTTTTCTTCTTGCTCTAGCTTTAGTATAAGATCTAACATGATGCCAGGTACCATCTTCTAGGGCAACAGCAAATATATACATTATTGAATGATCTAAAGTTTCTCTGCTAGCATTTGGATCCATTTTTTGAGGATCATTTGCACCAGTGCCAATTACATAATGGGTGTGATGACTTGTATAAATATCAATTTTTTTTATTTGATTTAAATTTTTAATTTTTTTTTTAAGTTTTTTAGCTAAATCAATCAAAGCTTGTGACTGGTATTCAGCAGAATATTCTTTTGTGTAAGTTTCAAGTATTGCTTTTTTTGTTTCACCTTTCTTTGGTAAAGGAATTTTATATAAAGCTTTTTTACCATCAAGAATTCTTGCTATCACACTATCTTCGCCTTCGTAAATTGGACTTGGAGCGCCTTCTCCACGCATTACTCTATCAACAGCTTCTATTGCAAGCTTTCCAGCATGAGCAGGAGCATAAGCTTTCCAACTTGAAATTTCTCCCTTCCTAGATTGTCTTGTAGAGATTGTAGTATGAAGTGCTTGTTGTACAGCTTGATAAATTGTTTCAGTATTTAATCTTAGCATTGAACCTATTCCTGCCGCCACACTTGGACCTAAGTGTGCTATGTGATCTACTTTATGTTTGTGCAAACAAATTCCTTTAACTAAATTTACTTGAACTTCATAAGCAGTTATAATTCCTCTTAAAAGATCTAAACCACTTTTTTTATTTTGTTGAGCAACACTAATTAATGGAGGGATGTTGTCTCCTGGATGACTGTAATCTGCAGCTAAAAAAGTATCATGAAAATCAAGTTCTCTAACTGCTGTGCCATTAGACCAAGCTGCCCACTCACAATCAAATCTTAATTTACTATTGACACCAAATAATGTTGCACCATTTTTTCTAGAATGTTTTAAAGCCATTTCTCTTGAAGAGACAACAGGTTTTCTATTAAGAGAAGCGATTGCAACTGATGCATTATCAATGATTCTGTTAATAACCATCTCTATTGAATCTTTATTTAATTTAGCATTATCGCTGGCTATCTCGGCAATTTTCCAAGCAAGTTGATTTTTTTTTGGTAAGTGAATTTTAGATGGGTAGACTTTTACTTTATGTACTATCAAAATAACTCCTAATTAACGAAATAGTTTTTAATAGTTAAAAAAAAATAATCAATATTAAAGATATTTTGATACTATTTTTTCAATGCCAATAAAGTCTTTAATTAAGTGATTATGGTAAATTTCGGTTGTATTTTTTTCAGTATATCCATCCTCAAGTAATATAACTGGAATCCCAGCATTTTTTGCTGCGTTAGCATCTGTCTCACTATCACCAATCATTAAAGATTTTTTTATATCTCCATCTAAAATTTCAATGACCGAAGTTAAATGTCTGGGATCTGGTTTACAATAATCAAAAGTATTGTGACCAGCAACATATTCAAAAAAATCATAGATGCCAATTTTTTTAAGAAGGTCGATAGCCAAATGTTCTTGTTTATTAGTGCAAACAGCCATTGAAATATTATTTTCTTTGGACCATATCAAAAAATCTTTAACACCGTCTATAAGTTTACTTTCATTGACAATATTTTTTCCATAGAAGTCCACAAAGTCTTTTACCATTTCTTTTTTAATATTTTCATCTTCTACTTTTCCAAACTCTTTTTTTGCTTGGCCCCAAATAGATCTTCCCAACATAGCACCAGCTCCTTGACCTACTAAATTTCGTATTTGTTCAGTTGACTTCGTGGGATAGCCAAATTTTTTCATTACATGGTTATGAGCAGCCATTAGATCTGGGGCTGTATCGACTAAAGTCCCATCTAAATCAAAGAGAATTGTAAATTTTTGTTTCATAATCAAAAGTATTTTTAAGAAATATTTTGTGAATTAAGAAACATATATACTTAATATAAAGAATTTCAAAGATGAAACAGTTAAATTTAAAAAATCTACAAAAAGAACTTAGAAATAAGTTTTTTAAATTAGGTGTGAAAATGATTGGTCCTGAGACAATTTATTTTTCAAAAGATACTAAGATTGGAAAAAATGTAACAATAGAACCCTATGTTGTTTTTGGAAAGAAAGTTAAAATAGGAAATAGTGTAACTATTAAATCATTTTCACATCTTGAAAATTGCAAAATAGAGAACAAAGTTGATATTGGTCCATATGCTAGAATTAGACCTGGAGTAATTTTAAAAGAAGGTTCTAAAGTTGGTAATTTTGTAGAAATTAAAAAAAGTACTCTTGGAAAAAAATCAAAAGTAAATCATTTAACTTACATTGGTGATAGTGTTATTGGAAAATCAGTTAACGTAGGTGCAGGAACTATAACATGTAATTATGATGGAGTAAAAAAAAGTAAAACTAAAATTAATGATAATGTTTTTATTGGATCAAATTCATCTTTAATAGCTCCTTTAACAATTGAAGAGGGAAGCGTTATAGGTGCTGGTTCAGTTATCACAAAAAATGTAAGAAAAAAATCGTTAGCTTTAACAAGAAGTTTACAAACAGAAATTAAAAATTATAGGAGAAAGTCAAAATAATTATGTGTGGAATTATTGGAATAAATAGCAACAAACCTGTTTCATCAACAATTGTTAACTCTCTTAAGAAGCTGGAATACAGAGGTTATGACTCTGCTGGTATTGCGACCTTATCGAGTGGATTAATAAATGAGGTAAAATCTGAAGGACGGGTTGATAATCTTGAAAAAAATTCTTTAGTTCAAAATATGGAAGGTACAATAGGCATTGGACACGTAAGATGGGCAACACACGGTTCACCAAATAGTATAAATGCGCACCCTCATTCATCACAAAATGTATCTGTTGTACACAACGGTATTATAGAAAACTCTACATTATTAAAAAAATTTTTAGTCAACAAAGGACATAAATTTAAATCTCAAACAGATACAGAAGTAATTGTACATTTAATTTCAGAACATTTAAAAACAGATAATATTGTAAACTCAATTAAAAAAACTTTAAAATCTTTACATGGTAGTTTTGCCCTTGGCATTATTTTTAAAGACCAGCCTGACCTAATTGTTGGAGCTAGAAGGGGATCACCTTTAGCAGTTGGATATGGGCCAAATGAAAACTACTTAGGTTCAGACTCATACGCTCTTAAATCAATGACAAATAAAATAACTTATTTAAATGATGGTGAATTCTGTATTATTAAAAAAGATCATGTGGAATTCTTTAATGAAGATGGAATAAAGATAAATAAAAAAGTATTAGAACTATCTTCGACGGAAGAAAAATATGATAAAGGTGACTACAAACATTTCATGGCAAAAGAAATAGAGGAACAACCAATAACTCTTAAGAATGGAATTAATGAATATGTTGATAAATCTAATAATGATATAAATATTTACAACTTTCCTTGGAAAATAAATGAAATTTCTTCTTTAACTTTAATTGGTTGTGGTACTGCTTACCATTCATGTCTAATGGCTAAATATTGGCTTGAAGAACTAACATCTTTAGATGTAAGTGTAGATATAGCATCAGAATTTAGATACAGAAAAAATAGATTTAAAAAAGATAGTTTATATGTATTTGTTTCTCAGTCAGGAGAAACAGCAGACACTTATGCAGCTTTAGATTTATGTAAACAAAATAATATGAAAACTTGTGCTGTAGTAAATGTTATTGAAAGCTCTATCGCAAGAGACTCTGAATTTGTTTTACCAATTCATTGTGGCACTGAAATTGGTGTAGCATCTACAAAAGCATTTTTGGGTCAGATTTTAATTTTGTATATTTTGTCTTTAAAAATAGGTTTATGGAGAAAAGATATTAATAAAGAGACTTTTAGTAAGAAACTTAAGGATCTTAAAGAATTACCAAAAATGGTTGAGAAAACTTTATTAACTGACAACAAAATACAATCAATATCAGGTACTTTTAATGAAGCAAAAGGATCTATGTTTTTAGGTAGAGGTTTTTCTTACCCTATAGCCTTAGAAGGTGCATTAAAATTGAAGGAATTATCATATGTCCATGCCGAAGGTTATCCGGCTGGTGAAATGAAACATGGTCCATTAGCATTAATTGAGGAGGGAATGCCAGTAGTAGTTTTGGCTCCAAGAGACAATTATTATAAAAAAACAATATCAAATATGCAGGAAGTTATTGCAAGAGGAGCAAAAGTTTTACTGATTACTAATAAAAGTAAAGATGAAATAGTATCTGAAAATATATGGGAAAAAATAGAAGTTGAAAGTACTAATGCGGATTTGTTGCCCTTCCTATTGACTATTCCATTACAAAAATTAGCTTATTATTCAGCACTTAAAAAAGGTTATGATATAGATAAGCCTAGAAATTTAGCCAAATCTGTAACCGTTGAATAATAGAAAAACTCTGATACAACAATCCTTAGTTGAACATGAAAAATTGGAAAACAAATAGTTGGAGAAAATACCCTGTAAAACATCTACCTGAATACCAGGATAAAAAAGAATTAGATCAGGTCTTAAATAAGATAAAAACATTTCCTCCTCTTGTTTTTGCTGAAGAAACAAGACATTTAAAAAAACAGCTATCTGATGTATCAGATGGTAAAGCTTTTTTGCTTCAAGGTGGAGATTGCGCAGAAAGTTTTGCAGAATTTAATCCGGACAATATAAGAGATTATTTCAAAGTAATTCTGCAGATGTCTTTAGTATTGACTTACTCAGCTTCACTGCCAGTAATTAAACTTGGAAGAATAGCAGGTCAATTCGCAAAACCAAGAAGTGCACCAACTGAAAAACAAGGTGATAAGGAACTACCAAGTTATCTTGGTGATAATGTAAATGGTATAGAATTCTCAGAGAAAGCTAGGAAGCACGATCCAAAAAGACTTTTTAAAGCTTACTCTCAGTCAGCAGCAACATTAAATCTTTTAAGAGCATTTTCACATGGAGGATTTGCGGATTTAAAAAAAGTTCATTTGTGGAACTTGGGTTATATTAAAAAAAGTCCTCAGGCAAAAAAATTTAAAGAATTAGAAGATAAGATTGCAGGTGCATTAGCATTTATGGATGCATGTGGAATAAATTCAGAATTTAATAGAAGATTAAAGACAGTAAACTTTTGGACTTCTCATGAGGCTCTACATCTACCTTTTGAAGAAAGTATGACTAGAATAGATTCTACAACGGGAGAATATCATGCAACATCTGCTCATTTTGTATGGATCGGTGATAGAACTAGACAATTAGATGGAGGTCATGTTGAGTTTTGTAGAGGCATAGAAAATCCAATTGGAATTAAATGTGGACCAACATCAAAACCAGAAGAAATAGTAAAAATTTGTAATTTAATTAATCCTACAAATGAAAAAGGTAAAATTACATTAATTTCAAGATTTGGTCATGACAATGTCGGTAAGTTTTTACCAAAACTTATAAGAGGAATTAAAAAAGAGGGTGTAAATGTGATTTGGTCTTGTGACCCTATGCACGGTAACACGATTCAATCAACAACAGGTTTTAAAACAAGACGTTTTAATAACGTCTTAAAAGAAGTAAAAGATGTATTTTCTGTACATCAAAGTGAGGGGTCATATGCAGGTGGATTGCACATTGAAATGACGGGTCAAAATGTTACAGAATGCACGGGTGGCGCAAAAAATATACAAGATCAAGATTTATCGAGTAGATATCATACGCATTGTGACCCAAGACTAAATGCTGATCAAGCTTTGGAATTAGCTTTTTTAATTTCAGATGAGATAAAAAAGAATAGCAGCTATTCTAAAAATGCTATTCAAGCGGCATCTTAAGCCATTGTTTTCGAGCATTAGGTGATTAAATATAAATTATGAGTCCTTCAGAAAAAACAAAATATATATCAAATTGGATCAAATTATATGTTGATCAAATGCCAACTAAAGCCCAATCTTTAGTTATAGGTATCTCTGGAGGAATTGACTCTTCAGTATCAAGTACTTTGAGTGCAATGACAGGTTTAAAAACTATTGTTTTATCTATGCCAATAAAACAAAAAGAAAATCAGCATGATTTAAGTTTAAAACATCAAAAATGGTTAGTCGAAAAATTTAAAAACGTAGAGGCTCATACAATTAGTTTAGACAAATTGTTTGAGTCTTTCTCTTCAACACTTAATAAATTTGATAATGAGCACGGGTTTGCAAATTCAAGAGCAAGATTAAGAATGACAACCTTGTATCAAGTAGCTGCTGCTAATAAAGGAATAGTGGTTGGGACTGGTAATAAAGTTGAAGATTTTGGAGTTGGTTTTTATACAAAATATGGTGATGGTGGAGTTGATATTTCGCCTATAGCAGATTGTAATAAAACTGAGGTTTGGGAACTTGGAAAAGAATTAGGTATATTAAAAGAAATAATTGATGCTCCTCCAACAGATGGTCTATGGGATGATGGTAGGACTGACGAGGGTCAATTAGGATTTAAGTATGAAGATTTAGAAGACGCCATGGTAAATCCCGACTCACCGCATAAACTAGAATACGAAAAAATTAGAAAACAAAATTTGCATAAAATGGAGCCCATTCCAGTATGCAAAATTCCTAGTTAATCAATTAGATTAACAAATCACCAAATAAGGTATATTTCTTAATCAATTTATATGGATATTTTTTTAACAAATAATTTAACGAATAAAAAAGAACAATTTGTTCCAAAAGACAATAAAAATATTGGAATGTATGTTTGTGGACCAACGGTTTATGATGATCCACATATTGGTAACGCTAGACCATTGGTTGTTTTTGATATTCTCTTTAGACTACTTAAGAATAATTTTTCAAAAGTAACATATGTAAGAAATATAACAGATATCGATGATAAAATAATTAAATCTTCGCAAGAACACAAAATATCGACAAAAGAATTAACTGAAAAAGTAACGACAAGTTTTTTGGAGGATTGTAAATTTTTGAATTGTGAAAACCCCACTCATCAACCTAAAGCAACTGAACACATTGATTTAATGATTGAAATGATAAATCAATTGATCAAAAAAGGATATGCTTATGAAAATAATAATCATGTTTATTTTGAGGTTAAAAAGTTTTCTGATTATGGAAAATTATCAAATAAGAAATTAGAAGATTTAATAGCTGGATCAAGGGTAGAAGTAAGTGATAACAAAAAAAATTCTGAAGATTTTGTTTTGTGGAAACCATCTGTTGAAGATGAACCCTATTGGGAGTCTCCATGGGGTAAAGGACGACCAGGATGGCATTTAGAATGTTCAGCAATGTCAAAAAAATTTTTAGGAAATGAATTTGATATTCATGGTGGCGGAATAGACTTAATATTTCCTCATCATGAAAATGAGATAGCTCAATCTAGATGTGCAAATGACTCAAAAATTTTTGCAAAGTATTGGCTTCATAATGCCTTTATTACTATGTCAAATGAAAAAATGGCCAAGTCCCAAGGTAATATTCTTAAAATAAAAGATTTTAGAAATAAGATTAGTGGACAGGTTTTAAGGTTAGCTCTTATGAGTGCACATTATAAACAGCCTTTAGACTGGAATGATAAACTAATTAATGAATGTCAAAATACTCTAGATAAATGGTATCGTATTTATTCAGCAGAGATTAAATCTATCCAAGTAACAGATGAAGTTTTAAAACCTTTATATGAAGATCTAAATACTCCTGGATATATAGCTAATCTTCATAAACTTTTTGAGAGCGCCAGCAAAGGTAAAGATAAAGAATTATTTATTTCAGCATGTAAATTTATAGGTTTATTTAATGAAGATAAGGAACAATGGGAAAACTATAAAAGAAATAAAGCTACAATAAGTGAAGCTGAGATAAATAGCAAAATAGATTTGAGAAATAAAGCTAGAGAAGACAAAAATTATAAAGAAGCTGACAGAATTAGAGATGAACTTTTTGATAAAGGTGTTTTAATAGAAGATAAAGATGGTAAAACTCTGTGGAAATTTAAATGAACAAAGAACGATTATATATTTTTGATACAACACTAAGGGATGGTGCCCAAACTCAAGGTGTAGATTTTTCTATTGAAGATAAAGAAAAAATTGCATCTGCCTTAGACAATCTTGGTGTTGATTATATTGAAGCTGGTTGGCCCGGAGCCAATCCAACTGATACTGAGTTTTTTCAAAAAAAACATAATCTTAAAAATTCTAAACTTACATGTTTTGGAATGACCAAAAGATCAGGTCGAAGTGCAGAGAATGATACAGGTTTATCAGCATTGATGAATTCAAATACTCCCGCAGTATGTTTAGTGGGTAAGTCATGGGATTTTCATGTTGATGTTGCTTTAAATATAACAAACGAAGAAAATTTGGAAAATATTAGAGAAAGCGCAAAACATTTTGTTAAAGCAAAAAAAGAATTCATGTTTGATGCAGAACACTTTTTTGATGGTTATAAAGCAAATCCAAAATATGCAATTTCCTGTATTAAAGCAGCTTATGACCAGGGAGCAAGATGGATAGTATTGTGTGATACAAATGGAGGAACACTTCCTCACGAAGTATCAAAAATTGTATTCGAGGTATCAAAAGTTATCCCAGGAAAAAATTTAGGTATTCATGCGCACAATGATACTGGTAATGCTGTTGCAAATTCTTTAGCCGCAGTATTGTCTGGAGTTCGTCAAATTCAAGGTACCATTAATGGTTTGGGTGAAAGATGTGGTAATGCAAATTTGATGTCATTAATACCTACATTTTTTTTAAAAAATGATTTTTCATCAAAATTTGAAATAGGAATAAAATCTTACAATATTAAAAATTTAACTGAATGTTCAAGATTATTAGATGAAATATTAAACAGGAAACCCAATCAACACTTACCTTATGTAGGAGCAGCTGCTTTTTCTCATAAAGGAGGATTGCATGTATCAGCGGTTCAAAAAGATCCAAAAACATACGAACACATAAACCCAGAAGATGTAGGCAATACAAGAAATATTGTTGTTTCTGATCAATCAGGTAAATCAAATATAATTTCGAGATTAAAAAGTATCAAAATTGATATCGAGGAAAATGATCCTAAAATTAAAAAATTATTAGATGAAGTTAAAGATAGAGAATTTATTGGCTACAGTTATGATGGTGCTGATGCATCATTTGAATTATTAGCGAGAAGAATCATTGGGGAAATACCAAGATATATTTTAATTAATGAATATGATGTTTCAGTTAAAAAGAATAAATCTGGAGAAATAATTTCATCTGCAAAAGCTCAATTAGAAGTCGATGGAGAAAAGATTGTTTGTGAGGGAGAGGGAAACGGACCTGTAAACGCTTTAGATAACGCAATTAGAAAAAATGTTGATAGATTAGCTAAATACTCAAAGTATTTGAAAGATTTAAAATTAGTTGACTATAAAGTTAGAATTTTAAATACAGGAACAGAAGCTGTTACTAGAGTGTCAATTGAAAGTACAGACTCCAGGGGAAAAAACTGGTTTACCATTGGTGTATCTACCAACATAATTGATGCTTCGTTTAAGGCATTGATAGATAGTTTGGACTATAAATTATTTAAAGATAATGCCCCCGCAAGTAAATAAATGAGTAAAAATAATATCTCTTTTATTTTAAATAAACCTCAATTATCTGAAAATATTGGAGCATGCGCTAGGGCAATTAAAAATTTTAGTTTTAATAAACTTATAATGATTGATCCAAAGCCTATTTTTCCAAATGATAAAATTTTAGCGACAGCAGTTGGAGCAAAAAATATAATTAACAATAGTAAAGTTTATCCAAATATAGAGAAAGCTTTGGATAA
>CACNWC010000006.1 GCA_902624075.1 uncultured Pelagibacteraceae bacterium | reverse complement strand
TAAATAAGGAGGTTCATATGGCAATATTAGTAAAAGGTGAAATTACAATTACTAAAGGATTTAAAACATGGAAAGAGATGGTCTATGCACAGGATGGAAAATTAAAAGAGCATGGAATAAAATTTGTTTTTGCAGGTACACAAAAAGATGACCCAACAAAACTTCATACAGTAATGCAATTTCCGAACATGGAAGCACTCCAAGCTTTTAAAGATGATAAGGAGCTTGCTGAGAAAAGAAGAGAAGCAGGCGCTGTTGTAGAAAGTGCTGTAATGATACCAATTTCAGATGAACATTTAACCAACTATCCGGATGCATATACAAATCATTAATGGTGCCCCCGCACGGATTCGAACCGCGGACCTATTGATTACAAATCAATTGCTCTACCAGCTGAGCTACAAGGGCATGCGCAATAATTATTAATTATTTATTAATTAATCAACTCTTTTTTTTTAAATAATTTAAATGATGAAATACAATCGCTGCACTATTTGATATATTTAAGCTTTCTATTTTCTTGTCTATATCTATTTTTACTAAAAAGTCTGCATATTTGGATGTATGCTTGTGCATACCAGCTCCCTCAGATCCAAATAGAAGAATATTATTACCTTTCCATTCAATCTCAGTAAAATTTTTTTTCCCCTCTCCATCAAACCCATATACCCAAAAATTTTTATCTTTTAAATTTTTTAAAGTTGAGTTTATGTTAGAAACCTCAAATATATTTATATGTTCAATTGCACCACTAGCTGCTTTGTACATAAGTTTACTTTCATCTGGGAAATTTCTTTCTTTAATTATTATTCCATCAATTTTAAATGATGCTGCACTTCTAACTAAAGATCCAATATTTCTTGGGTCAGTTACTCCATCTAGGCAGACAAATGTTATATTGTTATTTTTACTAATAAATTCCTTAAGACTGGGTTTTTCTAAATGCTCAATTTCAGCTACATAACCTTGATGTTGTAAATTTTCTTTTGTACTGTATTTATCTAGTTCTTTTTTTGTCTTGTAATAAACTTTGACATCATCGAGTAGGTTCTTATTTGGATTTTTCCTATGAATATTTTTTTTACTTTCTTCAGTTAAAAAAATTCTTAAAACTTTACGATTAGGATTTTTCAAAGCCTCAATAACTGCATGTTGACCAATTATAAAAAAAGAGGATTTATTCATAAAATATAGGTAGTTTTACACGTTTTTTTGAATATTTACCTAATAAATCACGTGTTGCATTTGGATAAATAAAATATATAAAACGCTTGTTGTTTGAAGCTTTATTGAACAAGGGGACACTTCCCCTAAGGGAGGGGTTCCAGAGCGGTCAAATGGGGCGGGCTGTAAACCCGTTGACTTCGGTCTTCGAAAGTTCGAATCTTTCCCCCTCCACCATTCAATAGAATTTTAAATAATACTGGAGTGTAACTCTTGGGGTTGTGCGGGTGTAGTTCAATGGTAGAACGCTAGCCTTCCAAGCTGGATGTAAGGGTTCGATTCCCTTTACCCGCTCCAAGAATTAAAATTAAAATGAAATGTGAGGAATATAAGTAATGTCGAAAGAAAAATTTGTAAGAAATAAACCGCATTGTAACATTGGTACTATTGGCCATGTTGACCATGGTAAAACAACTTTAACCGCGGCTATCACTAAAGTTTTATCTGAAACTGGTGGAGCAAAAGCGGTAGCGTACGATCAAATTGATAAGGCTCCAGAAGAAAAAGAGAGAGGAATTACAATTTCTACTGCGCACGTTGAATATGAAACTGAAAAAAGACACTATGCGCACGTTGATTGTCCAGGACACGCTGATTATGTAAAAAACATGATTACTGGTGCTGCTCAGATGGATGGTGCAATTTTAGTAGTTAATGCTGCAGATGGTCCAATGCCACAAACAAGAGAACATATACTTTTAGCAAGACAAGTTGGTGTACCTGCAATTTGTGTTTACTTAAATAAAGTAGATCAAGTAGATGATAAAGAAATGATTGATCTTGTTGAAGAGGAAATTAAAGAATTATTAACGTCATATAAATTTCCTGGCGACAAAACACCTATAGCAAAAGGTTCAGCACTTGCAGCAGTTGAAGGAAGAGACGATGAAATTGGAAAAAATTCAATTTTAGAATTAATGAAAAATGTTGATGAATTTATTCCACAGCCTGATAGACCAAAAGATAAAGATTTCTTAATGCCTGTCGAGGATGTATTTTCTATTTCAGGAAGAGGTACAGTTGCAACTGGAAGAGTAGAGTCTGGTGTTCTTAAAACTGGTGATGAAGTTGAAATAGTTGGAATAAAAGAAACTAAAAAATCAGTTTGTACTGGTGTTGAAATGTTTAGAAAACTATTAGACTCAGGTGAAGCTGGTGATAACGTCGGTGTTTTATTAAGGGGTGTAGAAAGAACTGATATTGAGAGAGGTCAAGTTCTTTGTAAACCTGGTTCAGTTACACCGCATACTAAATTTGAAGCTCAGGCTTATATTCTTAAAAAAGAAGAGGGTGGAAGACACACTCCATTCTTTACAAAATATAGACCGCAGTTTTATTTTAGAACAACTGATGTTACAGGTGAAGTTGAATTACCATCTGGCACTGAAATGGTTATGCCAGGTGATGATGCAAAATTCACAGTAAAACTAATTACGCCAATCGCGATGTCAGAGAAATTAAACTTTGCTATTCGTGAGGGAGGCAGAACTGTTGGAGCTGGAGTAGTAACTAAAATTATAGAGTAAGCTCTATATAGGAGTGTAGCTCAATTGGTAGAGCGCCGGTCTCCAAAACCGGAGGCTGAGGGTTCGAGTCCCTCCGCTCCTGCCAATTAGTTAAATAAAAAAAAAATGAAAAACCCTATAAAATTTATTCAGGAAGTAAAACAAGAAGCTTTCAAGGTTTCGTGGCCTACCTGGAAAGAGACATTACAAGGTGCTCTTATGGTTTTCTTGATGGCTCTAGTAATGTCATTATTTTTTTTACTTTTAGATCAAGTTTTAAAGTTTTTCTTAGAGTTATTGCTTAAGGTGAGTATTTAATGAAAAATTGGTATATAGTGCAATCTCATTCAAGCTTTGAGAACAAAGTTGCAGGTCTTATTAAAGAAGAGGCTGAAAAAGCACAAATTTCAGAAAAATTTGAAGAAATTATTGTGCCAACACACGATATTACTGAAGTTAAAAGAGGAAAAAGAGTTCAAAGAAAAAAAAAATATTTTCCAGGATATGTATTAATAAAGAGCGAAATGGATAATAATATTTATCATATGATAAAAAATATTAAGAGAGTAAGCGGTTTTTTGGGCTCAAAAGGCATCCCAGTTCCAGTTTCTGATAAAGAAATAGAAAAGATTTTAGGTCAAATAAAAGATGGTGTAGCTCAACCAAAATCTGGTATAGAATACAGCGTTGGTGAAAAAGTTCAGGTCATCGATGGACCATTTGCTTCTTTTAGTGGAATGGTTGAGGGAATTGATGAAGAGAAATCGAGACTTAAAGTTTCAGTCTCTATATTTGGAAGACCAACTCCAGTTGATTTGGAATATAATCAAGTAGAAAAGGTAAGTTAATGGCAGCAAAAAAAGAAATTAGTGGATTTATAAAATTACAAATTAAAGGTGGTCAAGCAAATCCTGCTCCTCCAGTCGGTCCTGCGTTAGGACAACGTGGTGTGAATATTATGGAATTTTGTAAAGCATTTAATGATAAGACAAAATCATTAGCAGGAAAACCTGTTCCAGTAGAAATTACTGTTTACAAAGATAAAAAATTTGATTTTAAAATTAAATCACCTCCAGCATCATTTTTTATAAGAGAAGCAGCAAAATTAAAAAGTGGATCACAAGAGCCTGGAAGAAATATAGTTGCCTCAATTACAAAAAAACAAGCAGAGGAAATAGCAAAACAAAAAATGAATGATCTAAACGCTTTGGATTTGGAACAAGCTGTTAAAATTATTGCTGGATCAGCTAGATCAATGGGTATCGAGGTTAAAGAATAAAAATGTCATCAAAAAGATTTAAAAAACTTCCAGAAAAAACGTCTGAACTACAAACAGAATCTATAGATAAATTGTTACCTGTTGTTAAACAAAATTGTACAACAAAATTTGATGAGTCTGTTGATTTAAGTTTTCAAATAAATAATAAACAAAAAAAAAATGAAATAAATATCAGAACAGTTGTAAATCTACCTGGTGGTACGGGAAAAAAAGTTAAAGTAGCCGTTGTGTGTGAAGATTCTAAGACATCTGAAGCCAAAACAGCTGGAGCAGATGTAGTTGGTGGAGATGATTTTATTGAAAAAATAAAAAGTGGTGATCTGAATTTTGAAAAATTGATTTGCACCCCATCTATGATGATAAAATTATCAAAACTTGGTAAAGTATTAGGTCCTAAAGGATTGATGCCCAATCCAAAACTTGGTTCAGTTACTGAGGATTTAAAAACAGCAATATCTGATGCTAAATCTGGTCAAGTAGAAATAAGAAATGATAAAGACGGTAACATTGGTGTAAGTATTGGAAAAAAATCATTCAGTAATGACAAATTAATAAAAAATTTTAATGCAATAGTAGATACACTTGAAAAAGAAAAATCTAATAATACAGTCAAAGGTGAATTGATTAAATCAGCGTTTATAACTTCGACAATGGGAGTTTCTTATAAAATAAAATTAGGGAAAAGTATTTAATTGTTATGATGAATAAAGAACAAAAGAAAAATTATATTACTGAAATGACTACTCAATTTGAGAACAGTAAAGCAATTATGGTTACACATTACCAAGGGTTAACAATGACTCAGTTAGATGATCTAAGATCAAAAATGAGAGAACATGGTATAATTTTTAAAATTACAAAAAATAGAATTACAAAGTTGGCATTAGAAAAAACAAAATGTAAAGATTTATCAAATTTATTTACTGGACCGACTGCAGTTGCTTTTGGTGAAGATGCTATTATGTCAGCAAGAATTTTATCAAAATTTGCCAAAGATAATGAAAATTTAAAATTAATCGGCGGAATGATGGAAAACGAGATTCTTGACCAAGCTGGAGTAATGAATGTCGCAAATTTACCAACTTTGGATGAGGCAAGAGCCAATATTGTGGGTATTTTGAATGCATCTGCTTCAAAATTAGTGAGTATTTTACTTGCGCGATCGGAAAAAATGAGTAGTTTACCCCCAGAAAATTCTGAAACTAAACCCAAAGAGTAATTTATATGCCTGATCTAAATAAAATTATAGAAGATTTATCGAGTTTGACTGTAGCAGAAGCTGCAGATCTCTCAAAACAATTAGAAGAAAAATGGGGAGTAACTCCAATGGCAGCAGCAGCTCCTGCAGCAGCAGGTGGTGCAGCCGCAGCCGAAGATAAAGATGATTTCACAATCATGTTAGTATCTGCAGGCGATAAAAAAATAAATGTTATCAAAGAAGTAAGAGCAGCAACTTCACTTGGTTTAAAAGAAGCAAAAGATTTAGTTGAAGGTGCACCTAAAGAAGTTAAAGCAGGTGTTCCTAAAAAAGAAGCTGAGGAAATTAAAGCTAAATTAGAAGCTGCTGGCGCAAAAGTAGAACTTAAATAAATTAATAAGGATTTTTTAAGTGCTGGTTATTTTTTAATCAGCGCTAATACATAGATGCAAATATCTTTTACTGAAAAAAAGAATATTAGAAAAAGTTTTGGTAAACTAAAAGAAAGTTTATCTATTCCTAATCTTATTGAGGTTCAAAAAAATTCATATAACGAGCTTACTGATCTTGATAAGCAAAACAATGAAGTCACCAAAGGTTTTGATAGAGTTTTTAAAGGTATTTTTCCTATTGAAGATTTAAATGATAAAGCTACTTTGGAATATGTTTCTTATAGACTAGAAAAACCAAAATTTGATGTTGAAGAATGTATTACAAGAGGCTTGACTTATTCTTCTGCTTTGAAGTGTACATTGAGACTAGTAGTTTATGAAATAAATCCTGAAGACAATACAAAAGATATCTTATCAGCTAAAGAGCAAGAAGTTTACATGGGAGAAGTCCCTATGATGACTAATAGTGGAACTTTTATTACTAATGGTGTGCAAAGAGTAGTAGTAAACCAGATGCACAGAAGTCCAGGAGTATTTTTTGATCATGATAAAGGCAAAACTCACGCTAGTGGTAAATTATTATTCAGTTGTAGGGTTATTCCAAATAGAGGATCATGGTTAGATTTTGAATTTGATGTAAAAGATTTATTATATTTTAAAATTGATAGAAAGAAAAAAATATTAGCATCTACACTGCTTTTAGCTTTAGGATATTCCAAAGCAGACATGGTTGATGAATTTTATAATAGTGAAGAATACACTTATGATACAAAAGTTGAAAAATGGAAAACCAAATTTAATCCGGAAAATTATAAAGCAAAAAATTTTTCAGAGGAAGTTGTAGACGCCAAAACAGGAAAAATCGTAATTAAGCTTGGGGATAAAATAAATTATTTAAATGCAAAAAAATTAGCGAATGATGGATTAAAAGACATCTTTGTTTCAAAAGAATCTCTATATGGAAAGTTTCTACATAGAGATATAAAAATTAATAATGAAGAAGGTAATAATTTTAAAATTGGAACTGAGTTAAATGAAACAATAATTCAACAAATTATTGATTCTAAAATTTATTCTTTAAAAATTTCCGTTACTAATTCAATTAATAAAGGTCCATATTTCTTAATAACATTGTTTAATGATAAAAATAATAACAAAGATGAAGCTATTACCGAAATCTACAAAATGTTAAGACCTGGAGAACCTCCAACAATTGAAATAGCTACGCAAATTTTTAATAATTTATTTTTTAGTTCTGATAGATATGATTTATCTGATGTTGGTAGAGTTAAAATGAATTCTAGATTAAATTTAGAATGTTCAGACAAAATTACTATATTAAGGAATGATGACATATTAGCGATTATTCTTAAAATGCTTGAGTTAAGAGATGGTAAAGATGAAGTAGATGATATTGATCATCTAGGAAATAGAAGAGTGAGATCAGTAGGTGAATTAGTAGAAAACCAGGCTCGAATTGGTGTTTATAGAATGGAACGGGCAATTAAAGAAAAAATGACTACATTGGATGTTGAGTCAGCAATGCCTCAAGATTTAATTAATGCAAAACCATTAACAGTTTCTTTAAAAGATTTTTTTGCGAGTTCTCAATTATCTCAATTTATGGATCAAACTAACCCTTTATCAGAGATCACTCATAAAAGAAGAGTTTCAGCTCTTGGGCCAGGAGGATTAACTAGAGAGAGAGCTGGTTTTGAAGTGAGAGACGTTCATCCTACTCATTATGGAAGAATTTGTCCTATTGAGACACCAGAAGGACCAAATATTGGTTTGATTAATAGCTTATCAACTTATGCAAAAATAAACAAATATGGATTTATAGAAAGTCCATATAAGAGAGTCATAAATAGTGTCGTTCAAGACAAAGTAGAATATTTGTCAGCTATGGAAGAGACTAAGTTTACTATAGCTCAGGCGAATACAAAAATTGATAAAAATGGTAAAATTATTGAAGAATTAGTTTCTTGTAGACAAAATCTAAATTTTCTTTTGGCTAAACCAGAAACAATTGATTACATAGATGTTTCCCCAAAACAATTAGTTTCAGTAGCTGCATCTTTGATTCCATTTTTAGAAAATGATGATGCTAACAGAGCACTTATGGGCTCAAATATGATGAGACAGGCAGTACCTCTACTAAAACCTGAGTCTCCACTAGTTGGTACAGGTATTGAAAGTGATGTTGCTTTAGATTCAGGGGTGACAATAGTTGCTAAAAGAGATGGAATTGTAGATAAGATAGATGGTAAAAGAATAGTAATTAAAGTTACTGAAGAAATAGATTTTACAAAATCAGGAGTTGATATTTACAATCTTCAAAAATTTAAGAGATCTAATCAAAATACTTGTATTAATCAAAGACCACTCGTTAGAGTTGGTGATAAAGTAAAATCAGGAGATATAATTGCAGATGGTCCTTCAACAAAACTTGGGGAACTAGCGTTAGGTAAAAATGTTACAGTAGCTTTTATGCCTTGGCAGGGTTACAATTTTGAAGACTCAATTTTAATTTCTGAAAGATGTGTTACTGACGATGTTTTTACATCTGTGCATATTGTAGAATATGAAATTATGGCTAGGGATACTAAACTTGGAGAGGAAGAAATAACTAGAGATATACCAAATGTTAACGAAGAAGCATTAAAGAATTTAGACGAGTCAGGAATTGTTTATATTGGTGCAGAAGTTAATGCAGGAGATATTTTAGTTGGTAAAGTAACACCCAAAGGAGATTCAGCTTCTGGACCTGAAGAGAAATTATTGAGATCTATATTTGGAGAAAAAGCAATTGATGTGACGGACACATCTTTAAGAATGTCTCGAGGAAGCAGTGGAACTGTTGTTGATGTAAGAGTTTTTAACAGACATGGTATTGAAAAAGATGAAAGATCAATCACAATAGAGAGAGCTGAAATTGAGCAAGTTCAACAGGATAAAATTGTAGAAGAAGAAATTTTAGAAAGAAGTATTAAACAAAGAGCTGCTCAAATTTTATCAGGAGCTTCATTATCAAAAAAAATTAAGGATATAGAAATAGGTACTAAATTAGATTTTAATAAAATCAATGAATTAAATATCACTGATATATTTAAAATAAATGTAGGTAAACAAAAAGAAGACACTGCATTAGATCAATTAAAAGATCAATACAACAAAGCAAAACAAGACATTACTGAAAGATTTGAAGATAAGGTTTTAAAAATAAGAAGTGGTGACGACTTATTACCAAGTGTAATGAAAATGGTTAAAGTTTTTGTTGCTATCAAAAGAAGATTGAGACCAGGAGACAAAATGTCAGGAAGACATGGTAACAAAGGTGTGGTGAGTAAAATTGTTCCTGTTGAAGATATGCCTTATAGAGAAGATGGCCGTCCAGTTGATATTGTTTTAAATCCCTTAGGAGTTCCAAGTAGAATGAATGTAGGGCAAATTTTAGAAACTCACTTAGGGTGGGCATGTAAAGAATTTGGAGAACAAATAAAAAATTTAATAAATGAAAATCAAAAAAAGATAGAAAAAACAGAAAAAATTTCTAATTTTTTAAAATCTATTTATGGTGAAGAAATTTATAATGATAAAGTTGATAAACTTAGCAAAACTGAGTTTAAAGATCTTTGTGAAAACTTACAAAATGGAGTGGCTATATCAACACCTGTTTTTGATGGAGCCAAAGAAAAAAATGTAACTGAAATGTTAGAATTAGCAAAATTACCTAATTCAGGTCAAACATATTTATGGGATGGAAGAACTGGTGAAAAATTTGATAGACCAGTAACAGTAGGTATTATTTATATGCTAAAACTTCATCATCTTGTGGAGGATAAAATTCATGCCAGATCTACAGGACCATATAGTTTAGTTACCCAACAACCACTTGGAGGTAAAGCTCAATTAGGAGGACAAAGGTTTGGAGAAATGGAAGTTTGGGCTTTAGAGGCCTATGGTGCTTCTTACACTTTACAAGAAATTTTAACAGTTAAATCAGATGATGTTGCAGGAAGAGTTAAAGTTTATGAGACCATTGTTAAAGGTGAAGAAAATTTTGAGTCTGGAATACCAGAATCGTTCAATGTTTTAGTTAAAGAAATAAAATCTTTGGCATTAAATGTGGAGTTAAATTAAATGAAAAAAGAGTTAACAGATTTATTTAAAAACTCTGAAATATCAGAGGCTCAAAATTTTAATAGTATAAAAATATCTTTAGCGAGTCCTGAAAAAATTAAATCATGGACATATGGGGAAATTAAAAAACCTGAAACAATAAACTATAGAACTTTTAGACCAGAAAAAGATGGACTTTTTTGTGCAAGAATATTTGGCCCGATAAAAGATTATGAGTGTTTATGTGGAAAATATAAGAGAATGAAATTTAGAGGAATTATTTGTGAAAAGTGTGGAGTAGAAGTTACAAAATCGAATGTAAGAAGAGAGAGAATGGGTCACATAAATTTAGCAACTCCAGTTGCTCATATTTGGTTTTTAAAATCCTTGCCTAGTAGAATTGCTTTAGCTGTTGATATGAAGCTCAAGGAAATTGAAAGAGTTTTATATTTTGAAAATTTTATAGTAATAGAACCTGGATTAACTGGCCTCCAAAAAAACCAATTACTTAACGAGGAGGAACTAGCTAAATTTCAAGACGAATTTGGTGAAGAAGCTTTTACAGCTGGAATAGGCGCCGAGGCAGTTCTTGAAATGTTAAAAAATTTAGATTTAGAACTTGAGAGAAAAAATCTTGTAAACTATATTAAAGAAACAAAATCCAAAGTTAATGAAGAAAGAGCTATTAAAAGGCTTAAGTTAATTGAGTCTTTCATAGAAACGGGTCAAAAACCTGAATGGATGATACTTACAGTAGTGCCAGTTATACCACCGGAACTGAGACCGTTAGTTCCTTTAGATGGTGGAAGGTTTGCGACCTCAGATCTTAACGATCTTTATAGAAGAGTAATAAATAGAAATAATAGATTAAAAAGATTAATGGATCTCAAAGCTCCAGACATAATAGTTAGAAATGAAAAACGAATGTTACAAGAGTCTGTTGATGCATTATTTGATAATGGTAGAAGAGGAAGAGTAATTACTGGAACAGGAAAAAGACCTTTAAAATCTTTAGCTGAAATGCTCAAAGGTAAGCAAGGTAGATTTAGACAAAACTTATTAGGTAAACGAGTTGATTATTCAGGTAGATCAGTAATCGTTGTTGGCCCTGATCTAAAACTTCATGAATGTGGACTACCAAAAAAAATGGCATTAGAATTATTCAAACCATTTTTATATGCAAGGTTGAATAAATTAGGGTTAGCTTCAACTATAAAACAGGCAAAAAAATTAGTTGAGAAAGAAACAAATGCTGTTTGGGACGCATTAGAATTAATAGTTAGAGAACATCCAGTATTATTAAATAGAGCCCCAACTCTTCATAGATTAGGAGTTCAAGCCTTTGAGCCTAAATTGATTGAGGGTGATGCTATTGAACTTCACCCATTAACTTGTGCTGCTTTTAATGCTGATTTTGATGGAGATCAAATGGCAGTTCACGTTCCACTAAGTTTGGAAGCTCAATTAGAGGCAAGAATTTTAATGCTTTCTACTAATAACATATTATCCCCGTCAAATGGAAAACCTATTATTGTACCAAGTCAAGATATGATTTTAGGAATTTATTACTTGTCTCAAGAACCAGTAAATGAAAAGCCTTTAGGATATTTTTTAGACGCTGATCAAATTGAATTTGCTTTATCTTCAGGTCAGATCAAAGTTCATAACATGATTATTTCAAGATTTGAAACAGTTGATGAAAATGGTAATAAAAAATTTGAAAAATACACTTCAACAGCAGGAAGATTTTTATTAGCTAACTTATTACCTAAAAATAATAACATCAAATTTTCTTTAATTGATAGACTTTTACCTAAAAAAACTGTTTCAGAAATTATTGATATTGTTTTTAGATTTTGTGGACAAAAAACAACAGTTATATTTTGTGATAAATTGAAAGATTTAGGCTTTAAGCACGCTTTTAAAGCTGGAATTTCTTTTGGTAAAGATGATCTCGTAATTCCAAACAATAAAACTCAATTAATTGAGGATACAAAAAAATTAATAGCTGATTACGAAACTCAATATACTGAAGGATTAATTACTAGAGGTGAGAAATACAATAAAGTTGTTGATGCGTGGTCTAAGTGTACTGATAGAGTCGCGGGAGAAATGATGAAAGGAATTTCAGCTACAGAAAAAACATCTGAAGGATTGAAGATAAATTCAGTTTTTATGATGGCTGATAGTGGCGCAAGAGGTTCGGCAGCTCAAATGAAACAATTAGCAGGTATGAGAGGTCTAATTGCTAAACCCTCGGGTGAAATTATTGAAAGTCCTATAACATCAAATTTTAAAGAGGGTTTAACAGCGCTCGAATATTTTAATTCAACACATGGAGCTAGAAAAGGTTTAGCTGACACAGCATTAAAAACTGCTAGTTCAGGTTATTTAACAAGAAGACTTTGCGATGTTGCTCAGGATTTAACAGTAACAAAGATTAATTGTGATAATCCTGGTTTTATAGAGCTATCTGAAATTTTAGAAGGTGGAAATGTTGTTGTAAGCTTATCTGAGAGATCGTTAGGCCGTGTAACAGCTTCTGACGTAAAACATCCACTAACAGGTGAAGTTATAATTAAAAAATCTATGATGATAGATGAATTTGCTTGTGACAAAATTGATGCTGCTGGTATTAAATCATTAAAAGTTTATTCGGTAATGACATGTGGATCAAAGAATGGTGTTTGTGCAACATGTTATGGAAGAGATTTATCAAGAGGTAAGATGGTGCATGTGGGTGAAGCTATTGGAATGATTTCTGCACAATCTATTGGTGAACCTGGAACTCAATTAACAATGAGAACTTTCCACGTAGGTGGTACAGCATCTGTAAAACAGGAGTCACAAATTATTTCTAAAAGTGAAGGAACTTTAAAGATAATAAATTCTAATATTTTGGAAGACTCAAAGAAAAACTTAATTGTTATGGGAAGAAATACCCAGCTTTCAATAGAAGATGATAATGGAGTTCAAATTGCAATTTACAAAGTTGCTTATGGATCAAAGTTATTTTTTAAAAATGGTGAAAAAGTAAAAGCTAATTCAAAAATATGTGAATGGGATCCATATACAACACCTGTAATTGCTGAAAAAAGTGGGATAGCAAGTTATGTAGATTTAATTGATGGTGTTTCAATTCAAGAAACAACAGATGATGCCACAGGAATATCTTCAAAATCTGTTGTTGATTGGAGATCTCAATCCAAAAGCTCAGATTTAAAACCAAGAATTACACTTAGAGATGAAAAAGGAAATGTAATTAAGAAAGCTGACGATAATGAAGCAAGATATTATTTGGTTCCAGATTCAATTCTTTCTGTAAAAGATGGTCAAAAAGTATCAGCCGGAGATGTGATAGCTAGGTTACCAAAAGAAACTACAAAAACAAAAGATATTACTGGAGGTCTTCCAAGAGTTGCTGAATTATTTGAGGCTCGTAAAGCAAAAGATAGTGCTATTATAGCAGAAAATGATGGACAAGTAATTTTTGGTAAAGAAGTAAGAGGAAAACAAAGAGTTTCAATAGTACCTACTGATGGTTCAGAACCGTCTAACTATTTAATTCCAAAAGGCAAACATATTAATTTTAATCAAGGTGAAAAAATACAAAAAGGTGAGTATTTGCTAGATGGTCAACCATTGCCACATGATATTTTAAGAATTTTAGGAATAAAAGATCTTACAGAGTACTTTGTAAACCAAGTTCAAGAAGTTTATAGATTACAAGGGGTTATTATAAATGATAAACACATTGAAACTATTTTAAGACAAATGTTAAAGAAAATTGAAGTTAAAAATTCAGGAGACTCTTCATATTTACCTGGTGAAATAGTTGATAAAATAAAATTTGAAGATGTTAATGAAAAATTAAAATCTGAGGGTAAAACACCAGCTGTAGGAGAACGAGTATTAATGGGTATAACAAAAGCTTCATTGCAGACTGAGTCATTCATTTCAGCCGCATCATTCCAAGAAACAACTAGAGTTTTAACAGATGCAGCTATTAAAGGTAAAGTTGATCCTTTAAATGGTTTGAAAGAAAACGTAATAGTTGGAAGATTAGTTCCAGCTGGCACTGGTAACATCAAGAATAAATGGAATAAAAAAGCATTGGAAGATGACAATAAGTTTTTATCAGAACAAGAAAAAATTGAACCGTCAGAAAGCCAAGTAAATCAGTAAAAAAAACCCCAAAGTTCAATAGTTTTAGTTTGACAAAGTCAAATTAATAAGTATTTTGGCCATGTTTTTGGTTGGAATGTAGTGCTAGCTTGCTGCACTAAACGCTGCCATAAATTACCTGTCAGTAATTTCTCTCAAAAGCAATTAATTAACTTTATAAAAAAAATGCCGACTATTAACCAATTGTTAAAAAAAAAGAGAGTGAAACAAATTACTAGGAACAAAGTTCCTGCATTACAAAAACAACCTTTGAAAAGAGGTGTTTGTGTTAAAGTTTATACCACTACCCCGAAGAAACCAAATTCAGCTTTAAGAAAAGTAGCCAGAGTTAGATTATCAAATGGTTTTGAAGTAACAGCATATATTCCAGGTGAAGGACACAATCTACAAGAACACTCAGTTGTTTTAATTAGAGGAGGTAGAGTAAAAGATTTACCAGGTGTTCGATATCATATTTTAAGAGGTAATCTTGATACGCAAGGTGTTGCTAATAGAAAAAAAAGAAGATCATTATACGGAACAAAAAAGGGTAAGTAATTCATGTCTAGAAAAAAAACACAACCTAAAAAGAATATTACTCCTGATCCTAAATTTAAATCCACAATTATTCCAAAATTAATAAATAATATAATGTACGATGGTAAAAGGGGAGTTGCGGAAAAAATAGTTTATGACGCAATAGAAAAAATAAAATCTAAATCTAAAGATGAACCAATTAATGTTTTTAATGAAGCGATTAATAACATAAAACCTACAGTCGAAGTAAGATCAAGACGGGTTGGTGGTGCCACATATCAAGTTCCAGTTGAAGTTAAAAGCAAACGAGCACAAGCATTAGCTATAAGATGGTTAGTAGACTCAGCTAGAAAAAGAAAAGATAAAAATATGTCAGATAAAATTTTTAATGAACTTTTTGATGCATACGAAAAAAAAGGGTCTGCTGTTAAAAAAAGAGAAGATGTGCATAAGATGGCAGAGTCAAACAAAGCTTTTGCACATTTTAGGTGGTAATTTATTATGGCTAGAACTCATACCTTAGATAAATATAGAAATATTGGGATCATGGCTCATATCGATGCTGGTAAAACTACTACTACAGAAAGAATTTTATATTATACAGGTAAAAGCCATAAAATTGGTGAAGTGCATGATGGTGCAGCAACAATGGATTGGATGGAACAAGAACAAGAAAGAGGAATAACAATTACCTCTGCAGCAACTACCTGTTTTTGGCAAGATCATAGGATTAATATTATTGATACACCAGGTCACGTAGATTTTACGATCGAAGTTGAAAGATCTTTAAAAGTTTTAGATGGTGCTGTAGCTGTTTTCGATGGCGTAGCTGGCGTAGAGCCTCAATCTGAAACTGTATGGAGACAAGCAGATAAGTATAAAGTACCAAGAATTTGTTTTGTAAATAAACTTGATAGAACTGGTGCTGATTTTTTTAGATGTGTTGACATGATTAAAGATAGATTAGGAGCTAAACCGTTAGTAATTCAAGTTCCAATAGGTATTGAGTCTTCTTTAGCGGGAGTGGTTGATCTTGTAAAGATGAAAGCTCAAGTATGGAAAAATGAAGCTTTAGGTGCTGAATGGGAATACAAAGATATTCCAGATGATTTAAAAGAAATTTCAAATAAGTATAGAACTGAACTTGTTGAATTAGCTGTAGAACAAGATGAGAAGTTAATGGAAAGTTATTTAAATGGTGATGAAATTAAAGAAGAAGACTTAATAAGATGTATAAGAAAAGGAACTTTAAATTTTGATTTTGTGCCAGTTTTAACTGGTTCAGCTTTTAAGAATAAAGGTGTTCAACCTTTGTTAGATGCTGTAGTAAATTATTTGCCAAGCCCAGTCGACATCGGATCAATTACAGGAACTAAAGTTGGATCTGAAGATGAAATAGAGATGAAGTTTGATGATAAAGCTCCTTTTTCAGCATTAGCCTTCAAAGTTGCAAATGATCCATTTGTAGGATCTTTAACATTTATAAGAGTTTATTCGGGCACTATAAAATCTGGTACAGGAATTTATAATTCTTCTAAAGAAAAAGAAGAAAGAGTTGGAAGAATGTTGCTGATGCACGCTAACTCGAGGGAAGATATTAAAGAGGCCAATGCAGGCGATATTATTGCTTTAGCAGGTTTAAAAAATACAATTACTGGACACACTTTATGTGATGAAGAAAATGCTGTTTTACTTGAGCCAATGGAATTTCCTGATCCAGTAATTGAAATTGCTGTTGAACCCAAAACAAAAGGTGATCAAGAGAAAATGGGTGAAGCTTTAGCTAGACTTGCAAAAGAAGATCCATCTTTCAGAGTTTCCTCAGATGAAGAGTCAGGTCAAACAATAATTAAAGGAATGGGTGAACTTCATTTAGATATTATTGTTGATAGAATGAAAAGAGAATTTAAAGTAGAAGCTAATGTTGGCGCACCTCAGGTAGCATATCGAGAGACAATAGAAAAATCGTCTGAATTTGAATACATTCATAAAAAACAAAGCGGTGGAGCAGGTCAATTTGCAAAAGTTAAATTGTTCGTTGAACCACAGGAACCTGGAAAAGGAAGAGATGTTGAAAGCGCGATTAAAGGTGGAGCTATTCCAAAAGAATTTATCCCAGGTGTTGAAAAGGGAATTGAAAGTGTTTCAGATAGTGGGATATTAGCTGGTTTTCCTCTAATTGATTATAAAGTTACAATAGTAGACGGTTTACATCACGATGTAGATTCAAGTGTTTTAGCTTTTGAATTAGCTAGTAGAGCATGCTTTAAACAAGCCTGTACTCAAGGTGGATTAAAACTATTAGAACCTATTATGAGAGTGGAAGTTGTAACACCTGAGGATTACATGGGTGATGTTATTGGTGATCTTAATAGTAGAAGAGGTCAAATTAGTACCCAAGAACAAAGAGGTAATGCTACTGTTATCACAGCAATGGTTCCACTAGCAAATATGTTTGGATATATAAATAGTTTAAGATCAATGTCACAAGGTAGAGCTCAGTATTCAATGTTTTTTGATCATTATTCTAAAGTTCCTCAAAATGTTCAAGATGAAGTAACTAAGAAAGTTGCAGGCTAATATGGAAAAACAAAATATTAGAATTAAATTAAGAGCTTACGATAATAAAATTTTAGACGCCTCGACAGAGGAAATAGTAAATACAGTTAAAAGAACTGGTGCAACAATCAAGGGGCCTATACCTTTACCTACCCGTATAGAAAGATATACAGTATTGAGATCCCCACATATTGATAAAAAAAGTCGTGAACAATTTGAGTCAAGAACTCACAAAAGATTAATAGATATAATTGAACCAACACCACAAACTGTTGAGGCTTTGATGAAATTAGATTTAGCTTCAGGAGTTGACGTGGAAATAAAAATATAATTATGAGTGAAATTGCTTTACTAGGAAAAAAAATTGGTATGACTAGAGAATTCTATAAATCAGGTCAATTAGTGCCAGTTACTGTATTAAAGATGGAAAAAGCAAGAATTATACACGTTATTCATCAAGATAAAAGAGGATACAAAGCCGTACAATTAGGTTATGGAAAAATTAAAAGTTCAAAATTAAAGAAACCAATTAAAGGTTATTTTGCTAAAAAAAATACAGAAGCAAAAAAGACTTTAAAAGAATTCCGAGTTTTAGATACTGAGCAATACAAAGAGGGAAATGAATTCGGACTTGAAATTTTTAAAGACGTAAAATTTGTTGATACAAAATCAAAAACTATAGGAAAAGGTTTTGCAGGAGCTATGAAAAGACATAATTTTGGAGGTCTAAGAGCAACTCACGGTGTATCCGTATCACATAGGTCGCACGGATCAACAGGACAAAGACAAGATCCTGGTAAAGTTTTTAAAGGTAAGAAAATGGCTGGACATATGGGAGACAAACTTAGAACAATGCAAAATATTGAAATTATTAAAGCTGATGTTGAAAATGAATTACTTTATTTAAAAGGTTCAATACCAGGTTCAAAAAATTCCGAAGTTCTAGTTAAAAAATCTGTGAAAAATATAAAAAAAATGACAGTAACAGAAAAAATGAAAAAAGCAGAAGATGCTAAAAAAACACCAGAGAAGAAGAAAAAATAATGAAAATTGACAAACTAAACTTAAATGGAAAAAAAGATTCGATCGAAGTTTTGGATAAGATTTTTTCTGTAAAAATAAATAAAAAGTTAATAAATAACGTTTTGTATAAAACCAATGCAAATTACAAGGGTAGACATGCGAAAACGAAACAACAAAATGAAGTTTCAGGCCCCACATCAAAAATATACGCACAAAAAGGAACAGGAAATGCTAGACACGCAAGTAGGAAAGCACCTATATTTGTTGGTGGTGGAGTTGCACATGGTCCTAAAGGTGAACTTTCTTACAAAAAAAGAAAATTAAATAAAAGTGAAAAAAGGAATAGCATAGCTTCGCTGATAAGTGAGAAAAATAAAAACAAGAATTTATTAATTTTAAGTGATTTTTCCTCTGAAATTAAAAAAACTAAGGAAATGAATAAGATAATCAACAAATTTGAAATATCTAACTCTTTAATAATTTTAGATAAATCATCAAAAGATAAAATTGAAAAATCAATTAGAAATATCCCTAATATAAAAGTTACAGATGTGAATCACTTTAGTGCATTTGATATTGTTAAATTTAAAAAAGTAGTTTTTACAGAAAGTTCAGTAAAAGAACTAGAAAAGAGATATGTTTAATGAGTAAGTTACATTTATATGATAAAATTTTGTCTCCTTTAGTTACAGAAAAATCAACTAATTTATCTGAGCAAAATAAGATTGTTTTCAAAGTTCCAACAACAGCTAATAAAAAAAATATTAAAACAAATATTGAAAAAATTTTTAAAGTTAATGTTACAAAGATAAATATTATTAATAAAAAAAATAGAATTAAACTTACTAGAGGAAGAAAAACAAAGGTTTCTGGATTTAAAAAAGCAATTATTACTTTGAAAAAAGGTCAAAGTATAGATTTAACAACTGGAATTTAATATGGCACTTAAAACATTTAAACCTTACACAAAATCAACTAGAGGCACTATTCTTGTTGATAGAGCTGGATTATGGAAAGGCAAACCTTTCAAAAGTTTGGTTTCTCCAAAAAATTCTATGAAAGGAAGAAACAATAATGGCCATATAACTTCAGTAAACAGAGCTGGAGGCCATAAAAAGATGTATAGACATGTAGACTTTTATCGTAAAAAATTTGATCAACCTGCCACAGTTCAAAGAATTGAATACGATCCTAATAGATCTTGTTACATAATGTTAGTAAAATTTGATGATAATTCACACGCTTATTATCTAGCACCACAAAAGATTAAAACTGGTGATAAAATTGAAAATGGAGCAAAAAAAGAAATTAAAATTGGAAATTGTATGCCCTTACAAGATATTCCAGTTGGAATAGATATTCATAACGTAGAAATACAACCTGGAGCAGGAGGAAAAATAGCAAGATCAGCTGGATCGTCTGTTACTATAAGTGGTTTAGATGGAAATTATAGTTTAATTAAATTAGCTTCTGGTGAAGTAAGAAAAATTGACTCAAGAGCTTTAGCTACAATTGGAGTTTTGAGTAACCCAGATCAAAAAAATATTAAAATAGGTAAAGCTGGTAGATCAAGATGGTTAGGTAGAAGGCCTCATACAAGAGGTGTTGTAAAGAATCCTGTAGACCATCCTCATGGCGGAGGTGAAGGTAAATCTGCAGGTGGAAGACATCCCGTTTCACGAACTGGTCAATCGGCAAAAGGTTTAAAAACAAGAGACAATAAACGAACAGATAAATTTATTATCAAGCGAAGAAATAAAAGGAAGGATACAAAATAATGGCTAGAGCTATTTGGAAAGGTCCGTTTGTTGAAGAAAGCTTGATTAAGAAAGTTGATAAATACAAAACTGACTCAAAAAAAATACCTATTAAAACATGGTCAAGAAAATCAACAATTATACCTGATTTTGTTGGAGTTAGTTTTTTAATTTATAATGGAAAGAAATTTATACCAATAACTATTTCCGAAGATATGGTGGGACACAAATTAGGTGAATTTGCACCGACAAGGACATTTTTTGGTCACACACCGGCAGACAAAAAAGCTAAAACTGAGGAAACAACTGATAAAAAATAAATATGAGTAAAAAAAATAAAATTGATAATAATAAGATCAAAACTGTTAGATCAATAAATAACAATGTTAGATCCAGTATTAGAAAATTAAACCCAATTTTGAAAAATATTGTTGGGAAAAAAGTTGACATTGCAATTAGAGATCTAGAATTTTCTGAAAAAAGAATTACTAATGAAATAAAAAAAACAATCAATTCAGCAGTTGCAAATGCTGAGAATAACTTTCAATATGATATTGATAAATTAATTGTAAAGGAAGCTTATTGTGGAAAAAAAATTACTATGAAAAGATTTAGACCAAGAGCTAAAGGAAGAGCAGCTCCAATATTAAAACCTTATTCAAGTGTAACTATTATATTATCAGAATTGAAAAATATGGAGAGTCATGGGTCAAAAAGTTAATCCTGTAGGTTTTAGACTAGGTGTCAACAGAGGGTGGGACTCTGTTTGGTACGCAAAGAAAAAGGATTTTGGAAATTATCTAATTGAGGATTTTAGAATTAGAGAATATATCAAAAAAACAGTCATAAATTCTGGTGTATCTAAAGTTATGATCGAGAGAACAGCTAATAAGTGTTATGTTACAATCTATACATCAAGACCCGGATTTGTAATTGGAAAAAAAGGTAGTGATATTGATAAAATAAAAAATAATTTGTCTAAATTTACAAAAAATGAAATTACACTTAATATTAAAGAGGTCAAAAAACCAGAGACAAATGCTTATTTAGTAGCAGAAAACATAGCTCAACAATTAGTAAAAAGAATTTCATATAGAAGAGCAATGAAAAGAGCAATGCAATCATGTTTGAGATTAGGTGCCAAGGGGATTAAAGTTTCAATAAGTGGAAGATTAGGTGGAAATGAAATAGCTAGAACAGAATGGTTAAGAGATGGGAGTATTCCTTCTCACACTTTAAGAGCAGATATAGATTATGCTGAAGCTGAAGCGTTAACAACTTATGGAATTATTGGTATCAAAGTCTGGATCTATAAAGGTGAAGTGTTTGCAAAAGAGTTTAGTCAAGAAACTAATAAAGTAATATCAAAAGAGGCTAAAGGATAAACGATGCTACAACCAGTAAGAACAAAATGGAGAAAAGCGCATAAAGGCAGAATTCATGGAACAGCCTCAAGAGCAAATTTTATTAACTATGGTGCCTATGCTTTAAAAGCACTAACACCTGATAGAGTAACAGGAAAACAAATTGAGGCAGCAAGGGTAGCGCTAACAAGACATATGAAAAGACAAGGAAGAGTTTGGACAAGAATTTTTCCAAATATACCAGTTTCAAAAAAACCTATCGAAGTTCGTATGGGAAAGGGTAAAGGTTCTCCAGAGTATTATGCTTGCAGAGTTAAACCAGGAAGAATTTTATTCGAAGTTGATGGAGTTTCAGAACAAGTAGCGAAAGAAGCTTTATATAAGGCTTCAGCAAAATTACCAATAAAAACAAAAACTATAAAAAGATTTGCATAATGAAAAAACAAGAAATTAAAAAATTATCAAAAGACGAAATTTTAAAAAATATAGATAAATTTAAAAAAGATTTATTTAATTTTAGATTTCAGAAAGTAAATTCTCAAATAACAAATCCAGCTAAAATTAATGAAACTAGAAAAAAAATAGCAAGATTAAAAACAATACTTAAAGGAAAAATTAATGCCTAAAAAAATATTAACAGGAATTGTGATCAGCGATAAACCTAATAAAACTATTACAGTTTTGGTTGAAAGAAAATATTCTCACCCATTACTTAAAAAAGTAATTAAAGTAAAAAAAAAATATAATGCTCATGATGAAAATAATAAATTTAAAAATGGTGATAAAGTTTCAATTATTGAAAGTAAACCTTTTTCAAAAAACAAGAAATTTCAAGTAATGGAGAATTTGAAATAATGATACAAGTTCAAACAGAATTACAAGTTGCAGATAATACCGGTGCTAAGAAAATTGAATGTATTAAAGTTTTAGGTGGTTCAAAACGAAGGTATGCAAGTATTGGAGACACTATAGTTATTGCCGTAAAAGAGGCTATTCCAAAAGGCAAAGTTAAAAAAGGATCGGTTCACAAAGCTGTTGTTGTAAGAGTCAAAAAAGGAATTCATAGAGATGATGGTTCAAAAGTAAGATTTGATAATAATGCGGCTGTTTTAGTTGATGATAAAGGCGAACCAGTTGGAACTAGAATTTTTGGTCCAGTTACAAGAGAGCTAAGAAATAGAGGTCAAATGAAAATTATATCATTAGCACCGGAGGTTTTATAATGATTAAAAAAGGATTAAGAGTGAAAATTTTATGTGGAAAGGATAAAAAAAAAGAGGGTGAAATAATAGAAATCGATAGATTGAATAATAGGGCAAAAGTTAAAGAAATAAATATGGTTAAAAAGCACGTTAAAACAACAAAAGAAAAAAAAGGTGGAATTTTTTCGAAAGAAAGTTTTATTCATATTTCAAATCTTAAGTTAGTTGAAGAAAAAAATAAAAAAAAAACTGAGGCTAAAAAATAATGACACCAAGACTTAAAGAACTATATTTAAAAAACATCAAGCCTGCTTTAAAAGATCAATTTGGCTTAAAAAATTTATACATGGGACCTAAAATTGAAAAAGTTATTTTGAATATGGGTCTTGGTTTAGATGGAAACGATTCAAAAATATTAAAATCCTGTGAAGAGGATTTAGGTAAAATTACTGGGCAAAAACCAGTTATCACAAAGTTTAAAAAATCTGTAGCTAATTTTAAAACACGAAAAGGTTCAAATGCAGGGCTAAAAGTTACTTTAAGAAAAAACAAGATGTATGAATTTTTAGACAGATTAGTGAATATTGCTTTGCCAAGAATTAAAGATTTTAGAGGGTTATCTGCTAATGGTTTTGATAAATTCGGAAATTATACCTTTGGTATAAAAGAACATATAATTTTTCCAGAAGTGAGCTTTGATAGAGCCGATAAAGTTAGAGGTCTTGATATTACAATTGTTATATCATCACAAAAAAAAGAACATAGTTTTGCACTTTTAGAGAAATTAAATTTTCCATTTATTAAAAAAGGAGATAATTAATATGGCTAAGTTAAGTTCAATTAATAAAAATAACAGAAGAATAAAACTTTCAAATAGATATTTTAAAAAAAGACAAAAATTGAAAGAAATTATCATGAATAAAAAACTTCCATTAGAAGAAAGATTTAAGGCGCAACAGAAATTATCAAAATTACCAAGAAATTCATCTAAAGTAAGAGTAATGAATAGATGTCAAATCACAGGAAGACCACACGGAGTATATAGAAAACTAAAAATTTCTAGAATTGCTCTAAGACAATTAGGATTACAAGGTAAAATACCTGGTTTAATTAAATCAAGTTGGTAGAAAGGATATTATGAGTTTAAGTGACCCAATAGGAGACATGATAGCAAGGGTAAAAAATGCCCAAGCAAGAAATCATAAAAAAGTTGATTTACCTTCATCAAACTTTAAATCAAAAATTGCTGATATTCTCAAAAATGAAGGTTTTATAAAAGATTTTAAGATTAATTTATTAGATAAAAAATCTATTTTATCTTTAGAATTAAAATATCATTCTGGCAATCCAGTAATAAGTTCCTTCGAAAGAGTTTCAAAACCCGGAAGAAGAATTTTTTCGAGTGCAGACAGTTTGCCTAAAATAAATAATGGCCTAGGTATTGCAATCGTATCAACACCCAAAGGTGTAATGACAGATATCGATGCTAGAAAACAAAAAGTTGGTGGAGAAATAATTTGTAAGGTATTTTAATGTCAAAAATTGGTAAAATAAATATATCTATCCCAGAAAAAGTAAAAGTAGCTTTGGCAGGAAACATTTTGAATATAGAGGGACCTCTTGGGAAAAGTTCAATTAATATAGATCTAGATATGTTCAATCTTGATATTAAAGAAGGTAAAGAAATTTCCCTTAAACCCAAGAAGATAGATCAAAATACTAAGCGTCTTTGGGGCATGAGCAGAAGTTTAATTAATAATGCAGTTTTAGGCTCTAGTAAAGGGTATGAAAAAATTTTGGAGTTAGTTGGAGTAGGTTACAGAGCAGCAATTAAAGGAAATTTGTTAAATTTACAGCTTGGTTATAGTCATGATATTGATTTTGAAATCCCTAATGGAATAAAAATTACTGTTGAAAAACAAACGACCTTAAAAATTACAGGAAATGATAAGCAACAAGTGGGTGCTGTAGCATCAAAAATAAAGACACTAAGAAAAATTGAGCCTTACAAGGGCAAAGGAATTAGAGAAAAAGGTCAATATGTTCTAAAAAAAGAAGGAAAGAAAAAATAATGAAACTAAATACTAATAAAAGAAAAAGATTTAGAGTAAGCAACAAAGTAAAAAAGGTTGCTAAATTTGGAAGATTTAGGCTAAGTATTTCTCGCTCAACAAAAAATATTTCCGCTCAAATTATAGATGACACAAAAAATATGACCTTATTATCAGCTTCATCAGTTGAAAAAGATATTAAATCAAATACAAAAATTAAAAAAATTGAATTATCAAAACTTGTAGCAGAGAAACTTGCTAAAAAAGCACAAGAAAAAAAGATTACAAAAATTTATTTCGATAGAGGTGTTTATAAATATCATGGTAGAATAAAAATTTTTGCTGAAACATTGAGAAAAAATGGGATGGAATTTTAAATATGGAAAATAATAAAGATAAAAAAACTGATGATATTTTAGAAAAACTAGTTCACATTAATAGAATAACTAAAGTTGTTAAAGGTGGAAGAAGATTTGGTTTTTCAGCTTTAGTTGTTGTTGGAAATCAAGCTGGAAAAATTGGAGTAGCTCACGCAAAAGCTAAACAAGTTCCAGATGCAATTAAAAAAGCTAATGAAATGGCGAGAAGAAAATTAACTCATATTCCTCTAAGAGAAGGCAGAACAATCCATCATGATGTTAAAGCTAAAGATGGTTCTGGTAGAATTGTTTTAAGAGCTGCAGCAAAAGGTACAGGAATAATTGCTGGAGGTCCAGTCAGGGCTGTTTGTGAAGTATTGGGTGTTAAAGATATAGTTGCTAAATCAATGGGTACATCGAATGCGCACAATGTTATAAGAGCTACAATGAAAGCTTTACTAAAACAAAATTCACCAAAACAAATATCAAATATAAGAAATAAAAAGATTTCAGAAATAATTGAAAAAAGAGGATAATGATTACCTTAGATAATAGAGAAAAAATTAATAAAAAAAAAATCAGAGTTGGAAGAGGTATTGGATCTGGTAAGGGCAAAACTTCTGGAAGAGGTGTGAAGGGTCAAAAATCCCGATCAGGTGTTGCCATTAAAAGTTTTGAAGGTGGACAAATGCCTTTATATAGAAGACTCCCTAAAAGAGGTTTTAATCCAATAGGAAAAAAATTAGTTGCAATTTTAAATCTTGAAAAAATTCAAGAATATTTGGATAATAAGTCTTTAAATTCAAAAGATTTATTAAACTCTGATATTTTAAAAAAACAAAATTTAATTAATAAAAATTCTATTAAATTAAAAATTTTAGGAACTGGTGAAATAAAAAATAAAATAAATATAGAAGCAGATTTAGCTTCTAAATCAGCTATAGAAAAAATTGAAAAAATAGGTGGTTCAATAAAATTAAAAAAATAATAATTTTAAATGAGCACTTCTTCATCAACTCACGATTTACGAAATAGGATAATTTTCACTATTGCAATTTTAGCAGTCTATAGATTTGGTACTTTTGTACCATTACCTGGAATTGATCCTGAGCAGTTAAAGATTTTAATGGAGGGAAATCAAAAAGGTTTATTGGGCATGTTTAATGTTTTTGCAGGTGGTGCAATAAGTAGAATGGCAATATTTGCTCTAGGAATTATGCCTTATATTTCTTCCTCAATTATTGTACAACTTTTAACCGGTGTTTCGGATTATTTTAAAAACTTAAAATCACAAGGAGAAACTGGTAGAGCAAAGATTACTCAGATTACTAGATACGGAACTGTTTTACTGGCAACAGTCCAAGGATACGGTCTTGCAGTTGGTTTAGAGTCGTCAGCAAATTTAGTAATTAATCCAGGTGGATTCTTTAAAATTTCTACTGTTACAACAATAGTTGCAGGAACTATTTTTTTAATGTGGCTTGGCGAACAAATTACACAAAGAGGTATAGGAAATGGTATATCGCTTATAATTTTTGCTGGTATAGTTGCTGAAATACCGCGTGCTTTAGTTACTACTTTTGAACTTGGTAGAACCGGAGCTGTTTCTACATTAATGATAATAATGATTTTTATATTATTGGTTTTAACAATTTTATTTATTGTTTTTATGGAAAGAGCATTGAGAAAAATTTTAATAAATTATCCCAAAAGACAGATGGGTAATAAAATGTACGGTGGTGAGTCTTCCCATTTACCACTTAAAATTAATCAAGCTGGTGTTATACCAGCAATTTTTGCTTCTGCTTTACTCCTATTGCCTGTAACTTTTTCTAATTTTAATTTTTCAGACAGTGAAACTTTTTTAAATTTCAGCTCTTATTTCACTCAAGGTCAACCCTTGTATATGCTGTTATACGCATCTGGAATAATATTTTTTACATTTTTTTATACTTCAATAACATTCAATCCTACAGAAACAGCTGACAATTTAAGAAAATATGGTGGATTTATTCCAGGTATTAGACCAGGTGAGAGCACAGCAGTTTACATAGAAAATATTTTAACTAAACTAACTACAATTGGTTCAATTTATTTGACTTTGGTATGTTTAATGCCAGAGTTTTTAATTGCTAAATATCCAATACCTTTTTATTTAGGTGGTACATCAATTTTAATTGTTGTAGTTGTGGCCATTGATACTGTTACTCAAATTCAAACAAGATTGATGAGTTCTCAATATGAACAATTAATTAAAAAAACAAAATTTGGAAGATAGGTGAATATAATATTATTTGGTCCCCCTGGTGCTGGAAAAGGTACTCAAGCAAAATTTTTAGTCAAAAAAATTAACGGTTTTCAAATATCAACAGGAAATATGTTGAGAGATGAAATTCAAAAAAATTCAGAAATTGGAAAAAAAATAATTAATGACATGAATGATGGTAAATTTGTAAGTGATCAAATAGTTAATAATCTTATTGAAAAAATTACTCTTGATACAAGCAAAAAGAATAAACTGATATTTGATGGATATCCAAGATCACTAAGTCAGGCTAAGAATTTAGAATTATTAATGAACAACTCGAACCAAAAAATTGATTTTATTTTTTTTTTAAATGTTAATAAAGAAACCATTATTAAAAGAATAGAAAAAAGAAAAGTTTTAGAGAAACGAACTGATGATGATTTGAGTACCATCCTCAAAAGATACGATACTTATATGGAAACAACTAAACCAGTTCTAGATTTTTACTCTAAAAACCCAAATTTTTATGAAATAGACGGATCTCATAAAATAGAGGATATAACTGCTAAAATTGAGGCTTTTATCAAGTTTTAAGACGTTGACTTTAAAAGAACTTATTATATAAATTGCACAAATTATTCTCAAAATTATGGCTCGTATAGCAGGTATCAATATTCCACAAAATAAACTTGTACAAGTTGGTTTAACATATATCTATGGTATCGGCGATAAGTTTTCAAATAAGATATGCGCATCTTTAAATATCCCTAAAAAAAAAAGAGTTAACGAACTCACAGATGAGGAAATTTTAAAGATTAGAGAATATATAGATCAAAATTTTAAAGTTGAAGGTGATCTACGAAGAGATTATTCCTTAAGTATTAAAAGATTAATTGATTTAGCTTGTTACAGAGGATCTAGACATAGAAAAAAATTACCTGTAAGAGGCCAAAGAACTAGATGTAATGCTAGAACAAGAAAAGGTAAAGCAATTGCTATTGCAGGAAAAAAATTAACACCACTTAAGAAATAAATATGTCAAAAATTGATAAAGTCGAAAATAAAGACCAAAAGAATGAAAAAAGTCAAAAGAAAGTAGCTAAAAGTACTTATTCAAAAAAAAAGAAAACTAAAAAAAATATTTTAAATGGAATAGCTTACGTTCAATCAACTTTTAATAATACAATAATTTCTATAGCAGACACAAATGGTAATGTTGTTTCCTGGGCATCAGCAGGTCAGAAAGGATTTAAAGGCTCAAGAAAATCAACACCATATGCAGCTCAAATAGCTGCGGACTCTGCAGCCTCTAAAGCATTAGAATTTGGAATGAAAACTTTATCAGTTGAAGTAAAAGGTCCTGGTTCAGGCCGTGAAACTGCATTAAGAGCATTACAAGCTAGAGGATTCAAAATTTTATCTATAAAAGATACAACACCAATGCCTCATAACGGAACAAGGCCACCAAAAAAAAGGAGAGTTTAATGGAAACAGAAAATGTAAATATAAAAAATTGGAAGTCGTTAATTAAACCTACAAAACTTGACGTTAAGATGAGTGAAGACTTAACTCATGCAACAATCATAGCAGAACCTCTAGAAAAAGGTTACGGTTTAACTTTAGGAAATTCTTTAAGAAGAATATTACTGTCCTCTATAAGAGGAGCTGCTGTTACTTCAATTCAAATTGATGGTGTTTTACATGAATTTACTTCCATAAAAGGTGTAAGAGAAGATGTTACAGATATTGTATTGAATGTAAAAGCATTAGCATTAAAGTCTGCATCAGAAGGAACTAAAAAACTTGTATTAGATGCAAAAGGTCCAGGTGAAATTAAAGCATCTGATATAACTAGTGTTGCAGATGTTGAAATATTAAATCCTGATTTAGTAATTTGTAATCTTGATGAAAATACAAATTTTCATATGGAAATGAATGTTAATACAGGAAAAGGTTATGTTCCAGCAGAATTGAATAAGCCCGAGGAACCTCCATTAGGTTTAATAGCAATTGACTCACTTTACAGTCCAGTTAAAAAAGTTTCTTACTCAGTTAGCACTGCAAGAGAGGGTAAAGCATTAGACTATGATAAATTAATCATGGAAGTTGAAACAAATGGATCCATATCAGCTGAGGATGCTGTAGCTTATTCAGCAAGAATTTTTCAAGATCAATTAAAGATGTTTGTTAATTTTGATGAACCGGTTGAAACACCTATTAAAGAAGTTTCAACTGAGCCAGAATTTAATAAGAATTTACTTCGAAAAGTTGACGAACTGGAACTTTCAGTAAGATCAATGAATTGTTTGAAAAATGACAATATTATTTATATTGGAGATCTTGTTCAAAAATCTGAAGGTGAAATGTTAAGAACACCTAACTTTGGAAGAAAATCTTTAAATGAAATAAAAGAGGTTTTAACAGGCATGTCATTATATTTAGGTATGGAAATACCTAATTGGCCCCCTGACAATATTGCAGAAATGTCAAAAAAACTTGAGGAAGCAATTTAATGAGACATGGATTTGCGAATAAAAAGTTAAATAGGACCTCTGAACACAGAAAAGCGTTATTAAAGAATATGCTTAATTCATTAATAAAATACGAGCAAATTAAAACAACTTTACCAAAAGCTAAATTTTTGAAGCCCCAAGCGGATAAAATTATTACTTTAGGAAAAAAGGATAACTTGAAAACAACAAAGATGCTTGTATCTCAATTACAGGATATTAAATCAGCAAACAAAGTAAAAAAAACACTCTCAAAAAGATATGAAAAAAGATCAGGTGGTTATACAAGAATAATTAAAGCAGGTTTTAGATATGGTGATAATGCGCCTATGGCTATTATTGAATTTGTTGACAGAAATGTTGAAGCAAGAAGAGTAGATAAAAAGAAAAAAGACCCGATAAAAGAATCTGATAAAAAAGAAACTAAAGAATTAGCTTCAGCTTAGATTAAAATTAATAAATCATGAATAAGAATTTTATCGTTGATGATACGTGCAATAATATGCGTTTAGATAGATGGATAAGAAATAAATTGGGTAAAATTCCTCAAAGTTTAATTGAAAAAACATTAAGATCAGGAAAAATTAAAATAAATAAAAAAAAAGTTAAAAGTTCTTTCAAAGTAAAAACAAATGATAAAATTGACGTTTTTAATTTTAATTTTCAAGAAAAGATTTTTAAAAAAAAAAATAAGTTTACCCCTACAAATGAAATTATTAAGGAAAATGAAGATTTAATTATTGACAATAATGAAAATTTTATTGTTTTAAATAAAAGAGCTGGTATTTCAGTTCAGGGTGGAACTAAATCGAGAAAAAATCTTATAGATATTTTCAGTAAAAGTAAAATATTTCAAGACTCAAAACCATTTTCAGTTCACAGATTAGATAAAGAAACATCAGGAGTTTTCATAATAGCAAAAAACAGAGAAACTGCGCAACTATTAACCTCATTATTTAGATTAAGAAAAGTTCACAAAACATACCTAGCAATATGTAATGGTGAGTTAGAAAAAAATTCTGGCGAATGGACTGATAAGTTAATTCGTTATGATAATGGTAAAAAAATTATAGAAAACGCTAAAACTATTTATAAAGTTATTGATAAAAATTCTAATTCTAGTTTAGTTGAAATGAGACCTGTCACTGGAAGAAAACATCAGTTAAGAAAACAACTTTTTAATATTGGGCATTCAATTTATGGTGATAAAAAATATCGATCAGTAACATCAGTTAAAGGAATAAATAAAGATCTTATGCTTCATTCTTATCAAATAAGATTTATGATAAATGATAAGAAATATACTTATAAGGCTTTACTTCCTGATTATTTCAAAAAGTTAATTAAAGTTAAGAGACTGAATTTTTCAAATTTAAAATAAAATTATCAATCAATCTATTCTCTAATTCTGTATAATCTTGTTCTTTAATTTTTTTAAGGTTGGTAATACTCTTGTCTTTTATTCCGCATGGAATGATTTTTTGGTATTTCTTTAAATCAACATCGATATTTATTGCAAAACCGTGATAAGCTATCCATTTACTGACCTTTAATCCTATTGCAGCAACTTTTTTAATCTGAGAATTATCTTTATACCAAATTCCAATATTTTCTTTATCTGAGAAAGTTTGGATATTATAACTGCTAAGAGTGTTAATAATTGTTTTCTCAATTAATGTAATGAATTTTCTTATATCCTTCTTTCTTTTTTTCAAATCAATAACAAAATAACAAATTACTTGTCCTGGACCATGGTAAGTAATTTTGCCACCTCTATTAGTTTTTATAATATTCATCGATTTATCGAGAATTTCAGTCTCATTATAGTTTGTTCCAGCAGTATATAAGTCATCATGTTTTAACATCCATATTAAATCGCTAGATTTGTTTTGGTCTATTTCAATTAATCTTTTTTCCATGAATTTTATTGCATCCTCGTATTTTATAGGTTTTTTTGACTTTTTAATCTCTATATTCATTTAAAAATTGTAATCTTTTTATTATGTATTAAAAGTTCCGTCTGAACTATAGGTATATTTATGACTTTAATTAAAAAAATCAAAGATAAAAAAGTCAATTTTGAATTTAATAAAGAATTTATAAAAGTTGTTACAGATAAAATTGCAAATAATGATGCCTTATTTATTACAAACTCTTTTAAAGAAATGCATCCTGCCGATGCCGCAGACATAATTGAACATTTGACTGTAAATGACAGGGAAAATTTAATTAAATTAAATAATTTTCAAATAAATCCAGAGGTATTTGTTGAATTAAATGAATCCGTACAAATTGAAGTTATAAAATATTTATCATCTGATTCTATAGTTAGAATATTAAAAAATTTAGAGTCAGATGATGCTTTAGCGATTTTAGAAAATGTTGATGAAAAAGATAAAAATTCTATTCTTAGCGCATTACCTCCAAAGGATCGTTTTGCTCTTTTAGAAGGGTTGAGTTACCCTGAAGATTCTGCAGCAAGAATTATGCAAAGAGAATTTACAGCTATTCCAAGTAATTGGTTAGTTGGTCAAACAATTGATTATTTGAGAGAAAATAAAGATTTACCTGAAGAATTTTTAGAAATATTTATTGTTGATGAAAATTTTAAACCAATTGGTACAGTTCCCTCATCAAAAGTTTTGAGAACACCAAGAGAGTCTAAAATGTCCTCAATAATGATAGAATCTCCTTTAATGATACCAGTTGATATGGATAAAGAGGAAGTTGGAAATATTTTTGAAAATTATAGTTTAAATTCTGCTTGTGTTGTTGATAAAAATAACAAACTAGTCGGCATGATTACCTCAGACGATGTTCTCACAGTTCTTAAAGAAGAAGCAGAAGAGGATACATTAAGATTAGCTGGAGTAGGTGATGAAGAAATTACAGATGGTGTATTTACGAAAACAAAAAGAAGATTTAACTGGTTGCTTTTAAATTTATTCACTGCATTTTTAGCAACATGGTGCATAAGTTTATTTGGAGCAACTATTGAGCAAATGGTAGTTTTAGCTTTTTTAATGCCAATAGTAGCATCAATGGGTGGTAATGCAGGTATGCAAACTTTAGCAGTGACAATCAGAACATTGGCTACTAATGATTTGACTAAAAATAATTTTAATCAAAATATTTTTAAAGAATTTAATATAGGAATTTTAAATGGTGTTATTTTTGCTGTGATAAGCTCATTTATAGTTCAAATTTGGTTTCAAGATTATCAATTATCATTAATTATTTCTATTTCAATGATTATGACAATGATTGTTGCAGGACTATTTGGTATTTTGGTTCCGGTTACATTAAAAAAAATGAATATTGATCCAGCAATCGCTTCAAGTGTTTTCGTTACAACAATTACAGATGTTATAGGATTTGTTTCATTCTTAGGTGTTGGTGCTTATTTCTTATAAATTAAATGTTATCTATTAATCGTATCCCATTAATATAAAAAGCTATAAATATTTTGGAGTTGTTAATTTTTTTAGTTTTTTTGAGATTTTTTTTTGTTCTCATTTCTAAATACTCAACTTTAGTTTGATATGTTTTTTCTAAAATCTTTATTTCATTATTCATTATTTTAACTATATTGGTTTTGTTTTTTATTTTTTTTTTCAAAATTTTTAAATTTTTTATTATTTTGCTTGCTCTTAAAAGATCTTTTTTCTTCAGAAGTTTATTTCTAGACGATAATGCAAGTTGATTTTTATCCCTGATTGTTTTGCAATTAATAATCTTATTTCTGTACTTTTTATCTATATATTTTTTGATAAGATATATTTGTTGATAATCTTTCTCACCCATAAAAATTTTATTTGGTTTGATTAATTTAGTTAATCTATCCATAACATCAATTACTCCCTCAAAATGTCCTTTTCTAAATTTTGCACAGAGAACTTTATCTTTTTCTCGAATTTTAATTTTTATTTTTCTTTTAAAATTATATATTTGTGATGTTTTTGGCGTGAATACAAAATCAACTTTCAACTCTTTTAATATTTTCAAATCTTTTTTTTTATTTCTGGGATATTTTTTAAAGTCTAGTTTATTATTAAATTGAGAGGGGTTAACAAAAATACTCACTAAAGTTTTGTTACAATTTATTTTAGATTTTTTAATAAGTGAGATATGTCCTTTATGAAGACTTCCCATAGTAGGTACAAATCCCAAGTTATGGACTCTTATTAACGCCTTATTTAAATCATTATTATTTAATAAAATTTTCATTTGTATAAAACGATTTAATAAGTAAAACATTTACATGATTAAACAAGCAATAATTCCTTTGGCAGGATTGGGGACACGTTTACTACCTTTATCAAGCGTTATACCAAAAGAACTTTTACCAATTAATGGTAAGCCAGGTTTACAGTATATTTTAGATGAGTGTATTGAGGCAGGAATAAAAGAAATTATTTTTATAATCTCAGTAAAAAAAAAAATGATAAGAGATTATTTTTATAATGATAAATTCTATAAAGATATAATTCAAACTAAAAAAGATATAAGAATTAAAAAAGAATATAAAAAAATTAGAAAATATAAAAAGATGATAAAGTTTGTTTATCAAAATAAACCACTAGGAACAGGTGATGCTGTTATAAGAACTAAAAGATATATTAAAGATAAATATTTTTTAATGTTATTACCTGATGATTTAATAATTAATAAAAATTGCTCCAAATCAATGATCAAGTTAAGTAAAAAATACGATTCATCAATTATGGCAAGTATGAAAATAAATAAAAAAGATGTTTCTAGATGGGGTATATATGAACTATCAAAAAAAATTGATAAAAATAATTCTTTTATTAAAAGTGTTATTGAAAAACCTTCAATTAAAAAAGCACCATCTGATAGAGCTGTTATCGGTAGATACGTACTTTCAAAAAAAATTTTTTCTAAATTAAAAAAACAAAAACCAGGAAAAGGTGGGGAAATACATATTACAGATGCAATTCAATCATTAATTAAAGATAATGAAAAATTCATCGCACATAATTTTTCAGGAAGGTATTTGGATTGTGGTTCTATGGAAGGTTATATTCATTCAACAAGAGAAATTTCAAAACTATGAAACTTTGTATGATTGGCACAGGATACGTTGGTTTGGTTAGTGGTGTGTGTTTCTCTGATCTTGGAAATACAGTTTATTGTGTAGATAAGGATAAAAAAAAAATTGAATTGCTTAATAAATGCAAAGTTCCTATTTATGAACCTGGCCTAGAAGAGTTAATTAAAAAAAATTTCAAACAAAAAAGATTGATCTTTACTACAGATTTTAAATCGGCTGTAGAAAAAGCAGATATAATTTTTATATGTGTTGGAACACCAACCAATAAGAATAGCAACTCTGCAAACTTAAATTATGTATTTCAAGTTGCTAATCAACTTAAAAAAAATATTAAAAAATACAAAATAGTTGTAACTAAATCTACAGTTCCAGTCACAACAGGTGACAAAATAGAAAAAATTTTAGTAAAACAAAAAAACAAAAAATTAGTTGATGTAGTCTCAAATCCTGAATTTTTAAGAGAAGGAGAGGCTATAAGAGATTTTGTTTATCCAGATAGAGTTGTAATAGGAACAAATAGCAAGAAAGCTAACAGGATATTAAAAAATTTATATTTACCAATAATCAAAAAAAGTAGCAGATATCTTCATACCTCAAGAAGGGGAGCTGAATTAATAAAATATGCATCAAATGCCTTTTTAGCTACAAAAATTTCCTTTATAAATGAACTTGCTAACTTATGTGAGCAAACAAATGTAGATATAAAGGATATATCTTCTGGCATGGGATTAGATCAACGAATTGGGGATCGCTTTTTAAGAGCGGGACCTGCGTATGGAGGTTCGTGTTTTCCTAAAGATACAAGAGCTTTAATTGATACAGCAAACAAATATAAAGTTGATTTATCAATTATTAAAAGCACAGTAAAATCAAACAACTTAAGAAAGATTAAATTAACAAAAAAAATTGAAAAAATATTAAACAAGAAATTAAAAGGTAAAAAAATAACTTTTTTAGGTGTTACATTTAAACCAAATACAGATGATATGAGAGAAGCCGCAAGTATACCAATGATAAAATATTTAAATAAAAAAGGATGTGAAGTAAGATATCATGATCCGTCAGGTGAAAAAAAAGAATTTAGAAATCTTAAAAATGTAAAATATTTTAAAGATATTTCTGCCGCTTGTTTAAAAACTGATCTTATTATTTTACACACTGAATGGAATGATTTTAAATTATTGAATTTTAAAAAACTTATTAAAAAAAAGAATTTTATTGTGTATGACTTAAGAAATATTTATTCTCCTACTAAAATGCGTGAAATGAAAATTAAATATTTTGCAGTAGGCAGATAAATTAATTTAATTCAAAAATTGCATCGACTTCTACCGATACTCCTAATGGTAAGCTATTAGTGCTTACAGCAGCTCTAGTATGCATACCAGAATCTCCAAACACCGCAGCTATTAAGTCTGACGCACCATTTATCACTTTTGGTTGATCAATAAAATCATCAGTGGAATTAACAAATCCAGTTAATTTAATACAAGATTTAACTTTTGATAAATCATTATCACAAGCCTTTTTAACCTGAGCAATAATACTTAATGCACATCGCTTAGCAGCATTATATCCAGAATCAGTATCCAAATCTTTTCCAACTTTCCCTTTTATTAATTGACCATTCTCATCAATAGAAATTTGTCCAGATATAAACAAAATCTTTCCAGAAATTTTAGTTGCAACATAATTTCCAACTGGTGGTTTTGCTTCAGGTAGCTTTATTTTAAGTTCTTTTATTTTTTCATCATAATTCATTTAGATTTCCTTTTTTTAGATTTTTTACTTTTATCGTATTCTTTTCTTTTCTCAATCAATATTAAAGCCTCTTCCATAGTTAATTCAGTAGGGTCTTTTTCTTCGGGTATAGTTGCATTGAGTGATTTGTACTTAATATAAGGACCGTATTGACCTTTCATTACTCTAACTGGCTTTTTATCCTCAGGATGTTCCCCTAAATCTTTAATCATCGATGAAGACATTCGACCAGGTTTAGCTTCAGCTATTAGAGTAATTGCTCTATTTAAACCTATTGAAAAAATTTCTTCTATATTTTCTATTCTTGCTGACTTATTTTCACATTTTAAATATGGGCCGAATCTTCCAGTGTTTAATGTAATCTCTTTTTGATTGTCAGGATTTATTCCAAGTGACTTAGGTAGTGAGCATAAGAATTGAGCTCTTTCTAAATCTATACTTTCTAGATCTAAACCCTTAGGTATTGAAACATTTTTTAAGAGTTCGTTAACATCTGATTTAGATTTTTTAGTTTTTTTCTTTTTTTTAGTAATCTTCTCAACCTCAACATCAGTAAGAATTTTCTCATACTGAAGATACGGGCCAAACCTTCCATTTTTTAGATAAATTTCATTTCCATTTTCGTGTTTTCCAATTAATTTTGGTTCTGCTAATTGTGCTTGAGCTGCAGCTTTTGCCTTAGATAATGGTCGTGTAAACTTACATTCAGGGTAATTTGAGCATCCTATAAAAGCACCACCTCTAAAGCTATTTTTTAAACTTAATGTTCCAGAATTGCATAATTGACACTTTCTAACAACATTTCCTTCATTATCTTTATCAAAAATTAATTCACCCAAACTATCATTGAGCAAATCCAAGACTTCTCTAGTTCTCTTTTCTTTTACCTCTGATACATTATTATTAAAGTCCTTCCAGAAAAGCTCCAAAACTTTAATCCAACTTTCTTTTCCAGTGGTGATTTCGTCAAGTTGATCCTCTAACCCTGCTGTAAAATTATAATCTACATATTTTGAGAACAATTTTTCTAAAAAGGCAGAAATTAATTTCCCTCTGTCAGTAGGAAAAAATCTTTTATTCAATATTTCTGCATAACCTCTGTTAGCAATAGTAGAAATGATACTTGCATAAGTAGATGGTCTTCCAATACCAAGTTCCTCAAGTTTTTTAACTAAGCTAGCTTCAGAGTATCTTGGAGGTGGTTGTGTATAATGCTGTTCATCTAGTAATGACTCAATATAAATAGGTCCTTTAGACATAGATGGTAAAATATTTTGATCATCATCTTTACTTTGACTATTATAAATTTTCAAAAATCCATCAAATTTAAGCACTGACCCACTAGCTTTACAAATAGTGTCATTATTGTCTGAAGTTATAGTAATAGTGTTCCTGTCAAATTTAGCAGACTCCATTTGGGAAGATAAAGCTCTACTCCAAATAAGATCATAAAGTTTATTTTGATCTGTACTTAAATATTTCTTAACACTTTGGGGTGTTTTGATTATATCTGTAGGTCTAATTGCTTCATGAGCTTCCTGAGCATTCTTAGCTTTTTTACCAGAATAATTCAAAACATCTTTAGGCAAGTATTCGTTACCAATTTCTTTTTGGATGTAATTTCTAAAAGCTGACACTGCATCTTTGGATAAATTAGTTCCGTCTGTTCTCATATAAGTAATCAAGCCAATTGTTTCTCCCTCTATTTCTACTCCTTGATAAAGCTTTTGCGCTATTTGCATTGTTCTAGATGCACCAAAACCTAATCTGCTTGATGCGGTTTGTTGAAGAGTAGATGTAGTAAATGGTCCAGATGGATTTCGATTAACAACTTTGCTTGAAATATCTGTAATACTAAATTTTTTTTTATTTATACTCTCTATAGCTTTGTTTATTTCTTCTTTATTTCTGAATGTAAATTTTTCAATTTTATTATTATCTAATTGACTTATACTTGAGATAATTTTTTGATTATTTTGATCTATAAAGTTTATACTTAAAGTCCAAAACTCCTCTGGTTTAAATGACTCAATCTCATGTTCTCTCTCTGTAATTAATTTTAAAGCAACAGATTGAACTCTTCCTGCAGATTTTGAGCCGGGTAGTTTTGTCCAAAGTATTGGTGAAATATTAAAACCAACCAAGTAATCTAAAGCTCTTCTAGCCATATAAGCATCAACTAGATGAGGTTCAATTTGTCTTGGATTTTCAATTCCCTGTATTACAGCTTTTTTGGTTATCTCATTAAATACAACTCTTTCAATTTCTTTATCTTTTAAAAGTTTTTTTTCATTTAAGTATTCTTTTACATGCCAGGCAATAGCTTCACCTTCACGGTCAGGGTCTGTAGCTAATATAATCTTAGATGAGTCTTTTGCTGCATCGGTAATTTCTTTAAGGTATTTTTTTGAAAAACTGTCAATTTCCCATTCCATTTTAAAATCTTGGTCTGGATCAACTGAACCATTTTTAGAGGGCAAGTCTCTTATATGACCATAACTTGCTAGAACTTTATAATCATCACCCAAATACTTATTTATTGTTTTAGCTTTAGCAGGACTTTCTACAATGACCAAATTCATAGACTACAAACTACTCAAATCACTTAGATAGTCAATTTAATAAATTTTTGTCTTTGTTTCTTCTTTATTTTTCAATCTTTTAATATTTTCTCTATGAGTAAAAAAAATCAAAACAAACATAATCGTAAAAAAAATTACTTGATCAAATTGACTTAAAATCAATAAATATATTGGTATAGAAGCTGCACCCACTAAAGATGATAACGAGGAATACTTAGAAATGAAAAAAGTTATAAACCAAGAAATAGTGAAGATAATTCCAAAATAGACATTTATAGCAAATAAAATTCCAACATAAGTTGCAACACCTTTTCCACCTTTAAACTTTAACCAAATTGGAAAAACATGACCTAAAAAAGCACAGAGAGAAGCAATAAATAAAAAATCTTGATAAAAAATTTTTACGTAGATGACAGGAGCTACAGCTTTTAAAATATCAAGCACCAATGTTGAGTAACCTATTGTTTTATTCCCAGTTCTGAGAGCATTAGTGGCTCCAATGTTACCTGAACCAATTTCTCTAATATCTTTTTTTAAAAAAATTTTTGTAAGTATGAAGCCAAATGGTACTGAACCCATGAGGTAAGAAATTATACCTATTAAAAAAATATCCATTCTATAGCTTAAATAATTCTTTGCCTTTTACAAATGTATTTATAACTTTACCTTGAAGTTTTTTATCTTCAATTGATGTATTTTTTGATTTTGAAATTAATTTTTCTTTCTTTACAATCCAAGGTTTATCAATATCAACTACACAAAGATCCGCATCATTACCGACCGAGAGATTTCCCTTATTTATTTTTAATATTTTTGCCGGATTAGAAGTCAAGGCTCTAATGATCGTCTCAAGTTTGAGCGATCCATTGTGATATAATTCTAAACTTAAAGATAAAAGCGTCTCTATCCCTGATGCACCTGTAGCCGCTTGAGCAAATGTTAACCTTTTTGATTCTTCATCTTCAGGCTTATGATCTGAAACAATAACTTCAATGAGACCATCTTTTAATCCTTCAACTAGAGCTAATCTATCTTCTTCTCTCCTTAAAGGGGGAGACAATTTTAAAAAAGTTTTAAAATCACCAATATCATTTTCATTCAAAGACAAATTATTAATAGAAACTCCAGAAGTAAATTTCACAATTTCTTTTCTATATTTTATTATTTCAACTGATTTTTGTGATGATAATTGAGATATATGATATCTACATTTGACTTTTTCTAGTAATGTAAGGTCCCTTTCAATTAAAATTCTTTCTGCAATTTCAGGTATGCCTGACAATCCTAATTTAGACGCAATAATTCCAGAGTTTATCATCCCATTCTTTGCTAGTTCATAATCTTCAGCGTGTTGCATGATTAAACAACCTAAATCTTTAGCAGAGTTCATTATTCGAGACATTAATCTTGGATTTTGAATTGTTTTTACTCCATCTGTGAATGCAACAATTCCTTTCTTTTGTAAGAGACCAAATTCAGTCATGTTAGTACCTTCTATATTTTTAGTTAGTGAAGCACATGGAAAGATATTAATTTTAGATTTATCTCTTCCTCTTCTTTTTAAAAAATCAACTATAGATACATTGTCAATTATTGGATCTGTGTTAGGCATAGTAACTACAGAAGTAACACCTCCAGATAATGCTGCATTACTTAAAGTTCTAAAGTTTTCTTTATATTCATATCCAGGTTCACCAACAAAGACTCTCATATCTACTAATCCAGGGAAAATATATTTTCCCCTCAAGTCAATTGGCTTTTCTCTACTTGGCAAATTATTAGTATTAACTTTTTTTCCTACAGCCTCAATTGTACCTTCTTCACTTATAATCAAACCTCCAGTTTCATTAATAGAGTTGTGAGGGTCAATTATGTTTGCATTTATAAAATATTGTTTTTTCATTTATATACAAAATATCTTTAAGCAAGCCATTCTTACAGCTACACCAAGTTCAACTTGTTCTTTAATTACGCTTTTATTTATGTCATCTGCAAGCATTGTATCAATTTCTATACCTCTATTCATTGGACCAGGGTGCATAATTAATGCATCAGATTTAGCATGTTCCAATTTGTCAGGAGTTAATCCATAATATTCATAATATTCTCTATTTGATGAAAGATATGAACTTGTCATTCTTTCATTCTGCAATCTTAACATCATTACAATATCACAATCCTTCAACCCTTTTTTCATGTCAGTAAAAGTATTTACACCAAATTTTTTAATTTCTTTTGGCATTAAATTTGTTGGTGCAACTATATTTACCTCAGCACCTAACATATTGAGTAAATATATATTTGATCTAGCTACTCTTGAATGTAGAATGTCTCCACATATTGCAATTTTCAATCCTTCAATTTTATTTTTTCGAGTTATAATTGTTAAAGCATCTAAAAGAGCTTGAGTAGGATGTTCTCTTCTTCCATCACCAGCATTTAGCACTGCACAATTTACTTTTTGTGAAAGTAAGTTACAAGCTCCAGAGTCTTGATGTCTAACTACAATAATATCTGGATGCATAGCATTTAAAGTCATGGCTGTATCGACTAATGTTTCACCTTTTTTAATTGCAGAGTTACTTATATTCATAGACATAACGTCTGCTCCAAGTCTCTTTCCAGCTAATTCAAATGAACTTTGAGTTCTAGTAGAAGGTTCAAAGAATAAATTAATTTGAGTTTTTCCTCTCAATACATCTATCTTTTTATTTTTGCTTTGATTAATTTTTATAAAAGTGTGTGCTTCTTCAAGTATCAAATTAACATCATTAATTGATAAATCTTGAATACCTAACAAGTGTTTTTGAGAAATTTTAATAGCTTTATCTGTTTTAAATGCCATTAAAACCAACTCTATAACTATAAATGTCTACAATAGCAAGTATTAATTATTTAAAAAATCTATTGCTCCTTGTAATATAAAAGCAGCAGCATTTTCATCGATTTTCTTTTCCCTTTTACTCACATTAATATCTAATTGACTAGAAAGATTAAAAGCACCAACTGTTGATAACCTTTCATCCCAAAGACAAACAGGAATATTAATGTTTTCCTCAATATTTTGTGATGTGTCTTTCACAGATTGTGCCGATCTTCCAGATGAGCCATCCATATTTAGAGGATTTCCAATAATGATTCCCTTAATATTATTTTCGTCAATGATCCCCTTAAGTTCAGAAATTAATTCTGTATGCGAATTCCTATTTATTGTTTTGAGAGGAGTAGCGATTAATTGTTTTTCATCACAAATAGATACACCGATTCTTTTAGAACCAAGGTCTAAACCTATTAATCTACACTTATCTGAGTGCTTTTTTTTAAATTCTTCTAAAGTGATCATATTGTATATTTTAAACTTAAGTGATAGTTTGCGTCATATTAAAATAGCATATGAGTATAGATCTTAAAACAATAAAACATATATCTAAATTATCAAGAATTTCAGTTGATGAAAAAAGAGCTAAAAAATTAGCTGATGATTTAAATTCAATTTTTGATTTTATTGAGAAACTTAATAAATTAAAAACAGATAATGTTGAGCCTTTAACATCTGTTGCTGAAACAACATTAAAACTAAGACCCGATGAGGTTAAAAGTAAGAATATTAGAGAACAAATTGTTAAAAATTCTCCTCAAGATAATGAAGATTATTTTGTGGTACCAAAGGTGATAGAATAATGACAGATATAACAAAACAATCTCTAACAGAATTAGTTGAAAATATAAAAAATAAAAAAATATCATCAACGGATATAACTAAAGCATTTATAGAAAGATCTGAAAAGTCTAAAGAATTGAATGCATATATTACTGAGGATTTCACATCGGCTTTAAATAAAGCAAAAAAATTTGATCAAAAACCTAATTTAGATTTGAAATTACCAGGTATTCCAATAGCAGTGAAAGATTTATTTTGTACAAAAGATGTCAAAACAACTGCTGGTAGTAAAATTTTGAATAATTTTGTTCCGACCTATGAGTCAACTGTAACTGAAAATATTTGGAAAGAGGGAGCTATACTTTTAGGAAAATTAAATTGTGATGAATTTGCAATGGGCTCATCAAATGAAACTAGTTATTTTGGGAACGTGCAAAATCCCATCGATAAAGACTTAGTTCCTGGTGGTTCATCTGGTGGATCTGCTTCGGCTGTAGCTGGACAATTAACTCCTATTACAATAGGTACTGATACTGGAGGATCAATTAGACAACCAGCTTCATTTACAGGAACAGTAGGTTTAAAACCTACATACGGAAGTTGTTCACGTTATGGTATTGTTGCTTTTGCATCATCCCTAGACCAAGCTGGCCCAATGGCACAAAATGTTAAAGATTGTGCTTTGTTGCAGGAAGTAATTAGTACTTATGATTCAAAAGACTCTACATCAATAGATTTTAGAAGAAATCAATACAGCAAAGAACTTAGCAACAATATAAAAGGAAAAAAAATTGGAATACCAAAAGAATATAGAGTTGATGGGATGCCAAAAGAAATCGAGGATCTTTGGCAAAAAGGAATCCAGTATGTCAAAGATTGTGGAGCTGAAACTATAGATATTTCACTCCCTCACACTAGTTATGCTTTACCAACTTATTATATTGTCGCTCCTGCTGAAGCATCTTCAAACCTAGCAAGATATGATGGTGTGAAGTATGGATTTAGAGCTAAAGGTGAAAATCTAATTGATATGTATGAAAAGACAAGATCTGAGGGTTTTGGCGCTGAAGTACAAAGAAGAATTATGATTGGAACTTATGTTCTATCGTCTGGTTATTATGATGCTTACTATCTTAAAGCTCAAAAAGTAAGAAAGTTAATTAAAAGTGATTTCGATGAAGCATATAAAAAAGTTGATGCAATTTTAACTCCATCTACCCCTAGTTCAGCATTTAAAATAGGTGAAAAAACAAATGATCCAGTTTCAATGTATCTTAATGATATATTCACAGTTCCAGTAAATTTAGCAGGATTGCCAGGTATATCAATTCCTGCTGGACATGATTCTAAAGGCTATCCTTTAGGTTTGCAAATTATTGGTAAAGCTTTTGATGAACAGAATATACTCAATATTGCCTTTGCAATGGAAGAAAAGATTAATTTTAAAAATAATATTACTGATTGGTGGATAAAGTGATTAAAAAAAATTCAGAATATTTAATTAATCGGAAAGATAATCAATATGAGGTTGTTATTGGTTTAGAAGTTCATGCTCAAGTATTGTCAGAGTCAAAGTTATTTTCTACCTCAGCTACTAAATTTGGAGCTGAACCAAATACCCAGGTAAGTTTAGTTGATGCCGCATTCCCAGGAATGCTACCTGTAGTCAATGAATTTTGTGTAAAACAAGCTATTAAAACTGGCATCGGTTTAAACGCAAAAATTAATAAACGTTCAGTATTTGATAGAAAAAATTATTTTTATGCAGATTTACCTCAAGGATATCAGATTTCACAATTTAAAGATCCTATAGTAGGTGAGGGTAAAGTTATATTAGATATGCCTGATGGACAAAAAGAAGTTGGTATTGAAAGGTTACATTTAGAACAAGATGCAGGAAAAAGTATTCATGATCTTGATCCTCAAAATACTTTCGTAGATCTTAATAGATCAGGTGTAGCTTTAATGGAAATTGTTAGCAAACCAGATCTTAGATCTCCTGATGAAGTAAGTGTATATATTAAAAAATTAAGATCAATTATGCGGTATTTAGGTACTTGTGATGGAAATATGCAAGAAGGATCATTAAGAGCAGATGTCAATGTTTCTGTCAGAGCAATAGGTTCAAAAGAATTTGGAACAAGGTGTGAAATTAAAAATGTTAATTCCATCAAATTTATGCAAATGGCCATTGAATATGAAGCAAATAGACAAGTTGATTTAATTGAAGAAGGTAAATCAATCGATCAAGAGACACGATTATTTGATACAAAAAAAAATGAAACAAGATCAATGAGATCAAAGGAAGATGCACACGATTATAGATATTTTCCTGATCCTGATCTGTTACCGTTAGAAGTATCTGATGAATTTATAAATGAACTTAAAAAAAATATTCCAGAATTACCAGACGACAAAAAGAAAAGATTTATTGATGAATTTAAGTTGACTCCATATGAAGCTACTATCTTAGTATCAGATATTGATACCGCAAAGTATTTTGAAGAAGTTGTTGCTAAAATGGGCAAAAACAAAGATATGAAATTAGCAGTTAATTGGATTACAGGAGAATTATTTGCTGTTTTAAATAATAAAAATTTAGAAATTTCTCAAAGCCCGGTAAGTGCAAAGAATTTAGCAATACTGGTTAACTTAATTAAGAATGGAACGATTTCAGGAAAAATAGCAAAGACAGTATTTGAGTTAATGATAGATGGAGATAAGGATCCTCAAAAGATTGTTGAGGAAAAAGGATTAAAACAACAAAGTGATCCTAAGGCATTAGAAGCTTTAATTGATAAAATAATCAATGACAACAGGGAAAAGGCCATAGAATATAAACAAGGTAAAGAAAAATTATTTGGATTTTTTGTTGGACAAGCAATGAAGGCCTCTGGTGGTAAAGCTAACCCTCAATTAATTAATGAGATCTTAAAGAAAAAATTATAAGGTTATGGGTTCTGACCTTAACATTACTAAACAATTACAAGATTATATCTTAAAACATGGTTTAAAACTTCATCCAATTCAGAAAGAAATAATAAACTATAATTTAAAATTGGGAGATGTTAAAAGAATGCAGATATCTATCTCTCAATGCCAATTTCTTCATTTAATCATAAAAGTTTCTAAGATTAAAAAAGTATTAGAGATTGGAACTTTTACAGGTTTGAGCACATTGTCTATGGCATTAGCATTACCTGATGATGGTGAAATTATTGCTTTAGATAAAGATAAAAAAACAAACAAAATTGCTGTTGATTTTTTTAAAAAGTCTCATCAGGAACATAAAATTAAAACATTTATTAAACCAGCTTTAGAAACCTTAATAAAGATAAGAAATGAAAGATTTGATTTAGTTTTTATTGATGCTGATAAAATGAATTATAAAAAATATTATCAAATTTCCCTGGAGTTATTAAATAATGGAGGTTTAATTATAATTGATAATGTTTTGTGGCATGGGGAGGTAGTTGATAAAAATATAAACGATAAATATACCAAAAATATAAGAGAATTGAATGATTTTATCTCTAAAGATAAAAGAGTTGAAAAAGTAATAGTTCCTTTTGGTGACGGAATGACTGTTTGTAGAAAGATTTAATGTTTACAGTATTTGGTTTTTATAAGTTTCAGAAAATTAATGATTTAAAAAAAAATCAGAAAATTTTAAGCAGTATCCTAATTGATAACAATATATATGGTTCAATTATAATATCTAAAGAAGGTTTAAATGGATCTATATCTGGAAAGAATAGCAATATCAAAAATTCTATCATCAAATTAAAAAAAATTTTTGGAGTTAAAAATTTCGATAGTTACAATTATTCAAAAAGTAAGTTTAATCCTTTTCACAAACCAAAAGTAAAAATAAAAAAAGAAGTTGTTCCTATGGATCTAAAAATGTCTAAAAGAATAAGAAAAAAGAATAGTCATATTGAACCAAAAAAATGGAACAAATTGATCAAAAATAAAAAAACATTTTTGATAGATGCAAGAAAACCTTTTGAAAATAAGATTGGATCTTTTAAGAAATCAGTAAATCCAAATATAAATAATTTTAGAGATTTTCCAAAATACTTAAAAAAACTAAAAAAAGATCAGCCAATAGCTATGTTTTGTACTGGTGGAATTAGGTGTGAAAAAGCCTCTGTATATTTAGAAAAAAAAGGTTTTAAGAATGTTTATCAATTAAAAGGTGGAATTCTAAATTATTTAAAGAAAATTAAACAAAAAAATAGTTTATGGAAAGGTGAATGTTTTGTATTTGACAATAGAGTAAGTTTAAAACATGGATTACTACAGGGAACATATTCTATTTGTGGTGGATGTAGACATCCAATTTCAATAAAAGATAAAAGATCTAAAAGATATGAGGAGGGAGTTACCTGTCCAAATTGTTTTAATAAACTAACAAAAGATCAAAAATCTCGTTTCAGAATGAGACAAAGTCAGGTATATAAAGCCAAACAATCTGGAAAAAAATATAATTTTCAAAAAGAATATAATTAAGGACTCATTTGCCACAATCACTTAAACTTACAAAAGATCCAATATGGTTTTTACTTAGAAAGGTAACTATTCCTGCAAGTGTTGGTTCATTATTCCAGACTTTTTATAATTTAGTTGATACTTGGTTTGCAGGAAGAATTTCAGCTGAAGCAATAGCAGCTATTGCAAAATCTTTTCCAATTTATTTTACAATAATTGCTATTGGAGTTGGATTGACAGCTGGAACAAATACTTTAATTGGTAACAATATAGGTGCAAATAATAAAAAAAAAGCCTCATTGTTTATTGCACAGTCAATAATATTTGCAATTTTTTTATCCATTTTAGTAACCTTTTTTGGATTAAACGTATCAGACTTTTTACTTTCTATAATGGGATCAGATCAAGAGGGTATAATTTTATCAAGAAAATATTTAGACATTATTTTTTACGGGACAATAATAGTTTTAATTCAGATATCCTTGAATGGTGTTTTGAATGCCCAAGGTGATACAAAAAGTTATAGAAATGTATTGATATTTAGTTTCTTTTTGAATATTTTTTTAAATCCTTTGTTTATTTTTGGATATGGATTTATTCCTGCATTTGGTATTGCTGGATTAGCTATAGCAACTGTTGTAGCTCAGTTTATTGGTTTACTTTATTTAGCTCATAAAGTTTATTGTTGTGAACTAAAACAATATTTGAAACTTCAATGCTTTATTCCAAAGTTCAACCTATTAGGAGAGCTTGTCTATCAGACCATCCCTGTTATGTTCAGCATGTTGTTAATAGGTGTTGGATTATTTAATATTCTTTATTTTATTGGTCAGTTTGGTGATTTAGCAACTGCAGGTTATGGTGCTGCCTTAAGAATTGAGCAAGTTTTTTTACTTCCTGTAATTGGACTAAATACAGCAGTATTATCCATTGGTGGTCAAAATTTTGGTGCTAAAAGTTATGATCGTTTGAGAGAACTGTATAAAAAAGCACTTTTATTTGGATCTTCCTTTATGATTTGTGCAGGTATAATAATTTTTTTTGGTGCAGAATTTTTAGTCTCATTATTTACAGATAATTTAGAGGCAATTAAACATGGCGCAATATATTTAAAAGTTGCTGCCTTAATAGGACCAATTTACCCAGTATTTTTTATAACTACAGCAATTTTCCAAGCAGTTAAAAAACCATTATATAGTCTTTATATGAGTATTTTAAGATTAACGGCTCTTCCATTTTTAAGTTTGTGGTATGTGATTAATATTAGAGGGGGAGATTATGAGGATATTTTTTATACTATATTAATAACAAATTGGTTAATGGGAATTGCAGTTTTAATATTTATTGGATATTTTTTAAATAATGTATTTAAACAAAATAAAAATTTTTTTATTAATTAGTATTTGTCTAACATTTTTCTTCTTTACATATAATGATGTGAAGTCAGAAGAAATTAAGATCATTTCAGGTACAGCAAAAGTGATAGATGGTGACACAATTCGAATTGGTGAAAAAAAAATACGTCTTTTTGGAATCGATGCTCCTGAAAAAGAACAACAATGTAAAAAAGCTTGGTTAACAATTTCTTTTTTATCATTTAGTAGAAATTATCCTTGTGGTCAAATTTCTGCAAAGAAACTAAAGAATAAGATTAATGATAAATTTTTAACATGTGAATGGACTAATAAAGATCGATATAAAAGATATATTGCAGAATGTTTTAGGGATAAAAGAAGTATAAATTCTTGGATGGTAGAATATGGATATGCTGTGGCTTATAGAAAATATTCTAAAAAGTATGTTTCTAAAGAAATTTTTGCTAAAAAAGAAAAACGTGGTTTATGGTCAGGTACTTTTGAAATGCCCTGGGATTATAGAAAAAAAAACTAATCTTTTTGTAATTTTTTTTCTAGTTTTCTTACCAAGAAAGATACTATCAGTATTAATATTAGATATTCCAGAATTAAAAAAGTATATATTTCTAAGGGTCTATAAGTTGTGACAACTAGTTCATTAGCTTTTCTAGTTAAATCACCAATACCTATAATTGAAACTAAAGAAGACATCTTTAAGACGTATACAAATTGATTACCTATAGCAGGTAAGATATTTTTTATTGCTTGAGGTAAAATAACTAACCTTAATTTCCTAAAAAAACTTAATCCTAAAGAACTTCCAGCCTCCCATTGAGATTTTCTAATTGAATTAATACCTGCTCTAAATATCTCTGCCTGAAAAGCACTTTCACTGATTGATAAAGCGATGATACCTGACACAAATGGGCTAAAGCTTATGCCAGTCATAATTGGTAGACCATAATAGATCCATAAAATTAAAACTAATAATGGAATAGCTCTTACAATCTCAACATAGCCTATATTTAAATAAGTTAAAAATCTATTTTTAGCTAAAGATGGGATCGAGACAACTAGCCCCAAAAAAATAGATATGATTATTGAAACTATTGAAATAAAAATTGTTGTGGTTAAACCACTTAATAAAAATTTTAGATTAGTTAATCCCTCAAAATTATTGGGAGATAAAATTAACCAATTAAGTTCACTTTTACCACAAGAAGTTAGTGGTAAAATTAAAAGTAAAAAAAATAAATTTCTCACTCTTAAAGTTATAAAGAATTAAAAATTAATTACTAATTGATTATAAGCTTTTTAGGTTATATTTAGCTAGCAACTTAGTGAAGAAGCCAGATGATTTTTTCATTTTGATCCAATCATTGACGTAACTATTCCATTTATTGTCACCTTTTGGAACCATCATTGCTAAGAAAGCTGGATTTTTTTCTCCATCTGGAACTATTGCTAATTGTGGATATTTGATTACTAGTTTATTTGCTTCAGTTGAACTTGTAATGTTTCCATCTGCTCTACCAGCCAAAACTTCTTGAAAGTCTCTAGCTGGCGCTTCAACCGAGTTCAATTTTGATTTTGGAAAAAATTCTTTTGCTTTTTCCTCTTGCGAAGTACCAAGAGTGGTTGCAATTGTAACGTTTGCATTATTTAAAGAGTCCCACGTTGAAAATTTTTTCAAATTTTTTTTAAGAACCAGTGGAACGGTTCCGTATTTGTAGTAAGTATCTGTAAAACCAGCTACTTCAGCTCTTTTTGGAGTTTTTGTGACACTTGTAGAAATATCATATCTTTCTGATGTGATACCAGAGACAATTGTTTTCCATTCTGCTGGAACAAATTCAATTTTTACACCCATATCTTTTGCAAGTTCGTTCATTACATCGATATCAAAACCTTTATACTTATTAGTTGCCGGGTCTTTCATTGTCATAGGGTCCCAATCACCAGTTGTTCCAACTTTTAAAACTCCTGATGATAAAATCTTATCTAAGTTTGACTCTGCGTTTAAAGAAAAGGGTAAAAAAGCAAATAAAGCTATAAGAAATATTTTTTTCATATTACTTATTAACTTATTTAAAAATTAAATGAGACTATAATCTTGACGCACTATCATTCATCCAAGAGTATAAATGTTGCGAAAATGAGCGTCTTACAAAAAGATTTACTTCATTTTGGTTCTGATTATGAATAATCACATCAATTTTAGCGAGAATTGTTTGTGTAACTGAACCTTTTTTGTTTCTAAAATCATTAAAATTGAAAGGAGATCCAGTCTCAAATAAGTCAAAAACTTTATCACCTTTAATATTTATTAAAACGAATTGATCTGTTACATCAGTTACAGCTCCTAAATTTGCTTTTGCAATACTTTTATTTAGCAAATTTTCTACCTCATAATCATTATTTTCAGAATTTAGAGTTTCATTTGAGTAAATCATCCATTCATCTGGACTTAGCCAAACAGCAGTTAAATTTTCACTTCTTGATGATGTGTTGGATTCAGTTGGCAACAATAAGTTTAATGATTTACCAATTGCGGATAAAAATTCTCTTTTTTTACCTCTAATTATTAATTTCATAACTGGTTTAATTTCTTTCATTTGTAAACCTGAGTAAGATTTTTCTTCGGTTATTATATTTGTATAATTAAGCATTTAATCTTGTGTTCTCCTTGTCTAAAAAAACTGGGTCTGAAACAGTTACATTTATTTGTTTATTTTCCATTGGGATAATTAATTTTTGACCCATCATACTCTTTCCACCTTTCACTACGGCAAGAGCGATAGATTTTTTTAAGTTTGGGCTGTAATAACTTGAAGTTACATGACCTAACATTTCAATTGGTGATTTTTTAATATCAGCTATAATTTGCGCTCCTTCCTCTAAAATTTCATCTGGATTTTCTGTAAGTAGACCAACTAATTGTTTTCTATCTTCTCTTATTGTATCAGATCTATATAAGGATCGTTTTCCTATAAAATCATATTTCTTTTTACTAACTATCCAATCCATTTGTAAATCTATAGGAGTCATGGTTGCATCTGTATCCTGACCTACAATAATAAATCCTTTTTCAGCTCTCAATAAATGCATTGTTTCAGTGCCATATGGAGTGATATTGAATTTTTTTCCAGCTTCCATACATTTTTCCCATACTGACTTTCCATAATTAGCTTGAACATTTATTTCGTAGCTATGTTCACCTGTAAAACTTATTCTCATTACTCTACATTTAATTTTACCAATTTTTGCATTTTTAAAAGACATATGAGGAAAACTTTCATCAGAAAAATCAAGATCACTTATTACTTGAGAAACAATTTTTTTACTATTTGGACCACAAACACTGACTGTAGCATAATGATCGGTGACAGATGTTAAATAAACATCTAATTCAGGCCATTCAGTTTGAAGATAATCCTCTAATTTACCTAAAACAGTTGCAGCACCACCTGTTGTTGTTGTCATTATATAATGGTTTTCATCTAATCGTGTTGTAACACCATCGTCATATACCATCCCATCTTCATTAAGCATCAAGCCATATCTACATTTTCCTATCGCAAGCTTAGACCAAGCATTTGTGTAAACTCTGTTTAAGAATTCAGAAGCATCAGTTCCTTGAATATCAATTTTGCCTAAAGTTGATGCATCTAATATCCCCGCACTATCTCTTGCAGCTTTACTCTCTCTTTGGACTGCATCATGCATATTTTCACCTTCTTTAGGATAATACCAAGCTCTTTTCCACTGTCCTACATTCTCAAATTTTGCTTTATTTTTTTCATGCCATTCATGAATTGGAGTTTTTCTAAATATATCAAAATATTCACCAACATTTCTTCCAACTATTGTTCCAAATGTAAGTGGTGTGTAGGGAGGTCTAAAAGTTGTAGTTCCAAGTTCTCCCATTTTTGATCCTGCTGTTTCAGAAATAATCCCTAACGCATGCATATTACCAAGTTTACCCTGATCAGTTCCCATTCCTGTTGTAGTGTATCTTTTAACATGTTCTATTGATCTAAAACCTTCCCTCAAAGCTAATTTAATATCTTTTGCAGTTGCATCATTTTGATAATCAACAAATGGTTTTGTTTTCCCAATAACTTTATCTGAAGGTAATAACCATATATTTCTTTTTGATTTATTGTAGGAAGAGTAAACCTCAAGATCTTCATAATCTGTTTTTTTAATATCTAAAAATTCAATTAATTTTTTGGGTATATTTGACAATATTTCATCTAAAGTAAAATCACCACTACATGAACCTATACTAATTTGATTTGATGGATATATTTTTGGGATAAAAACTTGATCTTCATCTCTAAATTCTAACTTTCCACCTGATTGAGTAAAAAGGTGTACTGCTGGAGTCCATCCACCAGAAATTCCAAGACAGTCACATTTAATTGATATTTTGGGACCAACTACCTTTTGACCATCTTTAGAAAGTTGCATTATTGAAATCTTACTAATTCTTTTATAACCACTGGTGTTGACTACTGTATATCCTTTATAGATTTTTATATTATTTTTTTCAGTCTCTTTAATTAATCTTGAATCAATTTCTTCCCTATTATCAATGATAGCTTCTATATCTATTCCTTTTTGAAATAAGCTGATAGCTGTTTCATAGGCACTATCATTGTTTGTAAAAAGGACATTTTTTTTACCACAAACCACACCAAAAAAGTTTGCATATTTTTCAATAGCTGAAGATAACATAATACCAGGACGATCATTATTATCAAAAATCAATGGTCTTTCTATGGATCCAGTAGCTGTTATAACTTTTTTTGCTCTTATCTTAAGTAGTCTGTGACGGGTTTTATTTTTTTTTTGATCAAAAGGTAAGTGATCTGTTAAATTTTCTCGAGCTAACAAAAAATTATAACCATGAAAAGCAGCTACACTTGTCCTTGTTTTAATTTCTAGATTTTCAAGTTTTTTAATTTCATTTATTTCTTTTTCCAGCCATGAATTTGAGTTTTGATTATTAATTTTAAAATTTTCTGAATTTTGATAAATAGTTGATCCTCCTAAATAAGATTTTTCATCCACTAAAAGTGTTTTAAAACCATTTTTTACTGCCGTTTTTGCAGCCATAATTCCAGAAATACCAGCTCCAATAACTAATACGTCACAATGAATATATTTATGTTCATAAATATCAGGATCAGGTTCAGTAGGAGATTTACCTAATCCGGCAGATTTTCTAATAAAATATTCATATTTTTCCCAGAAGCTAGCCGGCCACATAAAAGTTTTATAATAAAAACCTGCAGGTAATACTGGGCTCAAAAAATTATTTATTCCACCTACATCAAAGTTTACACTCGGCCAACAATTTTGACTTGAGGCCTCTAGTCCCTCATAAATTTCTATTTCTGTAGCTCTAACATTTGGTTCTGTTCTTGAAGTATTATTATGTAATTGAACTATTGCATTAGGTTCTTCAGAACCAGCTGTCATAATTCCACGTGGTCTATGGTATTTAAAACTTCTTCCTACTAAATGAATGTCATTTGCTATTAGGGCAGACGCTAAAGTATCTCCTTTGTATCCATAGTAAGTTGTTCCATTAAATTTAAATGAAATTTTATATGTTTCATCAATAAATTTACTTGTTTTAACTCTTAAATTTTTTGTCATTATCTCTATTTATTTAGTTGGAGGTTTTTCACCCATTTTATAAACTGCTTTAATAACATCATTTGATGTATCTCGTACAACATTGAACCATTTTCTACATCCATGTGTATGCACCCATCTTTCAAATTGGATACCTTTGATATTTTTTCTCATAAACAAATATTCAGCCCATTGATCATCACTTAATTCAGTTGGTTGTTTAGGTCTGACTATATGAGCTTCACCACCTGCTTTAAATTCGCTTTGTTCTCTTTCACCACAATACGGACAATTAATTATAAACATTAGTGTGCCACTGCTGCTGCACCATGTTCATCAACAAGATCTCCACTTACAAATCTATTAATATTAAAAGCAGCATTTAATTTATGCGGTTCATCATTTGCTATTGTGTGGGCAAATAAATCTCCAGAACCAGGTGTTGCCTTAAATCCTCCAGTTCCCCAACCACAATTAAAATATAATCCTTTAATAGAAGTTTTACTTATAATTGGACTCGCATCAGGGCATATATCAACAATGCCACCCCATTGTCTTAACATTCTCATTCTACTAAATATTGGATATAATTCTAAAATAGCATTTAAGGTACCCTCTACTATATCATGACTTCCTTTTTGAGAATAAGATACATAATCATCAGTACCAGCACCAATGACTAATTCTCCTTTATCAGATTGACTTACATATGCATGAACAGCATTTGACATTACAACAGTGTCAATAATTGGTTTAACAGGCTCAGATACCAAAGCTTGAAGTGGTTTGCTTTCCAATGGCAATTTTAAACCAGCCATATTTGCAATAACACTAGAATGACCAGCTGCTGCTACACCTATTTTTTTAGTTTTAATAAATCCTTTAGTAGTTTCAATTCCTTCAACACTATCACCGTTTCTTTTTATTCCTTTAACCTCACAGTTTTGAATAATATCAACTCCCATTTCATCAGCGCCACGAGCATATCCCCATGCAACAGCATCGTGTCGTGCAGTACCAGCTCTTCGTTGAAGAGTTCCACCTAAAACCGGATAACGAATATCAGGTGATGTATTAATTATTGGACAAAATTTTTTAACCTGTTCAGTATTAAGGTAAACAGCATCAATACCATTTAATCTATTTGCATGAGTTCTTCTTTTTAGATCTCTTACATCTTGGAGATTATGAGCAAGATTCATTACACCTCTTTGACTAAACATTACATTATAATTTAATTCTTGTGAAAGACCTTCCCAAATTTTTAAAGCATGATCATAAAGACCAGCGCTAGCATCCCATAAATAATTAGATCTGATAATTGTAGTATTTCTTCCAGTGTTTCCACCTCCAATCCATCCTTTTTCTACGACAGCTATATTTTTCATATTGTGTTTTTTTGCAAGATAATAGGCTGTGGCTAAACCATGACCACCACCCCCAACAACTACGGCATCATATTCTTTTTTTGGCTCAGGATCTTTCCAAGCTTTTTCCCAATTTTCATGATATGAAAAAGCATTTTTAACCAGTGAAAATATAGAGTACTTATTTTTCATTATATGTGAATAATTACTTTATAAATATTGATTATTCAATACAATCAATAGTGACAAATTTCCTGGAAGAGTGGGTGAGAGGCTTAAACCAGTCGTTTGCTAAATGACCGTGCGAGGAAACTTGTACCGAGGGTTCGAATCCCTCCTCTTCCGCCATATTTAATACAAAGGTTCATCTTTAAAGAAATTTTTCATAGTTACAGGTTTTTGCTCTAAAATATATCTATAAACATTATAATTTTCTAAAACTCTTTGAACATAATTTCTAGTTTCTTTAAATTTAATTAACTCAATCCAATCAACATAATCGATTTGTTTTTTTTGAGGGTTTTTATTTATTTTTTTCCAATAACGAACTCTTTTAGGTCCAGCATTATAAGCTGCAATCGCAAAAGGGTAAGCTCCATCATATTCTAGTATTAAACCAGCAATATAATGAGAACCTAAATTAATGTTATATTCAGCATCTTTTGTAAGTCTTGATTTTGAATAAGGAAGATTTGCTTGTTTTGCTACTACTTTCGCCGTGTAGGGCATTAATTGCATTAATCCTTTCGCACCAGCATGGCTATTAGCGGTTAAATCAAATTCACTTTCTTGTCTAATAATTGATAAAATAAACGCTGTATCTGGAATTTTTCTACCATTAATATATTTAGGAGTGCTAATTATTGGATAATTAAATTTATTATGAAATCTTTTTTCATATGAAGCAATTTTTGCTATTTGTATTGCAAAATCAAATCTATCAATACTTGTAGCTAATTCCGAAGCCAATATTTCGCTTCCATTATCAATATTATCGTTAGCTAGATGTCTTAGAATGTGTTTTGTGTATTTATCTTCATCGAGTTCATCAAGAAGATAAATTATTTTTACCAATTCTTTTTTAAAGAAATTTTCTCTATAATCCTTTGATACTTCCATGTCTTTTGATAGTTGGAATGTTTTATCAGGATTAAGTTCCATAAATGCTAATTGACCGTAATATGTAGTTAAAAAATTTGCAGCTTTTTCAAACCATTGTCTAGCTAACTCTTGTTTATTTAGTTTTTTATAAGTTTTAGCTAACCAATACGCTCCTCTCGATGTACTTATAGGATAACCAACATTGTTGTAAAAATTTTCAAAATGATCTTTAGCTAACAAAGGATCATCTAAAAAACTCAAAGCTATCCATCCACTCATCCATTCAGCTGCAGCATATTCAGGTCCATCTGTTAAAGCATGATTGCTAGAAATCTTATATGCTAATTCATATTTTTTTTTATAAATAAGAGATCTAGAAATTATTTCCCTTTCAATCCACCATTTATCTGGTCTTACTAAATAATCTTTATTATTTTTAACTTTTAATAAAATTTCAAGAGAACTGTCAACTCTTCCTCGTTTTCTTCTCCATTTTAATCTATCGTAATTTAAACCAGCATCATTTTTAAATTTAGAAGGTACTTTGGATATGGCATTATCAACACCATATGATTTGCTCATTAGCAATTGTCTTGCTGTGTATAATAATTCATAATCTTTAGGCAAATATCTCAATAATCTTTTTAGATCCCAGTATTTATTATTCCAAGCAAGATAATCAGCTCTTTTAATATAGTCATCGGCATTTAGATATTTTTTAAATTTTTTTCTATAAAATCTTAGTTCAGATTTACTTAATTCTGCTGTAATCCATCCTTCTTTAATTAGAGAAATTCCTTTTTGTATGTTTCCATCTAAGATAAAACTTTCACCCAATATCATTTTTCCAAAACCACTCAAAGGCTCATTTGTATTAAACCATTCTATAATTTTCTTCGGTGAGACTAAATCAGTTGATAATTTGTGTTCTGCTAAATACTTAACTCTACCAATTCTGGGGTAGTTTTCATTTTTGTCTATAAAAGTTTTATAATCATAATATGATGCTTTGTTACCTTTAGTTAAAAGATGTCTCCATTGTATAAAATCATAAATTGATTTATCTTTTGCTTTTTTTGCTGTTTTTAAAGCGACAGTCCATTTGGCTTGCTTCATTTCTGACAAAGCTTTTTTTGCAATTGAAAAATCTTTTTTACTATAATATTTAGACTTTTTAGCTATATCTACTTTTTTTGAACCTGCTATCAAAGGTTTTTTTTTTGGGAGAATGGTGTCTTTTTTCGACTTTTTTTTAACTATTTTTTTTTCTTTCTGAGACTTATTTTCCTCTTTTTTAATTATTTTTTTGGCTGTTGGTTTCGGCAATGGTTTTAATACATCAACTAATAATTTTTTTTCTTTTAATTCTTTGGTTTGAGAAGGTTTTTTTATGGGTATTATTTCTGCAAATGCAGAACTGATATTATCTAAAAGTGTAATGAAACAGATAAGAAATAATAATTTTTTAAACATAATCTTTTGCTACATGAATCTTTAAACTATGTTATAAGTATTTATGTTCAAAGGTTCAAATGTTGCTTTAATCACTCCATTTAAAAATAATAAGTTAGATGAGGAAACTTATATCAAGTTAATCCATTTTCATATTGAAAATGGTACTAATGGTCTAGTGCCAGCTGGTACAACTGGAGAATCTCCTACATTAAGTCACCATGAGCATGAAAAAGTTATTGAATTATGCGTTAAAGAAAGCAAAGGTAAACTTCCTGTTTTCGCAGGGACAGGTTCTAACTCTACAGAAGAAGCTATTTCATTGACAACACATGCAGAAAAAATAGGGGCGAGTGGAGCGTTGATAGTCACTCCTTATTACAACAAACCTACTCAAGAAGGACTGTTTCAACATTACAAAGCAATAAATGATAACTGTGGAATTCCAATTTTAATTTACAATATACCAGGAAGATCAGTTATTGATATGTCTGTAGACACAATGGCAAGATTATATGAATTAAAAAATATTATTGGAGTCAAAGATGCTACCGGAGACTTAAATAGAGTGGATCAAACTTTGAAAAAAATGGGAAAAGATTTCATTCAACTAACAGGAAATGACGACAATGCGCTTGAATTTAACAAAAGAGGTGGCGTCGGTGCAATAAGTGTAACAGCAAATATTGCTCCAAAACTTTGTTCTGAGTTTCAAAAATTTTCAAAATCAGAAAAAGAAAATGATGTCAAACAAGCAAATAAATTAAACGAAATTCTTTTACCATTACATACTGCGATGTTTGTTGAAAGTAATCCTAGTCCAGTAAAGTATGCAGCAAAATTATTAAATCTTTGTGATGATGATGTGCGACTGCCATTAGTTAAAGTAACAGATTCAACTAAAGAAATTGTTAAAAAAGCACTTCAGTCTACGAAATTAATTTGATGATAAAAAAAACCAATCATGCTTTAAAAATGATTTGTTTAAATAGAAAAGCTAGTTTCAACTTTTTTTTTGAAGATCTTTTTGAAGCTGGTATTGTACTCAAGGGATCAGAAATTAAATCTATCAGAAATGGGAAAGTAAATATTGCGGACTCTTATGCAGTTGAAAAAAATGGAGAGATAGTTTTAATTAATTCACATATAGCATCCTATAAGCAAGCAAGTTATTCTAATCATAAACCTTTAGATCAAAGAAAACTATTATTAAACAAACGTGAAATTAATAAACTAATAGGTAAAATGCAAAGAGAAGGTTTTACTTTAATTCCAACGAAAATGTATTTTAAAAAAGGGAAAGCGAAAATTGAGTTGGCTGTAGCTAAAGGTAAAAAGAAATTTGATAAAAGAGTTGCAAAGAAAAATAAGGATTGGAATCGTGATAAAGCAAGATATGTTAGAAAAACCAGCTAAAATTGTTTATTTAGGAATCGGATCTAATTTAGGAAATAGATACAACAATATAGAAAAAGCTAAAATTTGTTTGAGTAAAAAAAATATTAAAATTGTTCAATCATCAAATTATTATGAAACATTATCTTGGCCAAATCCAAATGATCCAAAATTTTACAACATAGTTTTAAAAGCTAAAACAAGTTTAAAAGCTCTAGAATTATTATCTATATGTAAACAAATAGAGAAATCCCTTGGAAGAAAAAAGACTAAAAGAAATGCCCCAAGAATTTGTGATATTGATATTCTTGATTTTGACAAAAGATCAAATTTTAAAGGCATTAATTTGCCCCATCCAAGATTGCATAAACGTAATTTTGTTTTATTTCCATTATTTGAAATTGATAAAAATTGGGTTCATCCTGTATCAAAACATCACATAAAAAGCTTACTTTTTTCTCTTTCAAATAGAGACATAAGTTCTATTAAACAAATTTGAATTAATGATATAATAAAATGATGTTAAATTCAGATGAACTAATTAATAAAGTAAAAATTTATAATAAATTTTTAAATCCTGAAAAACTCAACAAAGCTTATGAATTTGCTGTAAAAGCTCACAGTAATCAAAAAAGAGCTTCTGGAGATCCTTACTCAGTTCATCCAATTGAAGTCGCAAACATATTGACGGATTTAAAATTAGACAGTGCAACCATAGCTACAGGCTTACTTCATGATACTATAGAAGATACTTATGCAACATATGAGACTATCAAAGGTGAATTTGGTTTAGAAGTTGCAGATTTGGTTGATGGTGTTACTAAAATCTCAGCACTTGAAAATACAGCATCTTCTTACTCTAAAGCTGAAAATTTCAGAAAATTAATTTTAGCTACGTCTAAAGATATTAGAGTGCTATTAGTTAAAATTGCTGACCGTTTACATAACATGAGAACAATAAAAGCACTTAAACAACAATCTAAAAAACATAGAATAGCGCAAGAAACGATGGAGATATATGCTCCACTTGCTGACAGAATGGGAATGCATCGTATAAGAGATGAATTGGAAGATTTATCTTTTGAAGTTTTAAATCATGATGCAAGAAAATTAATTCAAAATCGATTAGATGAAATTAAATTAGATAAAAAAGATATTTTTGAAAATCTTTCTGGTGAAATTACTTTTCTTTTAAATCAGTATAAAATTAAATCAAAAATTTATGGTCGTGAAAAAACTCCTTTTTCAATTTGGAGAAAAGTTCAAAAAAAGAGAGTATCATTAGAACAAATTACAGATATTATTGGATTTCGAATTATTTTAGATAATACAGATAATTGTTACAAAACTTTAGGAGTGCTGCATAAACAATGGAATTGTATTCCTGGTAAATTTAAAGACTACATTTCTTCTCCTAAAATTAATGGATATAAATCTTTACACACAGCTGTAATTGGCCCTTACAAAAAACCAATAGAGATCCAAATAAGAACTAAAGAAATGCATGATTTTGCTGAAAGAGGTGTAGCATCTCACTGGCAATATAAATCGTCAGAAAAATTTAATTCACTAACTTGGAAAGAGTATGATTGGTTAAAAGATTTAGTAGAAATTATAGAAAAAAATGAAAATCCTGAACATTCTTATGAATATACAAAATTACAAATGTTCCAAGAAAATGTTTTTTGTTTCACACCAAAAGGATCAGTAATTAAATTACCAAAAGATGCAACACCAATTGATTTTGCTTATGCAGTACACACTAAAGTAGGCGATACAGCTATTGGATGTGAAATTAATGGTAATAAAAGTGAATTACAATCAATACTAAGAAATGGTGATACAGTTAACATCATAACCTCAAAAAATAATTCACCTTCATTACATTGGATCCCAACTACGAAGACTGGAAAAGCTAGATCTGCAATTAGAAGATATTGGCATGACAAGGGTGAAAAAAAAGAAGAAAGAGTAAAAAAGTATAATACCACTCTGTGGATTTCTTTACCAGATAAACCTGGTCAACTAGGAAACGTTAGCTCTTTAATTGGTCAACACAAATTGAATATATCAAATTTAGAAATGGCTGGAAAAAACCCTAATTATATTAATTTTAAGTTTCAATTAATCATCAGAGATCTTAAAAATTTTACTAATTTTATTGCAGAGCTCAAACAAAAGAGTATAAAATTTAAAATAATTAGACACGAAGATAAAAGAAATGCTTTCACCCAAAAAATCCTTAAATATTTTAAGAAAAACTGATGCTTTATTAGAAGGACACTTTGTTTTATCTTCAGGCTTACATTCCTCAAAATATATTCAATGTGCTAAACTTTTAAGCCATCCTCATTTAGCAGATAAAATATGCAAATCCTTAGCAAATAAGATCAAAAAAAGTTATAAAAAAATTGACTTGATTTTATCCCCAGCAATGGGTGGAATTATTATTGGATACGAAATTGGAAAAATTTTAAGAAAAGAAACAATTTTTTGTGAAAGAGTTAAAGGAAAATTTGTTTTGAGAAGGGGCTTTGCAATTAAAAAAAAATCTAAGGTATTGATGATTGAAGATGTTATTACAACAGGTAAATCAAGTCTTGAATGTGTAAAGTTAGTTGAAAAATCAAAAGCAAAAGTAATTGGTTTTGCTTCAATAATTGATAGATCAACCAAAAAAGATTTAAAAATTAAAAAAAAAATTATTTCTCATTTAAAAATTAATGTGCCAACATTTAATAAAAGTAAGTTACCTAAAAATTTAAAATTAATACCAATTACTACACCTGGAAGTAGATATATTAAGTGAAACGTTTAGGTGTAAATATAGATCATATAGCCACTCTAAGAAATGCTAGAGGGGAATATCATCCAGACCCTTTGTTAGCAGCCAAAGTTGCTAAAAAATTTGGTGCAAATTCAATTACCATACATCTTAGAGAAGATAGAAGACATATCAAAGATATAGATGCAAAAAAAATATGTTCTATTAAAGGGTTGATGGTTAATTTAGAAATATCAACAAATCCAGAAATTGTTGATATAGCTTTAAAAATAAATCCAGACTTTATATGCATTGTACCTGAAAATAGAAAAGAAATAACTACTGAAGGAGGGCTAAATCTTATTAAGAACAAGTCTAAGATTAAAAAAATTATCAACAAATTTAAAAAAAAAAAAATTCGAACTAGTTTATTTATAAATCCATCCATTAATGATATTAAAATTTCTAAAGAAGTGAATACAGAT